>JAFDAI010000064.1 GCA_019313905.1 Deltaproteobacteria bacterium | reverse complement strand
AAAACCCAAAAGAGTTCCTCGATTTTTACAGTTGTTTCTCAAATAGATTTCCTAGAAGAACTTAGGGGAGATCAACCATTCATGTTGAAACATGCCTTTTCAGTATTTTGTCACCCTTACTAATCAAGAAGGAAATTCTAACCTTTCCATTGAAGGTGGAATATTCAGATAAACCGGATTTTCGAATATACTCAAAATCACAAACAATAGGTATAGAAGTTACTGAATCAAGTTCCCCAAACTTTGGGCACGCACTTGCCCTATCTGAAAACAGTGATGGGATAATGGATCTCGGGGACTTTCGCTTTTCAGAAAGCGAAGAAAAGAAAAAAAGGTCGGAAATTGAGAGGCTGTTAAATAAGGACAAACTAACCAATCCACCTTGGGAGGGAAATTCAGCCGAAAAGGAGTGGGTAGGCAGAGCTAAAGGTGTAACACTTGGGAAGGTCAAGAAGTTTGACGGATATCCAAATCATCAAAATTATCATCCAAAAATACTTCTTGTGTTTGATGTGCATTCTGAACCAGTTGATTTTAAGCAAATGACAGATGATTTAATGTCAGCACTCTTTGGATGTGAAGAAATTACCAGGGTTTTTCGCTATATAGTATTTATCGATAATGCTATCATTTTTATGGATACGGTGGGAAGAAACTGGTGGCATTATAATCGCGCACAGCTATCCGCTGGTTTTCAAGAATAGGCTGTCACTGCCCAACTGTAATCTGCCATTATTTTTTAATGGAGTTGAGGTATAGGGAACACGAGGTGCTTAAAGGGAGGCAAGCATGAAAAAAATACATGTTGGTGTGGCATTACTATTTTTTGTTCTTTTTTTCAGTACCAATGCAATAAGCCAGCAAGGCAAAACACAGGCATCTACTAATAACCCCCTGCAAGATACGTATTCCGAGCAAACCAAGACGGCTGATAAGGGTGCGAAACAGAAAGCAGGCGAAGTTGAGTATAACTTGGGCGAGAAGTACTTACATGGCAAAGACGTTCCCAAAGACTACAAGAAGGCTGCCGAGTGGTACCGTAAGGCTGCAGAGAAGGGGTTTACTGTCGCTCAGTATAAACTGGGGGGTATGTATTTTTTTGGCGAGGGCGTTCCTCAAGATTATACAGGGGCTGCCAAATGGTGGCGGAAGGCGGCAGAGCAGGGAGATGCTGGTGCTCAGTGTCACTTGGGGCTTATGTATTATATTGGCCAAGGCGTTCCCAAAGACTATACGAAGGCTGCCGAGTGGTACCGAAAGGCCGCAGAGAAGGGGAATGCTCTTGGTCACGCTGAATTACGCACATTGTTAGAAAAGATGTATCCGGGATGGAAGTATCTTTTATTTACCGATACTGAATATATTTTTATAAATAAAAACAAAATCAGGCGGCAGAAAAATTTAGTGTGGTATTGGATAATGAATGTGCCATTCCAGGAATCGCACTCCGACAAAAAATGTACAAAGATTTACCGGGTTGATGATTGCGATAGCGCCATGTGTGGTGTTGCCGGTTATGTCAAATATGATTCTAATGGTGAGGCAATCTCTAAACATACTGTTAAAGAATCCGAGATAAACATGAGTCTGGTGGTGCCCGGTTCAATAAGTGAACGCCTACATGAGTATGCCTGTTCGCATGCAAAAGCAGAGGTTCGCAAAAAAGAAAAGGCCGCAAAGACAGAGCCATGTTCCGGCACCGGCTGGCCGGTAGCCTCTGGCTTTGTTGTTACTAACAACCATGTGGTTGAGGGGCGTAATCATATTATTCTGATACGACAGGATGGCGTAAAAATTCCCGCAACTGTTGCCGCGCATGATGCATTTAATGACCTTGCGTTGCTTGAGGTGAAGGATACCGGGCTTCTTCCCGCGGCTTTACCCCTTTCCTCAAAGCCGGCTGCGCTGGGAGAGAAGATCGTTACTGTCGGATACCCCCATCCAGATCTATTAGGCGTCAAGCCGAAATTGACTGAAGGTGTTGTAAATTCAACATCCGGCCTCGGAGATGACCCCCGCGCCCTGCAAATCAGCGTGCCGATACAGACGGGCAATAGCGGCGGGCCTCTGGTGAATATGGAAGGAAAGGTGGTGGGAATTGTTACAAGTAAAGTAAATGCGGTAAAGATGTTTAAATGGACAGGTGACCTGCCCCAGAATATCAATTACGGCATTAAGATATCCTATCTTCAAGGTCTGCTTTCCTCAGTATCCCCCAAAAAGCGCATAGATACCATACGTCCGTTTAGATACGCTTCAGTAGAAGAGCTTGCGAAAAAAATTAAAGGCTCCGTGCTGATAATTGTGGCGAAGTAGTGAAGGAAAGGGAGGGAGGGGTCTGACCCCTGAAAACTATGAATCAGACAGACTACAAGATATACATTGCCGGCCACCGCGGTATGGTGGGTTCCGCCATCAGAAGAAGGCTTGAAGCGAACGGGTGCAAAAATCTCATCTGCAGATCTCACGGGGAGCTTGACCTCACGAGGCAGCAGGATGTCGAAGACTTCTTTGAAAAGGAACAGCCCGAATACGTTTTTCTGTGCGCGGCAAAGGTCGGGGGCATATTAGCCAACAGCACATACACGGCTCAGTTCATCTATGAAAATACAATGATAGCGGCCAACGTGATCCATGCCTCTCATAAATATGGAGTCAAAAAGCTCCTGAACCTCGGCTCTTCCTGCATCTATCCCAGGACCGCCCCACAGCCACTGAAGGAAGAATATCTCCTGACATCGGAGCTGGAACCGACGAACGAGCCGTATGCCATAGCGAAGATAGCGGCGATAAAGTTGTGCAGATACTACAACGAACAATACGGGACAAATTTCATGTCAGTCATGCCTACGAATCTCTACGGCCCGAATGATAACTTCGATCTTGAAACATCGCATGTTCTCCCCGCGTTGATACGCAAGCTGCACCTGGCGAAACTCCTTTCTCAAAAAGATTACCAGACCATTAACAGCGACCTTGAAAAATTCGGGAACGGCCTGTCATCCGGTTCGTCCGATGATCCTGCGCTGATTAGCGGACACCTGTCAGGATTAGGTGTCCACCCGGACAGGGTTGTCCTGTGGGGAACAGGAGGGGTGAAGAGGGAATTTCTCTACGCGGATGACATGTCCGATGCCTGCGTCTTTCTCATGGAAAATTATGACGCGAAGAATATCGGCGAATTCATCAATGTCGGCGCCGGCACAGATATCACCATAAGAGAACTGGCGAAGATGATATCGGGGATCGTGGGCTACAGCGGCTCGATAGAGTGGGACAACACAAAGCCGGACGGCACCTTGCAGAAACTGTTAGACATCTCCAGGATCCGAAACAAAGGCTGGGCCGCAAAAACTTCCCTTGAGAAAGGCATAGAAAAGACGTATAAGTGGTATTTAACTAATCTTTAAGGAGTTTTTCCATCAAAAATTTAAAATCTAAAATTCAGAAATTTAATGCTCGGCGCATTCTGGTTACCGGTGGCGCCGGATTCTTAGGCTCGCATCTCTGTGATCGTCTGGTTGTGGAGGGCCACGATGTTTTGTGTCTGGACAATTTCTTCACCGGTGGAAAACAAAACGTGGGCCATCTCCTTGGAAAACCCAACTTTGAACTGATACGTCACGATCTGGTGCAGCCCATATTCCTCGAAGTGGACGAGATATACAATCTGGCCTGCCCCGCCTCGCCCAACCACTATCAGTACAACCCGGTAAAGACAGTCAAGACCAGCGTCATGGGCGCCATCCACATGCTGGGGCTGGCAAAAAGAGTTAACGCCAGAATCCTGCAGGCCTCCACCAGTGAGATCTACGGAGATCCCGCTGTTCATCCTCAGAAGGAAGACTACTGGGGCAACGTCAACACCATCGGCATAAGATCCTGTTACGACGAGGGTAAACGCTGCGCCGAGACCCTCTTTTTCGATTATCACAGGCAAAATAAAGTCAACATCAGGGTAGTGCGGATATTCAATACCTATGGGCCGAGGATGCAACCGGACGACGGCCGGGTAGTCAGCAACTTCATTGTACAGGCCCTGAAGAATCAGGATATAACAATCTTCGGTAACGGATCGCAGACCCGTTCTTTCTGCTATGTCGATGATCTGATAGAAGGCTTGATCCGGATGATGAATGGCCCCGATGATTTCATCGGCCCTGTAAATCTGGGAAACTCCGGAGAATTTACCATCCTCGAACTCGCCAAAAAAATTATAGAAATTACAAATTCGAAATCAAGGATTATTTTTAAGCCTCTCCCGGAGGACGACCCCAGACAACGCCAGCCTGACATTACCCTGGCCAGAGAAAAACTTGGATGGGAACCGGAAACCGACCTGGAAGAAGGTCTCAAGAAAACAATACAATATTTTAGAGAGGATAAAAGAGTGATGAATTCGTAAAAAGTCCTAAAAACGTCATGCCGGACTTGATCCGGCATCCAGAACATATTGAAATTACTGGATTCCGGCTTCCGCCGGAATGACAAAAAATGGTGTTTTCTGACTTTTTACGAGTTCATCAAAGAGTCGTATCTTAAATATTTACGTTTTATATCAAGGATATATAAAGATAATCATTGCGAATAGTTAATAATTAAGATGTGACCCTCACTCAGTTGAAAAAGGAGCAGGTGTGAACGTTCCGTTATTAGATCTGAAGCCACAATTAAAGACGATCGAAAATGATGTAAAGCTTGCAGTCAATGAAGTAATCAGTTCCACCCATTATATAATGGGTCCGAAGGTGGAGAAGCTTGAAGCTGAGATAGCGGAATATGTGGGTGCAAGGTATGCCACCGGGGTATCATCGGGAACAGACGCCCTGTTGATTTCTCTGATGACCCTGGATATTGGTCCCGGCGATATTGTCATTACAACGCCTTTTTCGTTTTTTGCCACGGCAGGGGTTATTGCAAGGCTAAACGCGACTCCCGTGTTCGTGGACATAGATCCCGATACGTATAATCTGAGTCCGGACGCCTTGAGGCACTGGCTTGGAGCAAACAGAGAAAAGATTGACAGAGTAAAGGCGATAATCCCTGTTCATCTCTACGGGCAGTGCGCGGACATGGATCCGATCCTTGAGATCGCCGGGGAACATAACATCCCGGTCATTGAAGATGCTGCCCAGGCCATCGGCGCAAGATATCCTTCGAGATACGGGGTGAAAAAGGCCGGCAGTATGGGCGCCTTCGGTTGCTTCTCTTTCTTTCCCAGTAAAAATCTCGGGGGCGTGGGCGATGGCGGGATGGTTGTTACAAACGATGCGAATATCGATGAAAAACTGAAGAAGCTCAGGAACCATGGCGCCAACCCGAAATACTACCACGAGCTGATCGGGGGCAACTTCCGGCTTGATCCGATCCAGGCGGCAATTCTTTCGGTGAAACTGCCTCACCTCGACAAATGGCATTCAATGAGACAAGCAAATGCCGCCCACTACGACAGAAATCTGAACGTCAATGGTATCAAAAAACCCATTATCGCCTACAAAAGAGAATATCATATCTACAACCAGTACGTCATATCAGGCATGAATCAAAGAGATGCCCTGAGAAAATTCCTTGCGGAAAACAACATCGGCACAGAAATATACTACCCCATACCCTTCCACAAGCAGGAGTGCTTCAAGTACCTGGACTATAAATCAGGTGATTTTCCCAACAGCGAATATGCCGCGGAACATACCATCGCCCTGCCCATCTACCCGGAACTCACAACAGAAATGCAGGATTATGTTATCCGGAAAATAATGACAGGAAATCGAGTATAGGAAAAAGCCAGCCGGCCCTGAAAAGATGAAAAGTTTGTAAAAAGATATCTGCCGCGCTCTTTAGATGCTTAAAAAGGAGTTAGAGGTTAGGCCAGTATAATCCGCTTTTTATGACCCGTCACCGGACTAAGGAGGTGTATGTATGAAGAACTGTAAAAAAATTCTTACGTTTCTGGTTGTGGCTTTGTTTGTGATATCAATGGTTCCTGTTGCGCTGGCTGATGATGGAGAGAAGATCAACATCAATACTGCCACAGTGGAAGAGCTGGTCAATCTAAAAAGGATTGGCCCAAAGTACGCTGAAAGGATAGTGCAGTACAGGGATGCCAACGGCCCTTTTGTGAAGGTGGAGGATATCATGATGGTGAAGGGAATTGGGCCTAAGACGTTGGAAGTAAATAAGGATATGATTATAGTGGAATAGACCGGGTTGCATAACGCCGGGTGACGGGTTATGAAAAAGCGGAATTTGAAATTATTATGGATCGTTTGGACAGGGAAATTCTCAATATAATACAGGAAGGGCTTCCTCTCGACACGAGGCCGTTCAGGACTCTGGGCGCGCTGGTTGGTATCGATGAGGATGATGTTTTGGAACGTGTCAGGAGGCTTAAAAATGAAGGCATTATCCGCAGGATAGGCGCTGTTTTTGATACCGGAAATCTTGGTTTCACGAGCACGTTGTGTGCCGCGAAAGTGCCCGCCGACAGGCTTGAAAGGTTTGTGGATATTGTCAATTCGTACAGGGGTGTTACCCATAATTACCTGAGGGACTATGAATATAATGTATGGTTCACGTTTATAGCGCCCACTGAGAATGAGATTGAAAAGGCGCTGTCGGATATTTCGAGGGAGACAGGCATCAGCAATATTATCAGCATGCCGGTCAAGCGCAAATTGAAGATCGACGCGAGATTCAGACTGTAATAAAGGGCTTGGATCCCTCAATATTGATGAACTCGTAAAAAGTCCCAAAAACGTCATGCCGGACTTGATCCGGCATCCAGAACATATTGAAATTACTGGATTCCGGCTTCCGCCGGAATGACAAAAAGTGGTGGTTTCTGACTTTTCACGATTCTGTCAATATTAATTGACTTCACAAAACCTCTATGTTATAGGCGGTTCGGCGATGGATAAAGCCGGTAAAAAGAAGATGGCGCTCCAGATGGGATATGCTGCAAGCCTTGGCCTTGCCATGGTTATCGCAATCTTTGGATGTCTCATGATCGGGGTGTATCTCGACAAAAAGCTGGGGACAAATAATATTTTTACCCCCCTGTTTTTGTTGATAGGCGTTGCCGCCGGCTTCAGGAACTTCTATCTTTTTATAAAAAGTACCTTTCCCGATAAGGAGAAAGTCTCGGACAAGGCTGTAGACGATGGTCGACATAAAAAAAACCATCATGCAGAGAAACATTGAGATAGGAAACTGGGTGGTGCTCGGCATATTCCTTGTCCTTAGTTTTCTGTTTCTGCCGGGCAGGTTTACGCTGGGGGTGCTGCTGGGAGGCCTTATAAGCATAGTAAATTTTCACTGGCTCTCCAGGGATCTTCGGAGTACCTTTCTGAAGCACGCGGACAGGGCAAAGCCCTTTATGATGGCAAAATATTATATAAGGTTTATCGTTACGGGAATCGTGCTCTTTTTTGTCATAACCAGGGCTCCGGCTGATATCTTCGGACTTCTGCTCGGCCTTTCGCTGGTTGTGATAAATGTCATATTAACGGTTATAGGCGCGAATTTGAAAAACCCATTATAGGAGGTTCAAAAAGAAAAATGCATCCCTTTTTATTTTTAGGCAAACTCCCCCTTCCACCTCACGTGACGTATATGTGGGTTATTATGCTATTTCTGGCCCTGCTTTCTTTCCTTGCGACGCGGAAACTCAGCATATATCCTGGAAGAATGCAGCATGTGTTTGAAGTAATCCTGGGGGGTATCAGGGATCTGATGCTTGATGTCATGGGGCCTACCGGTCTCAAGTTCTTTCCCCTGATAGCGACCTCTGCCATTTTTATTCTAACCGCCAACCTGCTGGGCATTATCCCCGGGTTTGAATCACCGACAAGCAATCTCAATACCACCGTTTCCATGGCGCTTGTCGTGTTCGTTATGACCCATATAGTGGGAGTCCGGGTACATGGTTTCAAATATGTAAAGCAGTTTTTAGGGCCTGTCTGGTGGATGGCACCCATAATGATGCCCATCGAAATCGTAAGTCACCTCGCGCG
>JAFDAI010000029.1 GCA_019313905.1 Deltaproteobacteria bacterium | reverse complement strand
CACCCTGTTCATGACGAACCAGGATATGTTTGATGCGTGTCTTGTATATCTCGTCATATATATCGAGCACTGCTCCGCCGGGATAGCCGAAGATGGTATCCACCCCTTCCTCTACCAATGTTTCCATAAGAATACGCGACCCTGTAAATTTCACTCTAATACCTCCTGTATCTTTTTGATTCTCCAAAAAAAAAACCGCTGCCGGGGCCGGCAACGGTCTTGATGCTGAATGTATGTAAAAAAATCAAACCATTGCCCATCCCCCATATGCAAAGGAGGTAATTATAAGTACCCCTATAATTATAATTGCTATCTGGATATTTGCCATTTTGATCTTTTCCATATCTCTCACTTGGGCAAGCTTATATATCAGGCGGGCTACACTGTCAAGAAAAGTTATTGTTTGTGCCCACTTTTTCACACTTTCTTAATGGCTTTGTAAAAAGTCCAACTCCTGCGTTCCGCTGCATCCTTCGTCACTGCGGCGTACCGTATGTACGCCTCGTTCCGCATGATTTGCGCGCCTTGCATTTGGAGCTTTTTACTTTGCCATTTAATTTGGATTTTTTACAGGTGTATCTTCCTTAGAATCGCCAAAAGCACGCCCCTGTTTTTTCCTGTCTCTCAGTTCCGCCAGTTTTCCCTTGTTCCAACTCGATACCCTGGAGAAATATCCCGCGACCCTGGTAATTCCCTCTACGTTCTTCGAACCGCAATGAGGGCAAGAGTCTTTGATACCCCGGGATGTCCTGTTACAATCCAGACAGGTGGTAAATTCTGGCGAAAATACTACGTGCTGGTTCCGAGTCTCTTTGAAAACCTTTATGATAAACCCGGCCAGGGCGTCTTTATCCGGTTTCGTATCGCCCAGGGATATACAGGTTGCGGCATTTCCCTCTATGAAAGGGTGAATATCACCTTCAAGCGCCGCTGTTTCGAATGGATCCGTGGGGGACGATACCGCAAGGAGCGTTGAGTTGGTATAATATATCTCTCCCCTCGATATGTCACCTCTCACAAAATGTCCCGCTGTCGGAGAAAAATGTTTCAGGTCCAGCCGGGCCAGCCTGTAAGGCATGCTCTCCGCGGGGGACTGCTCCAGGATAAACCTTACTCCATGCTTTCCGGTCAGGTTGTCCGCAACGCCTTTCATGTACGCGACAATATCACGGCCAAACTTACGTGCATCCTCTGATTCGTGAAGCTGACAGCCTTTATGCACCAAGACCAGTTCATTAAGTCCAATAATTCCCATAAGATATGTGCACCGGTTCATCCTCAGGTATGGCGTATGATCATAATCCATTGTAAGGAGCGACAAGGGCCCCTCATCGCCATGCGACAGTAGCCTCTCAATAAAAACTCTCTTTTGCAGATGAGCTTTTGCGGCAAGCTCCATGACATCTGAAATCATGGAGAAGAGTTTTCTATCATCTCCTCCTGCTTTATATCCCAGCCTGGGCAGATTTATTGATATATTCTGAATGGCAAAGTACCGCATCTTCCACGGTTCGCCGGCATCTTTCTTCTCTTCTCTGCCGGTCATGTTCAGATTGCAGCATTCAGACAGATTAAGGGCATCATTCCGGTCAAGGATAAAGTGAGGATTCCCTTTCTCTGCTGCCACATT
Source organism: Deltaproteobacteria bacterium (assembly GCA_019313905.1). Taxonomy (GTDB): domain Bacteria; phylum Desulfobacterota; class Syntrophia; order Syntrophales; family UBA2210; genus UBA2210. The sequence goes on along the minus strand of JAFDAI010000029.1, from coordinate 35,229 downwards.
ACAGGCAGAGCGAATAAACTCCCTATGGCCGGATGTCTGAAAAAGCTTATCCGTTATATGTACAAGCGGTCTGGGAAAAACGAAGGGACGTCCCGCGGCGTCCCCCTTCCGGAAGGTCTCAAATATCGCTTGGACAAACCTCTGGGCGTCCGCCTCATATTCACTGTACGTTTTGCCGGTATATTTTCCGCCCGGTCCTATGGCGGGAACATTTTCGAAGTGCCGGGGCACCTCCCAGTAGAGGTGTATATCGGTAAATATTGTCTGTCCTCCCCTGCCGACAGCCTGTTGGGCGAATTCATAGATCAGCCTCTGCGCAAGCTGCATTACCTCCCGGTTGGTCAACTTCTCCAGATAGGGGGCAAAAAAGAGGTTGACGGCATCCCATCCTACGGCCCCGGCAAAGTTTCCCTGAAGGGCAGCGGCAAACCTCACCATGTGCGACAGTAGCACGTCCGCGTGTCTGGCCGGCTGGGCGACGGCGAGTGAATTGGGGAGATTCAGCCCGAATTTCTTTATATATTCGAGAGACTGACAGGAGCAGTATGGCCTGTCTACATATCCGAGGTTATGTATATGTACATCCCCCGTCATGTGGGCATATCCAATATCCTCGGAAAAGACATTGAGAATCGCATACTCCCTTTTTACCCCCTGAGCCAGGGTAAGGTTTGTGCCTTCCGGACTGTGAGGAATGTTGGCGTTTTCTTTATTGCGGTACAGTATGAGCTGTCCCACGTCGTAGAGAGGGAAACCCAGGCGGGCATGCAGCTTTGTCGCCTTTTTCATGCCTCTTTCGATAAGTTTCGCGTCCACCAGTTCCCTTATCAGCGAAGCGGTAAGGATATCGATTCCCGACAATGCTATCTGACCTTCCACATCCCTGCTTATCTCCTCAGCCGTATCAAGGTCCACCTCAGCCTCACGAATCAGGGCGTCAACAATCTTTCGCCTGTCCCAACCGGTTATATCTTCTCCAGACGTCCTGACAAAGAGCGCCAGATCTGTTGTTTCATTTTTTGCCATGGATAGATTTCCTGCAGTAATTTCTGGTGAGGCCTTTATATATACGATAGTCCCCTGGTTGTAAAGTTCTTGCAAAAATGGCAAGAGAATTAAAGACAATCACGAAACCACGAAAAAAAGCGCGAAATTAGATCCTGCTTTTTGTGATAACGTTTTTAATTAAACATTGTCTTACCTTCGTATTCTGTATGAATCGAATGATAGTGTAACTATCTAAACCTTCTTATTTCTTCAGGTAATTTACAGGTCTCGGATGTTGACATCCGGTTCTATCCTCTGTTATACTGCCGCCGTTTTGTCAATGATAGCAAAAGGATAAATTTACGGGAGAGTTGCATAACATCAACTTGTCAGGGCATGTCGGCCTGATAATCAATGGCTTGGATAATATATTATGAAAAAGTACAAAACTATCACAGGTATTTTAACTTATATCTGTATCCTTTCGTTCGGTTCAGGGATTGGAATCCTCTTGCTTTATAATCATGGCAATACCTTCTCTCAATTTATTGTCTTCTTAACTCTTTTCGGCACACCTTTTTTTATTTCAGGCATTCGTAATCAGATAAACAGGGATGCCTTTACTCAGGATCTTATTATCGGTGTCACCGCTGTCTTTTTTGCGGGTTTAGTGCTTTTACTGAGTTCATACGAAGCCATGGCTTCGGTTGCCTCGATAGCTATATTTATAACTCTGATTCTTAAATTAATCAGAAATCGAGACTCACGCTGATATTCAGGATCGAACTGTGCGCTTCACTCGACCGAAGAATAATGAGATGCATATTGAGATAAACCACGGGCGTTCGATACTATGAAAAAAGACAACAAGGTTCAGTATCCCATTCCCATCCGTGAGTGGGCGGAAGATGACCGGCCCCGCGAAAAACTGCTGAAATACGGGGAGCATGCTCTCAGCAATGCGGAGCTTCTGGCCATTTTGATCAGGACAGGAACGCCCGGCAGGAGCGCTGTTGATATTGGAAGAGAATTGCTGCACAGGTTCAAATCGCTTCGAGCAATGAGCAGCGTTGATATTTCCGAATTTAGGAAGATCAACGGTCTCAAGAACGCGAAAATCGCGCAGATCAAAGCCGCCATCGAACTGGGCAGGCGCATGCTGAGCGAGGAGAAGACACTCGCGGATCCTGTCAGGCATTCCTCTGATGTGGCGAATCTGCTGATGCCGCTGATGAGAGACTTAAAGAAAGAACGCTTTGTTCTATTGCTGCTCGACGGAAGAAACGCCGTATCAGATACGATAGATATTGATTACGGCACAGTAGACAGGGCAAACCCTTATATCCGTGATATTATTCAAACGGCTATCCGGCACAACGCGCCATCGATCATCGTCGCCCATAACCACCCCTCCGGCGCCACAACTCCCAGTGAAAATGACAAGGCATTCACAAGAAGCCTGATGATGGCCGCGAAGGCAACAGGCATCAGCTTCTTCGATCACATCATCATCGGAAATGACAGCTATTTCAGCTTCGCGGACAAGGGATTTATCGGAGAGTACGAAACGAAAGCGATCAGAGAGCTGTGACCGTTCGCAAAAAGTAGAGTTCCGAGTGTTGTGTTGAAAGCGCAAACTCTTGAACTGCGAACCGTTTATTCTAATAATCGGTTAAATCAATCCATCTGATCTTCCCTCTTACATCCACAGCTGTTCAATGGTGGCATCGTTTGTTTAAATCATGCCAATAATTATTGCATATGCCATTGCAGAAGTTATTATGATTGATATTTAACTATTTAGTTATAATGATATATTTAGATTCATTTTTATAGTCATTTTATCTTGCTATTTCCTGTTCGCAATGATAGTATTCCACAAAATCTATCAGAGAGGGCAGTGAATATGAGTTTAACTTATGACAGGCTTATAAAGTTTGATTTGCTTGAAGAAATAGAAAAAACAGCTGTTCCTGAAGTCATTATGAAGTTTTTTTCAATAAGAAGCGAGATTGACTCTATAGATCAGTTTATAAAAGACTCACCATCTTATCCTGGCTCAACAGATAAGATTATGCGGGGTGAACTTATTTCGGTGATTGGTGCAACGCTTTCGATAGAAGGAACAGTGCTCGACAAAGAGGAAATTGAGGAGAGTCTTCGAAAGGCTGAACTCGGTGAGGCATTGCATAGGAAGGAGCAAGAGGCCGCAAACTCAAAAAAAGTATATTCGTTTATAAGTGACTTTGTAACTCGTCATAAAACGGGATTTGAGTATTCTGAATCGTTAATACGGCAAATGCATACTTATTTTACTTCCAATATGAATTATCTTTCTAATTCTCCTGGACAATACAGAAGTAACTTTATTGCTACCTTTGGTGCTCCGAGAAAGAAAAGCCTATGTAAAACGCAAAGTGAAATTGAAAATGCTATGAAAAACTTTGTAATCTGGCTGAATAAAAAAAACAATGGAATATTAAGCCATCATATATTTGTCAAAGCAATCATGGCTCACTACTATTTGTCTGAAATCCATCCCTTTGGGGACGGAAATGGGCGAACAGCCAGAGCATTAGAAGCGCTTATCTTGAATGCGCACGGTATCAATGATTACTGTTTTTGGTCTTTGGCCAATTTTTGGAGCTATAACAAAGATCAATATATTACTCATCTTCATAATATTAGGGTAACTTTAGATCCAACCGATTTTATATTGTGGGGATTAGAAGGTTATAAAGAGGAAATTAAAAAAATCAAAGAAACAGTTTTAAAAAAAGTGAAGCAACTAATGCTATCGGATTATGTACAATATTTATTAAGAAACAAAAAAAACGAAGCTATAAAAATAAATCACAGGATTGTTGATGTAATGAGAATTTTAATATTGAATGGCAGACTCCCAATGGGAAAATTTATGGAGTCTCCAGAATTGAGAGCTTTTTACAGCAATTCTTCTCCGAGTACAAGGTTTAGAGATTTTAGAAAAATGCTAGATATAAGGTTAATAAATATAAGAAAGATTAATGATGAAGATTTTATAGAACCGAATTTTAAAATTCTAGATTATGTTACATATAATGTTTAACAGAAACTTTATTTCAAGCTGAGACACTACTCCCTCCTGATATTCCTTGACATAAAGCTGTAACAGGAAAATCTAGGGACGCTTCCCATATAGGAAAATCTAGGGACACTTCCCATATTAATGAGTTTGTGCACCGGAGAATGGATTTCCCGATGTTTTTCCACCCGCCTCACGCCGCACAGATCTGCCGCCGGATTTCTTTTTCCCGGGAGTAGTGTCTTTGTCCCGTCTGCCGCGCGGTTCCATCGGGTTTGAACGCATGGAAAGCGAGATGCGGTTTCGTTTCATATCAACATCAATCACTGTCACCTCGACCCTCTGATTTACCTTCAGGATATCATGGGGATTGCGGACGAACCTGTCGGCCAGTGCGCTGATATGCACGAGGCCGTCCTGGTGAACCCCGATATCCACAAAGGCGCCGAACGCGGTCACATTTGTTACAATGCCGGGCAGCTTCATCCCTACTTCCAGATCCGCCATTTTGTTGACGCCCTCGGTGAATGCAAAGAGTTCGAACTGTTCACGCGGGTCACGGCCGGGCTTCGCGAGTTCACTTATTATATCGGTGAGAGTTGGTATGCCGGTAGTGTCGTTTACATAGTTTTCCAGTATAATCTTTTTACGTAGATCGGGGCTGGTCATCAGGTCTGAAATATTACATCCAAGATCGCCTGCCATCGCTTCAACAACAGGGTAGCTTTCGGGATGGACTGCCGAAGCATCAAGGAGGTTTTCCGCGCCCCTTATTCTCAAGAAACCGGCCGCCTGTTCAAAGGTTTTTGCACCCATCCCCGGAACCTTCATCAGTTCAGCGCGCGAGGAGAATGCCCCCTTTTCATCGCGGCAGGAGATTATATTGCCGGCCAGTTTTTCTGAGAGGCCTGACACATAGCTCAAGAGTTGTTTGCTCGCTGTATTCACCTCTACGCCAACCGCGTTCACGCAACTCGCCACAACATCATCCAGAGATTTTTTCAGGGCTTTCTGGTCCACATCATGCTGATACTGCCCGACACCTATGGCCTTGGGATCGATCTTTACCAGTTCCGACAGGGGATCCATAAGGCGTCTCCCGATTGACACCGCGCCACGAACGGTCAAGTCATAATCGGGGAATTCCTCGCGGGCAACTTCGGAGGCGGAATATACCGACGCGCCGCTTTCACTAACCATAACCACGGCGACCTTTCTGCCGAAGTCTATGCCCCTGCAGAACTCCTCCGTCTCGCGCCCGCCTGTGCCGTTGCCGATGGCGATGGCTTCGATACCGAAACTTTCCACCAGTTTCTTTAATGTCTCTTCCGATTTCTTCATGTGGCTGCGCGGCTTGAGCGGAAAGATTGTATCGTTATGCAGAAGCTTTCCCTGCGGGTCGAGGCAGACAATCTTGCACCCCGTACGCAGGCCGGGATCAATGGCAAGGACCCTCTTCTGTCCAAGCGGAGAGGTAAGGAGCAGATTTCTGATGTTCTGCGCGAACACTCTGATCGCCTCTCCGTCCGCCCTGTTTTTGCTTTCAAGACGAGTCTCCGTTTCCATAGAGAGTGAAAGCAAACGCTTGTAGCTGTCTTTCACCGCGAGACGCACCTCCTGTGAGGCGGGGTTGTCACCCCTTACAAAGTGCCGCTCAAGGATAGCGACAGTTTTTTCCTCATCTGGGAGTACGCGAAAGATAAGAAATCCCTCGGCGGTGCCGCGGCGGATAGCCAGAACACGATGCGATGGCGCCTTGGCTACAGGCTCTTCCCAATCAAAATAATCCCTGTATTTTGCCCCCTCTTCTTCTTTGTTCTTCGCAACCTTTGAATGTATGGCGGCCTTTTTGGCGAAAAGTTCCCGCAGGGCATCTCTGACCCCCGCATCCTCGTTTATCCACTCCGCAATGATATCACGTGCGCCGGCAAGCGCGTCGTTGATCTTTTCCACGCCCTTTTCGGGATCAACAAAGGCGGATGCCTCCGCTTCCGGGTCGATGTCACCCTGTCCAAATATCTTTGCGGCCAGCGGCTCAAGTCCACGTTCCCTTGCTGCCATTCCACGGGTACGTCGTTTCGGTCTGTAGGGCAGATAGATATCTTCCAGAACGGCCAGGGTCTCGGCAGACAACACCTTTTTTTTCAACTCGTCGGTAAGCTTGCCCTGTTCCTCAAGCGATTTGAGAACGGCTTCTCTTCGTTTGTCCAGCGTGCCGAGTTGCTCAGCCCTGTCCCGGATGAATATGACATTTACCTCGTCAATTCCACCGGTTGCTTCCTTGCGGTAACGGGCGATAAATGGAACAGTTGCCCCTTCTCCTAAAAGCAGTAAAACAGCCCGCACCTGCTTTTCCGTCAATTGCAGTTCCTGCGCGATTTTTGTAACGTGTTTTTCAGTCATCTCAAAGTTTTTTCAGGGATATCCTTAGCTGAAGGGCATGACATATCTGTACATCATCCAGAAATGTGAAAAGGTCCCCATCATGACAAAGACATGGAAGATTTCATGGAACCCGACAATGCGTGGCCAGGGATCAGGCTTCTTGATTGCATAGATCACAGCGCCTACGGTATAAAACAACCCGCCAATGAGCAGCCATGTCATTCCACCGAGATGAAGGGTATTTATCAATGGCCATATAGCCACAATGGCCAGCCACCCTGTGGCAATATAGATAAGGGTGTAAAGCCACCGCGGGGCTTGAAGCCAGAAAATTTTCATAAGTATGCCGCACGCGGTCAATCCCCATATGACTCCGAACAGGCTCCATCCCCAGGCGCCTCTTAGAGGAATAAGGCATATGGGAGTATATGTGGCCGCGATAAGTATAAATATCATCATATGATCGATTTTTCGCAGACGCAGTGCAGCCTTTTCAGAAACGGGTAGCCAGTGATACAGGGTGCTCGCCGTATAGAGTAGGATCATTCCCGCTCCAAAGACGGAAAAAGTCACTATATGCATGGGTTTGACAGGGTGAGTAGAGCCCCATATCAGGAATATCAACCCTGTAATGGCGAGAATAATGCCTATGCAATGTGTAAGTCCACTGATCGGATCTTTCAATTTTATCATATTACAGCTCCTCATGCGGGTTGCAAAAGCTTCCCATTAATGGGAAGCTGACGCGTCAAATTGCCGGCGTATCGGCGAGAGGCCTGCGGGCTGAACCCTCTCTAACTCCGGTAACCGATACTATTGTATTTTCAGGCATGTTGTCAATTGTAAATTATGTCCCCGGATAGAAAATAGCTACGTTAAGGTTAAAACATTACAAGACCAGAGGATGAATCATCAAAAAAACACTTGCATTGTGTTTTTATTGTTGTAGAAGTAGCGAAACATTGTGGAAAACTCTGTTCAAACAGGAAAGGAAATAGAAAATGCGGATAGTACAAGGGAAATGGTTCTACATACCGGTTGTAATAATGGCATTGTTAGCCATGCAGGCATGCAAGAAGGAAGAAATAAAATATCCGGAAGGCACTATAGCAGCGGTCAACGGAGAAGCGATTACACAGAAAGAGCTCGATATGGAACTGTCCATGGTGCGTCAGCAGTTTGACGGTATGGATCAGTTAGACGATGAACAGCTTGCTAAAATCAAGGAAGATCTTCTTGAGAGTCTTGTCTCCCGTAAGGTGTTCTATCAGGAGAGTCAGAAAAAGGGAATAGAGGTGGACGAGGCGACCATTGATGAACGCCTTGCGAACATGAAAAAACAATTTCCAAAGGAAGATGATTTCAAGAACATGCTGGAGAAGATGAACCTTACTGAAGATGCCCTGAAGTCCCAGTTGCGTAAAGGGATGGCAATTCAGAAGCTTATAGACCGAGAGGTGGTAAGCAATCTCAAGATATCGGACAAGGATACGAAGGATTATTACGATGGGCACATGGACCTCTTCAAACAACCAGGGAAAATTCAGGCAAGCCATATCCTTGTCAAGGTTGAACCGGGAGCGGACGAATCCGTTAAGGTTGAAGCCCTCAAGAAGATCAAGAAGATACAGAAAGAGGTGAAAGCGGGTGGAGATTTTGCTGAGCTTGCTAAAAAATATTCGGACTGTCCCAGCGGTGCCAAGGGTGGTGACCTCGGCTACTTCGGACGGGGACAGATGGTAAAACCCTTTGAAGAGGCTGCTTTCTCCCTGAACCCGGGAGAGATAAGCGATATAACCGAAACCGACTTTGGTTATCACCTGATAAAAGCCGGGGACAAAAAACCCGAGGTCATAACCGATTATAAGGATATCAAGGAAAAACTTGCGCAATACCTGAAACAGATGAAAACAGAGGAAGAAGTGAAAAAATATATTGAAAGTCTGGAGAAAAAGGCGAAAATAGAAAGATTTCTTCCCGAAGCGAAAAAACAGGACTCAGCTGAATGAATCACGCTACATGACCGCTATCTGCTGACAGGTGATTTGTTCCGGAAGGATTTAATCTCAAGGCCAGTGAAGCCTGTTTGTGTATTTGCTCCCATTGTCAAAATAGAAAAGGAGGTTGGCTTTTTATCCAACCTCCCTAATATTATTCATGGTAGTCCCACGGGGAATCGAACCCCGGTTTCCGGCGTGAGAGGCCAGCGTCCTAACCGCTAGACGATGGGACCATGGCTGGGTACAGGAATCGAACCCGGGTGCGGATTTCAGAGCCCCGAGTTCTGCAGATAGACGATCCCCCAGTGAAAATCGTCTTGGACTGGCGGTAATTAGACAAATAATACTGAAAAGTCAAGACTTATTTCGCAGTTGTTCCTTGCACTTCAATGTCTGGAAGATTTGATGTGTGATTTCAACCAGGAAAACAATTATCCGGGAGGAGCTTTGTATTTGCCGCAGCTTGCATTGTTATTTCTTACCCGGAGAATTATAGAATTTTCTTGACATTAGAGCAAATTTGTAATTATCTTCCCTTTTTTTTGAACATATTTTTAACAGGGTAAGTTTTGCAGATCAACATCTCAAATATTCCGGAAAAGGGGTTGAATCTCCGGTTCTCTAAAAGCAAGGAGTGGTTCCATCGATTCCTGCCGACAGGCGATGATTCTGGTTTTTGCGTGCAGAAAATTGAGGTGAGCTGTTTTGTGGAAAAGGTCTTGAAAAATGTGTCAATCAAGGGCAAAATCAAGGCCGGTATTGAGCTTGAGTGTTGCAGATGCCTGGAGGAATTTAACTTTCCTGCAGAGATTGAATTTAAATATGTTCTTTCACCCGCTGATGATCTAAAGGAAGACGAGCTGGAGCTGACATATAAGGATCTGGAATACAACTATTACGAGGGTGACGTAATAGATCTTGGTCAGATTATAGTCGAACAGGTTGTACTCCGGGTTCCGGTTAAACCACTTTGCAATGATTCCTGCAGAGGGCTTTGTCCCGTCTGCGGGGTAAATCTTAATATAGAAAAGTGTGATCATAAGACGCAGCAGATAAGCAGTCCATTTGCTGCGTTAAAAAATTTTAAGGCGAATAAGGAAAGGTAGTTATATTATGGCAAATCCAACCAATAGACATTCAAGAACAAGAAGAAATAAGAGAAGGACTCACGACTCCCTTACGGCTGTTACCACTTCTATATGCCCGCAGTGCAGTGAACCGAAACTGCCCCACCGTGCATGTCCTCATTGCGGTTCTTACAGAGGACGTGAGGTTATTTCCGTTGAATAGTGTCCATCCAGAAATGACTGTTTTTTACAATTTCTGCGCCGGATTCTAATTCTCAAAATACTTTAATGTGTTCCTATAGTCGCGATCCTTATCTTCCTTGATCTTGCAAGAACTGTTTCATTTCTGGATCTGTATAATAAAAAGCACATTTGAAACTTTGCGATTTGGTCATATGGAGAAGTCGAACGAAAAACCTTTAAATGGGAAAATAGCACTGGTGACGGGTAGTTCGAGGGGGATAGGAAGGGCTACAGCTGTGGCGCTTGCCCGCGCGGGGGCTTTTACATTCATAAACTATGTACGCAATGAAGAAGCGGCCCGTGAGACGCTGGAGATTATGGAAAGTCATGGAGGCAGAGGAAGTCTGCTGAGTTTTGACGTGTCGGATTTTGATGCTGTTCAGGATGCCATAAAGGGTGTAACGGAGGAAAGAGAAAGAATTGACATCCTGGTAAATAATGCCGGTATAACTTTAGATGGTATATTTGTAAGAACAAAGCCTGAAGAGTGGGATAATCTCATAGACATAAACCTCAAAGGGGTTTTCAACTGCTGCCGAGCCGCAACCAGATACATGATGAAACAAAGATGGGGGCGGATTGTCAATATGACATCGGTGGTAGCAATATCCGGGAACGCTGGGCAGGTGTGTTATTCCGCGTCTAAAGCGGGAATTGTGGGGTTGACGAAATCCCTGGCCAGGGAATTAGGATCAAGGAATATATGCATCAACGCCGTCGCTCCGGGATTTATTGAAACCGATATGACCATATCCATCGGGGAGAAGAACAGGGAAAAGGTAATAGACCAGATACCACTGGGGAGAACGGGCACACCGGATGACGTCGCAGATGTTGTGGTTTTTCTGGTTTCTGGAAAAGCAGATTATATTACCGGGCAGGTGATACACGTCAATGGTGGCCTTTACATGTGAGAGCCTGTAATATAATAAGTATTGTGATATACAATTTGAAATACAATTAGGAGGAACCTAAATGGCTATTGATGTTGATAAGAAGGTAAAAGAGGTTATTATTGAACAGTTGAACATAACAGAGGAGGAATGTGTGCCTGATGCCGCGTTTATAGACGATCTTGGGGCTGACTCCCTTGACATAGTGGAACTGATTATGGCTATGGAGGATAATTTCGGTATGGATATATCGGATGACGATCTGGTGAAAATACGCACAGTTCAGGATATTATTGATTATATAAAGGAAAGAACACCATAAACATGATGTCAAGAAGAAGGGTTGTGATAACAGGGCTCGGTATTGTGAGTCCTCTGGGTAATTGCCTGGAGGATGCCTGGAAGGGGATATGCTCCGGGATGTCCGGTATCGCGGAGATTACCAGGTTCGACACAACCGGATTCAAGACAAAAATAGCGGGCGAATTAAAAGATTTTGATCCTCTGACCTTTATAAATTTTAAGGAGCGCCGCAGGCTGGATGATTTTATAGTATATGCCCTGGCGGCTTCAGAAATGGCGCTGAGCGATTCCGGTCTAGTGATAGATGACAGAAACGAAGAGCGGGTGGGTGTTATCTTGGGTTCCGCGATAGGGGGCCTGTCCACCATGGAGAAGGAAAAAGAGAACATCCTCAACCTGGGACCGAAAAAGATGTCACCTTTTGCGATTCCGGCGGTATTGGCAAACCTTGCTCCCGGACATGTATCAATACGGTCTGGTGCCAAGGGTCCCATAAGTTGCGTCGTGACGGCATGCGCCGCGGGCAACAGTGCCATCAGTGACGCCTTCAGAACCATAGCCTGTGGTTACGCGGACGCTATGATAACGGGTGGTACGGAGGCGGCCGTCACCCCTCTCTCAATAGCAGGATTCAACGTTATGAGGGCTATATCGGTCAGAAATGAGGAACCGGAAAGGGCAAGCAGGCCATTCGACAGGGACAGGGACGGTTTTATCGTAAGCGAGGGATGTGGCATAGTGATCCTGGAGGAATTGTCTCATGCCCTTGAAAGGGGCGCCGGGATATATGCCGAGATTGCCGGGACAGGATCAACCAGCGATGCCTTTCACATGGCGGCACCGCCCCCGGGGCATGCGGGAGCTGTCAGGTGCATGCGGCTTGCCCTGCAGGATGCCGGGATGGAACCCACAGATATCGATTACATAAATGCGCATGGCACATCAACATCTCTTAATGACATATATGAGACGGACGCAATAAAAAAGGTCTTCGGCGGGTACAGCGGGAAACTTGCCGTCAGCTCGACAAAATCCATGACTGGTCATATGCTGGGCGCCGCAGGTGGTGTTGAAGCCATCTTTTCGGCCAAGGCCATACAGGAGGGGATTGTGCCTCCGACGATAAATCTGGATAATCCCGATCCAAAGTGTGACCTAGATTATGTGCCACACACAGCGCAACGCAGGGAAATCAGGGCTGCCATGTCAAACACCTTTGGATTTGGCGGCGTCAATTCGGTTATTGTGTTTAAGAAATTTGAAGGTTAAGGGAATTCATCTTGAAGATCATTATAAGCTCCGATCATGCCGGATTTGATTTAAAAGAAGCGCTCAAAGAATCTTTCGACGGGATGGTGGATGTCGGTACTTACAGTGAAAATTCTGTAGATTATCCCGATTTTGCCGCCAGGGTGGCCCGTGCGATCTCTTCGGGAGAATTTGAGAGGGGGATTCTGATCTGCGGTTCTGGAGTGGGCATGTCAATAGTCGCAAACAAATTTCCCGGTGTAAGGGCTGCTCTCTGTACGGACACCGAAACGGCCCGCATGAGCAGGATGCATAACGATGCTAATATACTAGTCCTCGCCGGAAGACGCACGGATGTGGAAACGGCCGCAGCTATTGTCAGAGTGTGGTCCAATACTGAATTTGAGGGTGGGCGCCACGAGAGACGGCTCGACAAGATAAGAAATATTGAGGGGGAAGATAAATAATGTCCGTTTTGCGGGATAGAGATCCGGAGATAGCCCGGGCTATACTTGATGAAACCAGGCGGCAATCCGGCAAACTTGAACTCATTGCCTCGGAGAATTTCGTAAGTAAGGCGGTACTTGAGGCCCAGGGTTGCATTATGACGAACAAATATGCGGAGGGATATCCTGGGAAGAGGTACTACGGTGGGTGCGAATTTGTCGATGTCGCGGAGAACCTTGCCATAGAGCGCGCAAAAAAACTCTTCGGCGCCGATCATGTAAATGTCCAGCCGCACTCCGGAAGCCAGGCAAATATGGCGGTCTATTTCGCCACGCTCCAGCCCGGCGACACTGTTCTGGGAATGAATCTTTCCCATGGCGGGCATTTAACACATGGAAGCCCGGTCAACTTTTCAGGGAGGCTCTATAACGTTGTTTCGTATGGTGTGGACAGAGAGACGGAAACCATAGATTTCAACGAGGTCGAAGATCAGGCTAAAAAACATAACCCCAAAATCATTGTTGTCGGCGCAAGCGCCTATCCAAGAACCATTGACTTCAATGCCTTTAGAGAGATAGCGGACAAGACCGGAGCGGTTATCATGGCGGATATTGCCCATATAGCTGGCCTTGTCGTGGCGGATTTGCACCCATCTCCTGTTCCTGTTTGTGAATTTGTCACATCGACAACTCACAAAACACTGCGCGGTCCGAGGGGCGGTCTAATCATGTGCAGGGAGGAATTTGCCAAAATATTGAACAGTCGTGTCTTTCCGGGCAGCCAGGGCGGACCTCTGATGCATATCATCGCGGCCAAGGCGGTGGCATTCAAGGAGGCCCTTGAACCGGCATTCAGAGATTATCAGCTTCAGATCGTGAAAAACGCCAAAGCCCTGGCAGAAGCCATGACAGACGAAGGACTTCGCCTCGTCTCCGGAGGCACCGATAATCACCTTATACTTATCGATCTTACCGACAAAGATGTTACCGGAAAAGACGTTGAGGCCGCACTTGACAGGGCAGGTATAACCACAAACAAAAACGGCATACCATTTGACACAAAGGGTCCCATGATCACCAGCGGTATAAGGGTCGGCACACCCGCCCTGACGACGAGGGGAATGAAAGAAGATGAAATGAAGAAGATAGCACACCTTATAACCTACATTATTGATGATGTTGATAATGAAGACCGTATAAAGGAGGTCAGAGAAGAAGTCGGCTCCCTGTGTGAAAGATTTCCGCTCTATATGGATCGGATGTAGGGATATATGCCTGATATTACGGTGAGCAGCTGCTACAAAGAGAAGGAAACGGCATAAGGAAACGCAGAGTATGAAACCCGAAACACAGACCGGACGTCCTTCCTGGGACCAATATTTTATGGACATTGTTGAGCTTGTGTCTAGGCGTTCCACATGCCTGAGGCGCAAGGTTGGCGCTGTCCTTGTAAGAGACAAGCGAATGCTGGCAACAGGCTACAACGGGCCGCCTACCGGGATAAGACACTGTTCAGAGGTTGGTTGCCTGAGAGATAAGTTGGGTATCCCGTCAGGGGAGCGGCATGAACTGTGCCGGGGCCTTCACGCCGAGCAGAACGCTATCATTCAGGCCGCTCTTCATGGTGTAAGCACAAAAGACGCGACGATTTACTGTACTAACCACCCGTGTATAATATGCTCCAAGATGATTATAAATTCCGGGATAACCTCTGTCATCTATAAGGATGACTACAACGACGATCTTGCCGAAGAGATGCTGAAAGAAGCAGGCATAAAGGTGAGGAAACTATGAATTGTCCCTTCTGCTCCAACGCAGAAAACAAAGTTATTGATTCGCGGGTAAGCAGAAACGGCAGCGCGATACGAAGGAGGAGAGAATGCCTGAAATGCAAGAAGCGATTCACCACCTACGAATATGTTGAAGATGTCCTTCCCGTGGTGGTGAAGAAGGATGGAAGGAGAGAGTCTTTCGACAGGGGTAAGATCTTTTCAGGGATAAAAAAGGCGTGTGAGAAACGCCCGATCAGTATGGAAATTATAGAAGAAACCGTTGAAAGGGTTGAGCAGGAGTGCCAGGAATCCATGTTGAAGGAGATACCCACTCACGTTATAGGTGAAAAGATCATGGAGGAGCTTCATGCTCTCGATGGGGTGGCCTATGTCAGATTCGCGTCTGTGTACAGGGAATTCAGGGATGTGAATGAATTTATAGATGAGCTGAAGGGCTTTCTCAAAAAGGAAAGATAATGTTTACTGGTATTGTTGAGAGCGTAGGCATTGTGAAGAGGACAGCCAGAAGGGGAGAGGATGTCCTTCTTGGCATAAGCACATCAATGGGGCTTGGTGATATCAAGGTAGGCGACAGCGTGGCGGTGAGCGGCGCTTGCCTCACCGTTGTTGAAGTCGCGGATGGCAGTTTTTCCGCGGATGTTTCAGCGGAAACCTTGGCAAAGACAACTTTGCGGGCGTTGAAGATAGGAGACAGTGTCAACCTGGAGAAGGCCCTTAAACTGAATTCTTTTCTTGGCGGACATTTTGTGCTTGGGCATGTCGATTGTGTCGGAGATATCCGCGAAAAAAGGGAGAGGTCAAATTCTATCATATTGGGGGTGGAAATAGGGAAAGAGCAGGGCAGGTATATTGTTCAGAAGGGATCTGTTGCCGTGGACGGTATCAGCCTTACGGTTAACAAATATGAAAAAAACAGATTTTATGTTAATATTATTCCTCATACTGTCTGGGAAACGACGCTCAGGTTAAAGAAGGCAGGCGACCAGGTCAATGTGGAAACGGATATCCTGGGGAAATATGTAGAGAAGTTCATTCATCCCGACAGTGGCATTGATACAGGGTTCCTGTCGGAACATGGATTTTTGAAGTAACTCTAAAAAAATAATTAAGAATAAAAGGAACAGAAATGGTTAGCACAATAAATGAAGCCGTTGAAGACATAAAAAACGGCAAGATGATTATCCTGGTTGACGATGAAGACAGAGAGAATGAAGGGGATTTATGCATAGCCGCACAGCACATCACGCCGAAGGCTATCAACTTTATGGCAAGATATGGCAGGGGTTTGATATGCCTTTCCATGGCGGATGAGCTTGCAGACAGGCTAAACCTTCCACTGATGACTACTAATAACAGATCCCAGTTCGGTACGGCCTTTACAGTTTCCATTGAGGCAAGAAGGGGAGTAACTACCGGAATCTCCGCGAAAGACAGGGCAACGACTATATCAGCAGCGGTTGCCGACGAAGCAAAGGCTGAGGATCTGGTAAGTCCGGGACACGTTTTCCCCATACGGGCAAAGAAGGGTGGCGTTCTGGTTCGGACTGGACAGACCGAGGGTTCTGTTGATCTGGCCAAGCTGGCGTATTTGAAACCAGCGGGCGTTATCTGCGAGATTATGAAGGAAGATGGTTCCATGGCGAGAATGCCTGACCTCGAAATCTTCGCTGAAAAGCACGGCATCAAAATTGTCACAGTCGCCGATCTTATAGATTTCAGGATGCAGCATGAGCGCCTTATAAAAAGAGTTGCCGAAGCCACGCTCCCCACCAAATACGGTGGAGAATTCAGGATCATCGTCTATGAAAATGATGTGGACGAAATGAAGCATATTGCCCTTGTTAAGGGTGATATACAATCTGAAGATGAAGTGCTTGTCAGGGTGCATTCCGAATGCGTAACCGGAGATCTCTTCGGCTCACTGCGGTGTGATTGCGGTGATCAGCTTCACAAAGCCATGGAGATGGTGGACAAAGAAGGAAAAGGCGTCATAGTGTATATGCACCAGGAGGGCAGGGGAATCGGACTCACAAACAAGATAAGGGCCTATCACCTGCAGGAGAATGGAAGAGATACCGTCGAGGCGAATCTTGAGCTGGGATTCAAAAACGATCTCAGAGATTACGGAATAGGGGCGCAGATCCTTGTTGATCTGGGAGTCAGAAAGATGCGTTTGATGACGAACAATCCCAAAAAGATTGTGGGAGTTGAGGGGTACGGTGTAAAAGTCGTAGAGAGGGTTCCCATCGAGATCAAGCCGAATAAGGACAATGTTCGCTATCTGAAAACGAAGAAAAATAAGATGGGGCATTTATTGGAAATATAACAATGATAGTTTCGTGAAAGTCTGGTTCTGGTCATTTTTTAAACCATGACACGTAGAATCTATTGTGGCCAAATCACTGGGCAGTTTTTTGTGAAGCCGTCAGAAATGAATGGAGAACCTGTTATGCCGAAAATCGTAGAGGGAGAAATAATTGCCAAAGGACTCAGGTTTGGTATAGTAGCCAGCCGGTTTAATGATTTCATCTGCGGGAAACTCATAGAAGGGGCAATTGATGCCCTGAAGAGATCGGGTGCGAACGAAAAAGATATCAGTATCGTAAGAGTTCCCGGCGCCTTTGAGATACCACTCGCGGCAAAAAAGCTTGCAAAGAGCGGCAACTTTGATGCGATTATATGCCTTGGAGCCGTGATAAGGGGTGCCACGCCTCATTTTGAGTATGTAAGTTCCGAGGTATCCAAAGGTATCGCGCTTGTAACATTGGAAACAGAGATGCCGGTTGCTTTCGGTATCATTACTTCCGACACGATAGAACAGGCTATAGAGAGGGCCGGCACTAAATCGGGTAATAAGGGATGGGATGCCGCCATATCAGCCATAGAGATGGCCAACCTCTTTAAGTTGTTGTAATCACTACTCTAACCAGAGGGATTAATGGGTCACAGAAGAAAGGCCAGAGAGATTGCCTTGCAGGTTCTCTATCAGGTTGATGCTTCAAAGATTGACGTTGATGAAGCCATAGAGCTTTTCCGGGATAATTTTGGAATATCACAGGAGGCGGGTGAATTCTCCGAACAGTTGATAAGATACACCCTGAGTCACATTAAAGAAATAGATGATCTTATAACAAATTGTTCCGAGCACTGGTCACTGGAACGGATGTCAATAGTGGACAAAAACATTCTCAGAATGGCAGTCTGCGAATTCCTGTACTGCGATGACATTCCCCCTAAGGTGACCCTGAACGAGGCGATTGACATAGGAAAGAATTATGGTTCGGATAATTCGGGTTCTTTCATAAATGGTATTCTTGATGCTATGTATGCGAAGCTCTGGGGAAAAGATGCAAATTAAGGTATCGTCAGAACCGTTGGATATATTGACATATGACAGTCTGGCCTTCGGATTTTTTTCCGATGAAAGGCCTCCCAGGGGTTACTGCGGTCTTGCGGATTGGCGTCTGGACGGTCTGGTATCAAAACTGATCGTGGCAGGCAGGATCACTGGTGCTTTCATGGAAAAGGTTCTCATCTGCTCCGATCATCGAATTCCTTCCCCTAAGATACTCCTTGTGGGTCTGGGAGAATCGACTCAATTAACATATGAAAAATTATATGCGGCGGGACACACTATATCACAAACGCTGGACGAGATAGAGTGTGTAGATTTTGCCTTCGACATTCCCGGTTCCGGCAGATGCAATCTGGAGGTGCCTAAGATGGCAGTGACAGTGGTGTCGGGAATATTCGATGCCGGAAATCTAAAACAGGGGGATGGGAATGTGACATCCGACATGGTAGTACTGAGTAACAGGGACTTTTTTGATGAAATCGTCTTGGGAATGCACGAGTTCAAGATAAGTGTAAAAGACAAAATTGCCATTGATATAGTAAACTAAGCTGAGGATTTCATAGGAATGAGAGTCATCGTCATAGGAGCCGGAGAAGTCGGTTATAATATTGCGGATATCCTCTCTAAAGAGGGGAACGATATCATTATTGTTGACAAAGATGAAGAGCGCCTGAAGAACATCTCCGAAAATCTGGACGTACAGACCATAATTGGTAGCGGGAGCAGCCCGCAGGTACTGAAAAAGGCAAAACTGAGCCAGGCCGAGATGGTTGTTGCCGTCACCGATAGTGATGAAACCAACATAGTGGCATGTCTGCTTGCTTCCGCGCAATCCACATCCCCATTCAAAATCGCAAGAATAAGAAACCCCGACCTGAGCGGAGATTCCACCCTCTTTGATAAAGATCACCTGGATATAGACCTCTGTATAAATCCGGAGAGGGAGGCGGTGAATGATGTCATCAATCTCATGGAATACTCAGGAGCTTTGGAGGTAATAGACTTTGCCGGGGGAAGGGTTAAGCTCATATCCTTCTATATAGATTCAGATTGTGTCGCCATAGGAAAGAACCTGCAGCAACTCAGGGAAATATACGGGGAGGAGGATATACTTGTTGCCTCTATCACGCGTGGAGATGAACCCATTATACCTTCCGGGAAAACGGTGATCAAAGAGAATGACTATCTGTTTGTGTTTGCCAGATCAGAGGATGTAAAAGATGCACTCAGATTCTTCGGCAAGAAGGCGGAACCTTCGGAAAGGATATTCATTCTCGGGGGAGGTAACACAGCTCTCATGCTTGCGGAATTGTTAGAGAAGAAGGGGGTTGACATAGTAAAAATTATCGAGAAGAAACAGGGCCGGTGCGATATGCTTGCCTCCAGGCTGGATAAGACTGTTTGCCTACATGGGGATGGAACGAGTCAGGACTTACTCAAAGAAGAAAATATACAGGACGCCGATTATTTCATTGCGGTCACGAATGATGACGAGGCAAACATATTAGGCGCTCTCTTGGCAAAGCAACTCGGAGCCAAAAAAGCCATAGCGCTTATTAATAAGGTAGATTATAATCATCTTGTTCCAATAATAGGCATCGACGGTGTTATGAACCCGAGACGTGCCAGTATCGGTAAAATACTGCATTTCATAAGAAAGGGTAAAGTTATTTCCGCGACACCCCTCGGTGATGAGAAAGCAGAGGCCGTTGAGTTTATCGCTCTTGAAACATCTGATATAACAAACAAACCTCTAAAAGATATCAATTTTCCCAAGGGTACCATTATCGGGGCAATCACCAGAAATGACGAAGTGATAATGCCGAAAGGTGATTCTGTTATACTTCCGGGTGACCATGTTATATTAGCAACTCTCCGCTCTTCAATTCCCAAGATCGAAAAAATCCTTACAGTCAAGCTGGATTATTTCGGATGAACACAAGAAATATACTATATATTCTGGGAGCCCTCATTTTCTTCCTGGGACTTACCATGTTTTTCCCACTGTTTTGTTCCCTTTACTATAACGAGGGGGATTCCAACGCCTTTGTTTACTCCATAGCGATAACTTCCTGCATTGGCGGACTGTTCTATTTTCTGTTCCGGCCGGTTAACGGAAAGATAAGCCTGACACACAAGGAAGGATTTCTCATTGTTGCCACGGGATGGTTTCTCGCGGCGGCATTCGGGTCTCTTCCTTATATGATACAAGGCGTGCTGCCCCAATTTGGCGATGCCTTTTTCGAATCCATATCAGGTTTCACCACTACAGGAGCCACTGTAATCACAAACATAGGAAATCTTCCCCATGGAATACTCTTCTGGCGTTCCCTGACACAGTGGCTGGGAGGGATGGGAATTATTATACTGTCCATCGCCATACTCCCGCTGCTCGGAGTGGGGGGGATGCAACTGTACAAGGCGGAACTGCCCAGTCCCGTGAAAGACAAGCTTACTCCCCGTGTGGTAGAGACGGCGCGTACGCTGTGGATAGTTTATATCATCATCTCCATAGTTGAATTTATCATGCTGCTCACAGGAGGAATGGATGTATTCAACGCCATCTGCCATACCTTCACCACGATGGCCACAGGCGGATTTTCCACCAGCGACGCCAGCATCGCGCATTTTAACAGTGCCTATATAGATGGTATCATTACATTCTTCATGCTAGTCGCCGGAATAAATTTTACTCTTCACTACAGCCTTATCACAGGAAACTTCAAAGCCATCTTTAAAAACAGTGAACTACGCCTGTACCTTGGGATTATCCTGACGGCCGTAATAATAACAACTATCAGCCTGAAGCAGAATTTATTCTATGAAACGGGGGAATATCTACGGTATGCCTCATTCCAGGTGGTTTCCATACTGACGACTACAGGTTTTACCACAGCCAACTTCGACAACTGGCCGTCCCTGTCAAAGATTATCCTTCTCATCCTGATGTTTATAGGTGGGTCGGCGGGTTCCACGGGCGGAGGCATAAAATGTCTCAGAATACTCCTCATCTTGAAGTACATCTATAAAGAACTTTACAGACTTGTCCATCCCCGCGCGGTAACTGCGGTAAAACTTGGTAAAAGAATAGTATATCCCGAAACCATGGCAAGCATATGGGGATTTTTCATGCTGTATCTTATGATGACGGTTGTTGCCTCCATCATTCTGACCATGCTCGGTCTTGATATGATGACGGCATTTTCGTCCGTTGTCGCAACTATCGGGAATGTGGGTCCCGGATTCGGTGCCGTCAACTCCTCGGCAACCTACAGCGAGATACCCTACCTGGGCAAGTGGGTTCTTTCCTTCTGCATGCTTGCCGGGAGGCTTGAGATATACACGGTCATAATCCTGCTTATTCCCGAATTCTGGAAGAGGTAGCCAGGATAGTTAGTGCCCATCCATAAATGACTATTTTCCACAATCTCTGCGTCAGGCTCGAATTTTAATCCTCGAAATACTTCAATGTATTCCTGTGGTTAAATCCTCGTCTTCCTTGACCTTGAGAAAACTATCTCATTTCTGGATGGGCACTAGTTATACAAAGCTCCCGAGAAAACCCTACAGCTGCATCCTATCCGGCAAGACTCTGACTGAAAAAATATATTGTATAAAATATACTTGAAGAGTATAAAATATTTAGCAATTGCAAATTGCCAGGATGTCGCGATTTGGTTCCAAGGGCTTGAGGGTGTCTATCGAAGAAGATAGATAAAATAGTATATGCGTAACATACAATTAGGGGAGGTGTAACTATGAAAAAATTTATAGTTCTATTACTGGTTATTTTTTTTATGGTTCCTTACGCGTACTCAGCAGATCAGACCCTTGTTGAGAAGGCAAAGGCGGAGGGGAAAGTATCGTTTTACGCCAACATCACGGCCATTCAGCCCATCATGCAGGCGTTCACCAAGGATAAGGGTGTCAAGGGAGAATATACGAGAATCTCCACCTCGAAATTCCTCGCGACCGTCCTGACGGAGTATCAGGCCGGAAAGCTTATTGCCGATGTACTTCAGTCGCCCCTGCCGATCATGGAACTCCTGAAGGATAAGGGTGTTCTGACCGCGTACAAATCACCCGCGGCCGCCATCTATCCCGAATGGACAAGAAAGGACGATAAGATTCAGATTTTCGGTATTGAATATGTCGCCCTGATTTATAACAAAGATCTTGTCAAACCGAAGGATGTTCCCAAAAGGTACGAAGACCTGACAGACCCCAAATGGAAGGGAAAGATTGCAAATGGAAGGGAAAGATTGTTATGGCCAATCCCTCCAGCCATGCAACCACTATTTCCTGGCTCATCGGGCTGAAAGAGAATGTTTTTCCCTCTGAAAAGGCCTGGATGAAATTTGTCAAGGGTCTCGCGGCCAATGAGCCGATGTTTGTCAAATCTTTCGGCCCCACCCCCGCACCGGTGGAGAGCGGTGAGAAGCTGATCGCTATCTCTATGCCGAAATACATCATCACCAAGGCGCCTGCCCCTCTGGATTGGGCAAGAGTTGAGCAACCCCTGCTGGGGACTCCCCGGGGGATATCTGTCGCCGCTACTGCTAAGCATCCCAATGCCGCCAAGCTATTCGTGGATTACTGGCTGTCCAGAGATGCCATGCAGATGCTGGCAGATAAAGTGGGCGAGTATGTCCTCTGTCCCGGTGTCTATCCTCCCATAGCCGGCATCGACAAAGCAACGGTTCTGCCCATTCGTGTGCTATCGGATAAGGAAATCCATTATTGGGGAGGCGAATTCAAGAAGATCTTCGCTATGCCGTAAGGGTGTTTCCCTCTCATTTATTTCAACTGCTTCACGGCCCTGAGACTTGGTGTTCCCGGTCTCAGGGCATCTTCGGTACTTATCTATGGGTATTAGCATTAAAGGCTTAAACAAGGATTATTTCTCGGAAAGTAAGAGAATCAGAGCCCTGGCGGACGTTGATCTGACCATTCCGGCCAAACAAATCTTCACCCTTTTAGGCCCGAGTGGATGCGGAAAGACCACCCTGCTCAGGTGTATTGTTGGATTGGAAACACCGGACTCGGGAGAGATAGCGATCGGGGGAGAAACAGTCTGGTCAAAGGAAAAGGGCATCTTTGTTCCTCCGGAAAAACGGAGGTTGAACATGGTGTTTCAAACCTATGCCATCTGGCCCCATATGAACGTGTTCGATAATGTGGCCTACCCTCTCCAAACTCGTAAGGAATCCAAAGAGGAAATCACAAGAAAAGTCAAAAAGACATTGCGGTTTGTGCAGCTTGAGGGTTTCGAAAACCGCCCGGCGACGAAATTGAGTGGCGGCCAGCAGCAGCGCGTTCGGAAAGAATTGAGGGACTTTCTGACCGAGCTGAAGATCACTGCCGTCTATGTGACCCACGACCGGGTCGAAGCCCTGGCACTGTCGGACACCATCGCGGTGATGAAGGATGGCAGCATCATGGAGACAGGATCTCCCAAAAAAATCTATTTCAATTCCGATCATCGATTCGTGGCGGATTTTATCGGTCGAGCCAATCTGATCGAAGGCAAGGTGAGGGTTGTTGAGGATTCCTACGCGATTATCGATTCCAGCATCGGCGCCATAGCCTGTCTCTCAAGCCCCGACACATTGCCTGGGAACACGGTGTCGATGTGTATTCGCCCCGAGTTTATCAAGGTGATGGAAAAAGATACCCGGGAGAGCCGCAACATCTTTCGGGGAAGGGTGGACTCCCTGGTTTTTGTCGGAGAAGCCTATGAGGGTGAGATCATAATCGAAGATACTCGCCTGTTCACCAGGATCGAACCAACCCTCACCATCAGGGAAGGGGAAGAGATCACCCTTTTCTTAGACCCGGATCATTGTTTTGTGATATCGAAATGAACAGAACGCTTAATCCAAGAGCAGCACTGACGCCAAGCCTGATTGTAATTGTCGGTCTTCTGACCGTATGCCCTGTCGTCATGCTTATTTTCGGAAGCTTTTCTGAGGGCCTCGGAGCCTTCGGCAGCTTCACCCTGGAAAAGTACACACAAGCTTACACTGATCCCGCTTTTGCCGGCATCATTGTCAATACGGTCATATTCACCATCGGGTCCGCCTTTGTCGCTACCGGTTTGGCCCTGTTTCTGGCCTACCTGAATACCCGGACCAACATCCCGTTCAAATTTCTGTTCCGCATCCTCTCCATTATCCCGATGATGATTCCTCATATTCTTTTCTCCGTCAGCTGGGTTCTTCTTCTAAACCCCTCCAATGGTATGATCAACCTGTTTTTGCAAGAAATATTTTCTCTGGAGGGTTCTCCATTCAACATCTACACGCTCCAGGGAATGATCCTGGTGGAGGGGTTGCTGGATCTGCCCATTGCCTATCTGATCCTCGCCCCTGCCATGGCCTCCTTCGACGTTTCCTTTGAAGAATCTTCCAAGATCTGCGGAGCATCAAACCTGCGAACGCTGACCAGGGTGACGCTGCCCGTTCTCAGGCCCGCCATCCTGGCCTCCTTCATACTGGTCATTGTCCGGAGCCTGGCGTCCTTCGCCGTTCCCTCCGTTATCGGCATGCCGGGACGGATATATGTGCTGGCAACTCACATCTACCAGATCATCGCGACCGGTTTTGCCGCGGACTATGGCATGGCGGCAGCGGTGGGCATGAGCGCCCTGGCCGCGTCCATCACACTCATTTATCTTTATAGATACCTGACCTCGGAAAGCGAGAAATACGTGACGATCTCAAGCAGGGGATATAAACCTTCTGTGGTCGACCTTAAGAGTGCCAAATATCCCCTTTTCGGAATTGTCGGCATCCTTTCCTTTGTTTTGATCGTGCTGCCGGTCCTGGTCCTGTTTTATATTTCCCTTGTTCCCTACTCCATGGTGCCGAGTGCGAAGGCCTTCTCCATGATGAGCTGGGGGCACTGGATAGAAGTGCTGAGAGATCCGATCTCCTTGCTCTCCTTGAGAAACAGCGTTTTCCTGGGTATAGTTGGAGCATCGCTGGGTGTGACCCTTTCCGTTTTCGTTGCATACGTTATCGTTAAGATCCGTACCCGCGCCGCAGGACTTCTGGAATCTTTAAGCTTTCTTTCCTTCTCCTTTCCCGGGATCGTCGTCGGTGTCGGCTTTATGTGGTTTTTTGTCAAAACGCCTCTGTATGCCACGATCTGGGCGCTTTTGATAGGGTATATCGCTACATACCTTCCTTACGGGGTTCGACCGCTCACAAGTGCATTCGTTCAAATCCACAGCCACCTGGAAGAATCGTCCAGGGTCTGCGGCGGCGGAACCCTCTATACATTGCGCCGGATTATCATACCCCTGCTGATTCCAGGTGTTGTATCGGGATGGATTCTGATGGCCACCATGTTTGTGCGGGAATTGACACTCTCGGTTGTGCTCTCCAGGCCGGGAACAGAAGTCCTGGCTGTGCAGATCTTCCGTTTTGCCGAAGACGGTTTGTGGGGGCAGCTCTCCGCCTTGGGAATTATGATGATTTTCATCTCCACAACCCTGGTTGTCATTGCTTCTTTGATCGGGGCAAGGCTGACGAAAGTGGAAACTGTCAGCCAATAGAGAGGCGTAGATCACAGAAATATCTGATTATGATCCCCACCATGAAAATTCTTATACTGAAGGGTTAAATATCGGGCATCGCTGCGGTCTTGTTGAAACCCTTCCATGCGATTCTGTAAGGAAGGCTGTTTGTTCGCTTTACGCTGGTTCCGGTGACTCTTTCCAGCCACCCTTTCCCGGCGCTGTCCGCTTCGGAAAAACATCTGGCTGAAAAGTCGCGGCGTTCGGAATCTGTATGATCGGAATGATTGAGGGCTTCTGAAACGAATTTTCTTTCAAGGGTATCCCGCTCCGATCTGTAGGTTTCGAGGAATGTTGAAAAGTCACGCAGCGCATTTCTGTGGAGCAGCTCATGCCTCCAGTAAAGGGTCGCGGCGTTATATGTTCCCGATGGCGCTGGTCCGGTATCCGGCATCCCGGCATCGATCCATACAGGTTTGAAGATACCGGTGCACGGTGCCGCCGTTCCGGTGACAAAGTGGGTGGCCCGATCCGGGCGCAGATGCGACACTATTGAACCAGTTGTCTGGCTTCCCCTGATAGGACCTAATCCTGCGTGCATGCATATGGTATAGCCCGTGATCCCATTGTCGGTAAGTCGCGTTTTACCGTCCCTGTAACCATGATCCCTCAGAATAGACATGAAATCGAAAGCTGTCAGTCTGCCCCTTCTGGCGCTAAGCAGTTCGGTGGTTCTAGCACGGCGTTCTTTGCAGTAACTGAATTTGGTGTAGAGCAAATCTGAATAGCAGCGGGCAAAGTGAAAATCACCCGGACTTTTACACCACCCCTTTTTGATCGCGTGATCGACTAGCTCGGGCGAGGCAAAATCCCAGTCATTCCCAATGGTGATGCCGTTTGAGATCGCGTATACTCCACTCACCTTTTTCGCGGCCCAGTGGCGACCTGCCGTTTCGAGAACCCATGCTTCATCGGGGTCTGCTATCAGGAAACTGTTGTGGTAGAAGAGTTTGTGCCGGAAACCGCAATTCCCTCCCTGACCGTATTCGGCCATCAAGCCGGTGATTACATGGAGCGCGTCAGACGCGGTAGGGGCGCGTTCCAGTGCAAGGCGGAGGAGATCCATGCCGGTAAGCGACTTTCCCTTTTGATAGGGCTCTTTTGTAAAGACCGCCTCATTTCCTATTGTGACGCCATGTTCGTTTGCACCCATTTCCGCTCCCCATATCCAGAATGGCTTGGCGAGGAGGATGGCGTTGGTATGTTCAACCTGGGGGATGTCTATATATGTGCATGAAACATTACTGTCCGGGGGATGATCCCCGGCGGGAACAGAAATCACATAGTGCGCCTCGTTCGGTTCGCGATCGGAATTTTTCGCGAACAGTACCACGCCGTCGGAGGTGGCTTCGGATGTCGCAACAATTGTATCGCACATAAGGGTTCCTGTTAAATATTCGTGGTGACGATTTCACCAATCGACCCCAGTACCTTCTCAGAAGCGACTGTCAGCGCCTCGTCATGTCTGTGGTCAAGGGAGAATACCCGAAAATGCGTGACCCTTGCCGGTATAAAACGGTAAATATCATTTATGGGTTCAAGCGATATGGATTCCGTGGAGGGGTTGAAAATATTTATTTTCTTGTCACTTTCCGCCATGGGGTTTATCGGTCTGGGGTCCTGAGTCGCTAGATCCACGCGAAATTCCATCTCTTTCAGGGTATCAGGAAGATTCTTCCTTATCTGCCTTTCATATTCTTCCACACTGGAGAACCTGATCCCCCTCTGGATCTTTTCCACGAAGAACTCCGCGGAGAAAGACATCTTCCACTTGACCTGTCTGCCGTGGAGTCTTTCCCACTGTATGCCCAGTCTTTCTTTTTCCGCGTCTTCTGACTTCAGCCATCCCTTTACTTCGTTGTACAGGCTCCAGTCATCACAGTTCAGATATTCATCCAGATTATCGGCGGGGTCATACGGGAATATTATATCCATGGTATCCCTGAATATCTCCTGAAGATGAAGATCGAGAGCCCTCGTTGTCCTGTGAAAGTATACATTGGAATACAGACTGAGCCTGGCATTCAGAAATCTGCCGAGCGCTGAAATCCCTACTTGGTGAAGGGTAAGCCCCTTCTCCGTAAAAAAGGTATAAAATCTAAGACGTTGCATATCAACGATGTCTATGGAAAATCCGGTCATGTAGGCGTCTCTTCGAACATAGTCAAGGTTATCAACGGTGTAGACACCGGAAAAAAGCTGCCTTAAAAAGTAAAGCCACCCAGGCTGTTCTTCCCTCTCACTTTCGGGTTTCTTTATAAGGAAAGCGATCTGTTCCGGATTAAGGAGTTCTCCTTCCTCGAAAACGCCTGAAGGGCTCCGTCTTATATCCTTTATCAGATGCCCGAGTTTGTCTGTTATAACCTTCTGCCCCAGTTTTTCATGGGTAAGGCCATACTGGCTCAGAAAATGATCGTCAAAGAAATGTCCGTAAGGTCCATGTCCCACATCATGGAGGAGGCCTCCCACCCTCAGGAGTTCTTCAATAAAGTTTATGGAAGGTGTTTCGGGAAATGTTTCCCTGAGTCCCGGATAGAGATGTCTCCCGAATTCACCCGCCATGTGCATGGTTCCCAAAGAGTGCTGGAACCTGGTATGTTCCGCTGAAGGATACACCCAGCGGGCGCTTTGGAGCTGATATATTCTTCTCAGCCTCTGTAGCCACGGAGAATCTATCAGGTCTTTTTCTGTTTTTTCCGGGGGAAGATCGGAGGACGGCACGGTAAACCAGATATACTGATATATAGGATCGGCGATAAGCGCCTTGCCTCGGTACGTCTTCGCAGTTTCTGTGTTTTCAAATTTCATAGATAAATGAATACAAAACTTTTGCGAAAATATCAAGTAATTGAACTGAACAGAAAGCGCATTTCCCGCAACTTGTCGGAGTTATACGGAGTTGAGGGGAGCTTCAATAATGCTATACTTTCTTGTCATCCATGCGAGGAACTTTGAAAAGTTTCCGGCGGGCATGCCAACCATATAAAGCCGCACCCGGATTATTCCCTGTCATTCTGTCCTTGACTATGAGCGTAGATACAGGGGCATTTGAGTATTTCGTAAACAGAATATCATGTCCAAGACAAAGACCGACAATAAAGTTCAATTCAGTGCCTTCTGTATTGAGTATTTCAGCCTGGACAATGGGATTGCAGGCTGAGTTAACATATTTCTGCAAATGAGGCAAGCCACGGTCAACAGCTGATACTCTTCCAATCTGACAGGCAGCACAGACCACACTAAAACCTTCCTGAACGAATAAGCGCTCAAGTATTTCCATCTCATATTCGAGTGCTGTGCAGGACGCAAATCCGATCTTTGATAAATTCAATTGTTTTGAAAAATGGAGAGCTTCTTCTATCCTGCTCCTGAAACCATCCTTTTCTGCACCCACAATGCAGGAGGCTTCATATATACTGATATTATCTTTTTTGTGATATTCGTTTTTTGATCTTTCTATTTCTTCAATATATTTGTTTGCTTGGCAATATTCAGGAATACCGGGAATATCTCCACGCCAGCATCCCTGTTTACTGCAAATACAGTTTAATGTTTTCTCTTTGGCTGTCACAGTAGAGTTATCCTCCTTTTCATATTAATTTCTCGAATATCTGAATCAGGCGAATTCTTCATTCTGCTCAATGGCAAGGGCTGACTTCATTTCTTTCTTCCCAATTCAACCCGATTCAAATATTTTCCCTGGGTTCAGTATCTGCAGGGGATCGAAGACTTGTTTGATTTCCTTTTGAATGCGGATGCTTTCCGCAGAGAGCTCCATCGGTAGGAACCGTTTTTTTTGCGATTCCTATCCCATGTTCACCGGAGATGGTCCCGCCCATGGACAGAACCTTTTTCAATAGATTTACGATTCCTTCCTCTGCCCTGTCTCTGCATTTACGATCCTCCGCGGTAATATTCACGTGAATATTACCATCTCCGGCATGACCGAAGGAATAGATCTTTATCCCGTACTCTCCTTCGAATCCGCGCAGACAGCCGACCAGATCCGCGATCTTTCCTATGGGAACGACAACATCTTCGTGCAGATAGAGTGGGAATCTGTCTTCGATTCGCAGAGAGACCTCCCTGCGAATTTCCCATATCCTGGCTCTTTTGAGAGAATCGGGGGCCATGACAACATTGACCGCGCCCTGCTCCATGCAGATCTCGCCGATGGTCTCCATCTCCTCTTCTATCACTCTCTGGACGCCGTCCGTTTCAATAATGAGCATGGCCTTTGCCAATCTTGCCTCCTCGAACGGGAGAAGGTCTCCTGTTATCTCCAGGCACCTGTCGTCGAGAAATTCCACGGCACAGGGGACATGCCCCCGAACCAGCATGGCAGTGACCGCATCCATGGCGGAGGTAAGCTTGGGGAAAAAGGCGACCAGTGTCGTTATCGTCTGCGGATGAGGTATCAATTTAAGAATAAGTTTTGTGATTACACCCAGTGTTCCCTCTGATCCAAGCAACAGGTGGCGCAGGTCGTAGCCGACCACGCCCTTTCTTGTCCTCACTCCGGCTTCGACTATCTCGCCCGATGGAAGTACAGCCTCAAGCCCAAGGACATACTCCCTGGTGGTGCCATATTTGACGCAGGAAGGACCTCCGGCATTCGTGGCGGCATTTCCACCGATGGAACAAGTGTCCAGACTAGCGGGATCAGGTGGATAAAAGAGGTTTTCCCTTCTCACGGCATTCTGAAGGTCGAGTGTTATAACGCCCGGTTCAACCACCGCAATCAGATTATCCTTTTCGATGGAAAGGATGCGATTCATCTTCGCGAGAGACAATACTACCCCCCCGAACAGCGGAATCGCACCTCCTGCCAGGCCTGTGCCCAGACCCCGTGGGGTAACGGGAAAGGAATATCTGTTCGCCAGGCGCAGCAATGCGCTGACCTGCCGCGGCGATGTCGCTTCAACAACAAGTTCGGGAAGGCACGCGTCTTCACCGGCGTCCTTTTCGAATTCGCAAAGCTTCTCAGTAGTCTGGATGACCGCATCGGAGCCCACTGCTCCTTTAATTTCGCTTAGGATTTCCGGTGTAATGGGTGAATATGAAGGCATAATCTCAGAAATATCTAGCTGTATTGTTCAAAACCGGGCAGTTGAAGCCGGTATTCTAGACGATGAAGCAACCAGGCGGCAACCGAGGTCAGGAAAAGATAGATAGCGCCGATCACCATAAAGGTCTCGGTGTATCTGAAAGTATCGGAGGCTATTATCTTCCCCTCGCCGGTAAGTTCTATACAGGTTATCATATAGGCCAGCGATGAATATTTTATAAGATAGATAATCTCGTTTCCGCAGCCCGGAAGCGCCTTGCGGAACGCCTGGGGAAGGGTGACAAAGAGAACCATCTTGATTTTTGAAAAGCCGAGTGCTTTTGCTGCCATCATCTGGCCTGTCTTGACGGACAGGAAGGCGCCGCGCACATACTCTGAATGATAGGCCCCGCTGCACAGGGAAAACCCCATCACCGCGGCTACAAAAGGGGTCAGGTAAATCCCGATATAGGGAAGGCCGAAGTACCATATGAAAAGCTGCACGACAAGAGGAAACCCCCGAAAAATAAGGATATATCCATCGGCAATCGCCTTGATAAAGGTATTCCCGTATACCCTCAACGCACCGACAACAATCCCTATGGCAAGACCAAAGACAGCAGACGGAACAATCAGTCTGATGCTGACACAAAGCCCTCTGATGAGGGATGACACTATTTCCGGTTGTAGAAAAAAGAGTTCATTCATAATCAAGAAAAAGAGTTTCCATACAGCTCGGTTATCTTGGAGCAGAATTCTCTGGTCCTGGCGCGTTGCGCCTGAGACAGTATTTTTGCCGGAGGGCCCGTCTCCACAATGGAGCCATTCTCCAGGAAAACAAATTCATCTGCCATTTCACTCGCGAATCCTATCTGGTGCGTGGACATGATCATAGTCATGCCGTCTGACCGTACATCTCTTATGACGTCCAAGACCTCCGATATAAGTTCGGGGTCAAGGGCGGAAGTCGGCTCGTCGAGCAGCATGATCTCCGGATCCATTGCAAGCGCGCGCGCGATCGAAACACGCTGTTTCTGCCCGCCTGAAAGTTCTGCAGGATATTGATGCATATAATCCTTGAGCCCAACCCTGTCCAGTTCAAGAATGGCCCTGTCTTCCGCCACGCTCTTGTTTATACCCTTGACCTGAACCAGTGCTATCTGGACGTTATGAAGGGCTGTCAGATGATCAAAAAGGTTGAAATCCTGGAATATCATTCCCACCTTCTGGCGGTATTTATACAGTTCTTTTTTTCTGGCGCGGATTATTTCTTTTCCATCAAGCCATATGCGCCCCCTGTCAGGTTTGATCAGGAAATTTATGCACTGCAGGAAGGTGCTCTTTCCTCCCCCGGATGGTCCGATGAGTACCTTGAGTTCCCCCTTGTTTATTGACAGTGTGGCATCCTTGAGTACCTCTTTATCACCGTACCGTTTCGTCATATTTTCAACCCTGAGGATAGGGATTGTATCAGCCATATAAAACATCCTTATGAGGAATAACCTGGAATTCTTACTTTATTCTCCAATATCCGGAGCCCTTTTGTCCCCAGATATGTAAGTATCATGAACATAACGCCCGCCGCAAGATACAGAGGAAGCTGTTCATAGGTTCTTGAAGCCACAAAATGCGCCCGGGCCATTATTTCCGCAACACCCAGTGCGTACGTGACAGCTGAATCTTTCAGAACGATGGAATATTCATTTGACCACGCTGGTATTGAGAGTCTCAGGGCCTGAGGCAGAATGATAAACAGGATTGTTTTACGGTCACTCATGCCAAGCGCCCGTGCCGCCTTGAACTGACCTTCCGGAAGCGATGAAATGGCTCCCCTGAAAATCTGGGACTGGTAAGCCGAGGTAATGAGCCCGAGAACGATGATGGATACCGTAAATGCGGAAAGATTGATGTTTAAGAGGGAACATAGCCCAAAATAAAAAAGAAACAGCAGAACGAGAAGAGGCACACCGCGGAAGAACCATATGTATACCCCTATTGTACGGCGTAGCCATCTCCCGCCATAGACCTGCCCGACGGCAATGTTAATGCCCAGTATCAGGCCCAGCAGCATAGCTCCCACGACCACCGCTATTGTAATCAGCGATCCTCGCAGAAGATAAGGTAAAGCGCCGTATAGTACGATCAGACTTTCCGTCATTCAATTTCCCGGCATATAAAACATGAAAGGCACCAAGACAGGATGTCCTGATGCCTTCCACGAAAGATCATCTCAGCACCCAATATTTATGGATGGGCACCACCTGTTATTATGGTTTGTATTTTTTCTTCAGTTCTTCCCAGTAGGGAGAAGCCATCAGTTTCTTCAGTCCCTCATTCATCGTATTGAGGAGCTTGGTGTCTTCCTTGCGGACGGCATATCCGAAATCCTCGCTGGCCATACCGAAAGTTCCGATAATCTTAACCGGTTTTTTTCTCATAGCGTCCTTTGCCGGGGCATCATCCATGGCGGCGGCAACGATACGACCGTTCAGGAGATCCTCAATCGCGAGGGGTGCCGAGTCATATTCAACGAGCGAAAAATCCTTCCCTTTCTTAATCAGGTTTTCTTTCATCCATTTTGCTTCTGTGGTGCCTCTCTGAACTCCCACCTTATTTCCATTGGACAGTAATTCATCCACTGAAAGGGCACAGCCCTTCGGAGCTACTATCACCTGAGCAATCTTCCAATAGGGAATGGTAAAGTTGACCTGTTCCTTTCTCTTGTCGGTTATACTCATTCCGGAAGCTACCATATCGATCTTCTTCGCGCGCAGGCTCGGAATAATCCCATCCCAGTCCATCGGCTGGTGTTTGACCTCGAATCCCATTTCCTTTGCGATCCAATC
This sequence comes from Deltaproteobacteria bacterium, assembly GCA_019313905.1. GTDB lineage: Bacteria > Desulfobacterota > Syntrophia > Syntrophales > UBA2210 > UBA2210. Next base: position 1,973 of record JAFDAI010000029.1, on the reverse strand, counting down.
GACCGACTTTACATCAAATCCATCCGGAACACCGTTTTTATCAACATAGGCAAACGGTGGAAAATTGGCATCGATGCCATTTATATATACCTTTCCCTTCGCAAGACAGTTGGCAGCACCCGCAATAAAAGAGACAACTATAAACAAAATCAAGACCCTGAAAATTTTCCTACCCATGGAATAATCCTCCTTTTAACATGTAATGGTTTTTAACCGTGTTCAGAACAAGTATAAAAACATTCCCCCGAAAAAAATATGGTGGAGATGAGGGGGATCGAACCCCTGACCTCGGCATTGCGAACGCCGCGCTCTCCCATCTGAGCTACATCCCCACTGAAACACCACTAAGTGGCCTTCCATATCTTATATCACGAGGTTATGTCAAGAAATTGTTCGAATCTACCCCGATGATTTCAGGAAAAGATACCCAGAGATTTTGCTTTTTTGTATGCTTCCCGGGCCTTATCGTGAAACCCTTCAATCTCGCATGATTTAACAAGACCAAGATAGTAGAAGGGATTGCGAGGATCGGTTGAAACAGCTTTTTCAAAGGCCTCTATTGCCATCTTGTGATTATGCTCTCCGGCAAGTGTATTCCCCAGGCGGTTATAATATCCCCCCTTGGACGCGGGATCGAGTTTTGCCGCGGTTTCATAAGACATTCTCGCATCATCCAGTTTTTCCTGCCTGACAAAGACGTCGCCCAGATCACAATGGACAAGGGGCTGATCGGGGTGACAATTCAGTGATCTCCTCAAAGCTGTCTCCGCGCGGTCATATTGCTCCGCACGGGAAAAAGCATTGCCCAGCTCATTGTAAAACCGGTGCGCAACCGTTGGCTCCATGGAAATTGCCCTGTTATAGGCATCTTCAGCTTCTTCGAAATCTCCGGTCGCGATATGAGCATTCCCGAGACTGCGGAAAAGCGCAGGGGCATCTGGTTCCATCTTTGCAAGTATCTCAAAAATTTCAACAGCCCGATCTGTTTTCCCCGCCCCGAGATACGAATTTCCAAGTGTGGTCAAGAGAGAAACATCGTCGGGCTGGGCGGCAACCGCCGCTTCACAGATTGCGACAAGGCGTTCATAATTGCCTTCATCCCTGTATATCTTCACCAGCTCATCAAAGGCAAAGCCTGTAAAGATTTCCCTTTTCAACTCTTTTTCCAAGAGTTTTTCCAGACAGAGTGCGGCATCGGACAATCTTCCACTGTCCCTGTAGGCCCAGGCCAGAGACATGAGTATCGAATCGTCTTCAGGATTTATCTCTGCCAGTTTATGGTAAAGTTCAATCGCTTCCTCATAACGTCCCTCTTGCATGTACTGATCCGCAAGATCATAGAACTCGTCAATTTCTGTCTTTTCACTCATAGTTTATCCCTTTATCATGTATGGCAAGAGTATTTCTCACATTATGATTACAGTTAGCCCCGGACACGAAAAAGGGTTACAACCTTATCAGTCGCAACCCATTGATTTCACTTGGTGCCGGAGCTCGGAATCGAACCGAGATGGACTTGCGTCCGGGGGATTTTGAGTCCCATAAAGTGCATTTTCAGTACTTTTCAATAGATTCAGGTTAATTTATAACAGTTTAAAATAACTGATACAAGTGGTTTTGTTAGAAAAAATCAAAATCTTCCGTGTCTGAATTTGAATAATTTCGCCTACCTTTTGGATTTTATGCTAACCAAATTGCTAACCAAGCCTTTGCGATTCTCTTTTTAGGTTAACCCCATCCATTTCTGGAAAAAAACTTACAACATGAATATTGTTGCTTTTCATGAGTGGCTTGAGTTGGGCGATATGGGGAGAGCGTCAATATTCATCGGATCAGATTAAAAAGCTTTTCCGTGGTGTAGACCGCCCTGAACAACCTTATGCTGTATACAGTTCCGTAAAGTGTTGTGAGTGACCGTGACTATACAGTAGGGAGCCAGCAGGAATCTGAAGAGCTAACAATGCGCTACACTC
>JAFDAI010000028.1 GCA_019313905.1 Deltaproteobacteria bacterium | reverse complement strand
ATATCCTGTCCACACCCTTTTCAATCAAATTAATTATGTGACCATGGGCAAGTTTTGCGGGAAAACAGATATTGTCCGACATAACCGTACCAGATCCCTTTTCAAACAATCCAGTACTGGAAGTGTCGGATAGAACTACCTTGAAGCCACACTCCACAAGAAAAGTACACCAGAAGGGAAAGTTCTCATACATATTCAGGGCACGGGGGATACCAAGTGTCAAAATCGGTGGCCTGTCCGGTTCTGTTTTTCGATCAAAGAGCAGCTTGAACTTTGCGGCTATAAGATTCTCCCCATGTTTTTTAGAGGAAGATCCATTTGAAAAATAACGCTCACACCGGTTACCGGTAAAATAACTCTTGCCATTGTTAAATGTTAGTCTCTTTACACCGCATCTGTTTTCACATCCCTTACAGTGCAGAGTTTTTGTGGAAAAAGTAACTTCCTGATTAAATGGATTGAATTCACTGAATTGTGCAACTTCAACAGAATCAGTCTGATAGTTTCTCCGGGCAGTAAGCGCTGCTCCATATGCACCCATTAATTCAGAAATATCAGGGCGTATTACCTCTCGCCCAAGCAAAACTTCAAAGGCACGCAGAACGGCAGGATTACGAAACGTGCCTCCCTGAGCAACGATTTTTTTTCCGAGCGTGTCAGAATCTTTCAATTTAAGAACCTTGTAAAGAGAATTTTTTATCACTGAATATGCAAGTCCTGCCGAGATATCCGAGACGGTTGCGCCCTCACGCAGCGCCTGTTTAACCCTTGAATTCATAAAAACCGTGCATCTGGTTCCCAGATCGAAGGGTGCATTTTTCTGACACGCAAGCCCGGCGAATTCAGAAACATCATATCCGAGAGAATGGGCAAATGTTTCAATAAATGAACCGCAACCCGATGAACATGCCTCATTGACCTGAATGTCTGATACAGCGCCATCATTGATATAAATGGCCTTCATATCCTGACCACCGATATCGAGGATAAATGAGACATCTTTGTCAAAGTATCTTGCAGCCCGCAAGTGAGCCATTGTTTCCACCACCCCATCATCCAAATCAAAAGCGGCTCTGATGAGAGCTTCTCCGTAACCGGTTGCCGTTGTCCTGACAATACGGGGGGTAATTCTCACTCGCTGGAATTCTTCTTGAAATTTGCTTAAGCCCTCTCTGACTGCCTGGATGGAATCACCATTGTTTGGTGCATAGTGGGTTAGTACTATTTTCCCATCACTATCAATAAGGACGAGCTTTGTCGTAGTGGATCCCGAATCGACACCCAGGAAGCATAATTTTCCATCAATTTTGGAGATATCTATTTTTTTTACTATCTGCTGTGCATGCCTTTTCTCCCAGGCTTCGAATTCTGAAAGGTTACTAAACAGGGGTGAAAGCCTGTTGCTTTCAGATCCCTGCAGCACTCGTGGTTCCCCTTTTTCCATTAATTGAATGAGCTTTTGGATTGTAATCTCGTAAATAGGGACAGCGCCCTTTTTGTTGGTCGCAGAGACAACACCTTCTGCCCTTTGATTAAAAAGGGCGCTGTCCCTATTTACCGGGGAATGGTTAAGGGCCACACCCATGGCAGGAATGAATTCGGAATAATCCGATATAACAAGATCTTCTTCTCTGTTCAGTTCAAGAACATTAATAAATGCTTTCTGTAATTGTGGAAAAAATTTAAGTGGTCCACCGGCAAAAAGAATCTGTTTCCTGATCTCGTGACCACGGGCGAGAGTAGTAATTACCTGAAACGCTACAGCGTGAAATACAGATGCCGCAATATCCTCTTTGGAGACCTTATTGCTCAAAAGGGCCTGAATATCCGTCTTTGCAAATACGCCGCATCGAGAAGCAATCGGGTGTATTGACGTGCTGTTTCTGGCCAGTCTATCAAAATCAGGAAGAGATACGTCCAGCAATACGGCCATCTGGTCTATAAATGCTCCTGTACCACCGGCACAGCTTCCGTTCATTCTGATATCAGGACGGAAATGATCATCAAAAAATACGATCTTTGAGTCCTCACCACCAATCTCGATAAGTGTCCTGACCTCAGGATATATTTTCTTGATCAGCTTTGCCGAGGCCACAACCTCCTGAACAAAGGGAATGCCGAAAGATTCAGCTATCCCCATACCCGCTGAACCTGTGACAGCCAGATCTAACTGAATATCACCCATCTGGTCGTGTGCCTCTTCCAGTATGGACAGGACCGTTTCCAGAATCATTACGTTGTGACGACGATAGCGGGAAAAAACCGGTTTTCCGGAACTATCACAGATCACCACCTTGACCGTAGTAGATCCGACATCAATCCCGCTAAAATATATCTGTTTACAATCACCAACCATTATGTAACCTAATATCCTCTCATTATAATTGTATTAACTGAACACTCTTAGCCGTTTATCTTAGAACTCCAAGCGCTTTCGCCTGTTAACTGTTACATAGTCCTTTACGGTACAGTAAGTGTCCACGAAGCACACAACCCAGGATTCCGGGTACCGGGGAGGAATTATCGTAATAGGCCACATGTGTTTTATGATAATATCCTCCTCTTTTTTTGACAGGGTTGTCACTTTGCGGGCGTTTTCCAAGGATATCCTCGGATGACGGAAGCCGTGCAACCTTGGCCCCTCACGAAGCCAGTCATAAAAGAACAGATCATGGAGCAATGCGCCTTTAACTGTTGCATTGCAATCCAAAGATAATCTTTTAGACAGCAGGAAACTATGCCATGCCACCTCCACGCTGTGATCAAGACGGGTCTTGTCACGATGATGCCCAAAATCTCTCAGCCTTTGAATGGCCGGATGTCCAATTAATGGTCCTGCAATATTCATAAATTCCGATTCATGATTGTCTGATGTCAGTCTTCTTTTCTCCTTCTTTTCCCAAATGATTCCGGCACATCTGACCGTCCAGTCGGCAAACATAACTCCGAACACAACAATAGCAAAGATATCCACAGTAACAGGATTCAGTAAGTTAAAAACGGAGAGATACATGGGCAATACAAGATATTCGAAGGTAAATGCCAGAATCAGCCAGTAAATAGAAAATTGCAGACAGACATAATTTTTAATCCTGAATCGTTGCTTTGAATAATCCCAGAGGGGGGTATGCAGGCATCCGTCAAAGATAAATCCTGTTATAAATTCGAGCCCTGTTGTAACGAAAAGATAAATCAGACCTTTTACAAGTAAGCTGCTTCCCTCAAGGTGTGTGGCACAGATAGTAAGGATAAAGGCGCCCGTTCCATAAATTGGAAGATAAGGACCCTTTAAAAAACCTGGATTGACAAAAGTCTTTGCGTTAAATGAACGAAAAATTACCTCAAGGATCCAGCCGATGGAGGAAAAGAGAACAAAGAGAAATACATATTCTGAAAATTTCATGCTACCTCTCCCCTGTCAAGCATGCCTTTGCAAAGGATATCGTACAGGTTATCCAAGTGCTTTTCGATCTCATTATCGTTTTCTTTCAGCAGCCAAGTTGTTTCGAATCCCCTGAGAGCATACCCGATCGCCCGGGCCGTAAGCATCATATTTGAAACATAAAAAATCCCTTCAGTTACACCTTTCTCAAGAATTGAGTGGAGAATACTCACCTCCCTTGAGAAAAGACGGTCACGGATACTGCCGGTCTTTGGAAGCAAAGTATCTATTCCTTCACGACTGAGGTTCAAAATATTAATAGCCTCCTTCATGTAACGAAATTTTGCATGCATAAATACTCTGAGCTTCTCTACAGGAGATTTTTCCTCATCAACAGCAGCCGATATCTTTTCAATAATGTCGTTGACTTCACGATTGAGAACCTCCAGATATATTTGATCCTTACTGCCAAAATAATTATAGAGGGTCGCCTTGGCAACCCTCGCCATCCGGGCTATTTCATGCAGGCTCGTCTTCTGAATACCATACCGTCCGAACATCTTTCTTGACGTATCAAGTATTGAATCCACCTTTTCCTGTTTCATTTGACCGCCTCCCCGTATTATAACTTTTGGACTATCTTCGTTTTGCAGTCTAAAATATCACAAAAAAAATCAATGTCAAGAAAAGATTAAAAAAACCCGCATAAGCCAGGTGAGTATTATCCACTACGCTGTCAGGGTTTTTAGAAGAGTAGCCAATCCAGTGAAGTAATAAGAAGTTGAAATAATTTCGTGCTAATATGGGAACTAACTTGACATTGATAATACTCGGTGGATAAGCTATATTGTTGACGATTACTATGCATTCCCACGCAGGAGCGTGGGAATGAGAAAAAACGTGGAGCTGTTTTATATGAACGCATTTTTCTGGTGGATTTCCAAAATCTTTATAGGAATTGCCTCCCTGTTTCTTTTCATAAGGGGAGTTGAGGTTCTGATCGGTTCGTACTCCCTGAACAACCCTGCCGAATTTATCATGTATTTCTTTTCATCGAGCATGCTCATCCTTGTGAGCGCAGTCGGCGTTATCTACAGTGCCATCAGAATATTCAAAAGAATAAGGGAGGAATCCTGATGGCTCCCAGAAAAAACCTTCATAATCTCCTCCTTAAATATCTTATTATCACCTGCTTCGCATCTTTTTTCTTATGTATTACTTTAAGTCCGTGTTCCGCGTATGATCTGAAGGACAAGGTGAAGGAAGTTACACTCAAGAATGGTCTCAAAGTGTTGATAGTCGAGAGACATGCGAGTCCGACCGTCTCTCTGTACATAAGCCACGATACGGGCGCGGTAGACGAGGGGGATGGCCATACGGGTACCGCGCACATTCTGGAACATATGATGTTCAAGGGCACCGAGACTATCGGAACAAAGGATTTTGAAGAGGAAAAGCGCAGCCTCCTGAAGATTCATGACGTGGGCAATGCCCTCGATACTGAGATGATGAAGAGGGAAAGCGCTGACGTGCAGAAAATTGAGCATCTGCGCAAGCAACTTGAGACACTTCAGCAAGAGGCCGGAAAATGGAGCATCCCGAGCGAGATAGACCGTCTGTACACAGAGAAAGGGGGCGGGGACCTTAATGCTTTTACAGGACAAGATCTGACCAGCTATCATGTAAGTCTGCCCTCCAACAGAATAGAACTGTGGGCAAGAATAGAATCCGACAGGATGGCCAACCCTGTCTTTCGCGAGTTCTATTCGGAACGCAACGTGGTTATGGAGGAACGCAAACAGACGGTGGAATCGAATCCGGGGAGAAAGCTTATGGAACAGTTCCTGGCCGCGGCCTTCATGGTTCACCCATACAGAAGACCGGTGCTCGGGTGGGCCCCCGATATGCGTTTTTTGAGCATTGATTACACAAAGGAATTTTTCAGAACTTATTATTCCCCCAATAACACGACCATAGCCATTGTGGGAGATGTGTCGCCGGACAGGGTAATGAAAATCATAAAACACTATTTCGGAAGGATACCCTCCCAGAAAATCCCGGTAAGACGTGCTACAGAGGAACCGCCTCAGAATGGTGAGAGGCGGGTAAAACTGATATCCGATGCCTCCCCCAGGCTCATCATAGGATACCACAAGCCCACCCTACCCTCTTTTGACGACTGCGTCTTCGACGTTATCGACACAATCCTCTCGGGAGGAAGAACATCAAGACTTTTCAAGGCATTGGTTGAAAAAGGTATAGCCGTGGGCGTAAATACGGTAAATGGATTCCCGGGCGCCAGATACCCCAATCTCTTTGTCATATTTGCCCAACCCGTCTCGCCGCATACCTGCGGAGAACTGGAAGAGATAGTTTATAAAGAACTGGATATACTGAAAGAAGAGCTGGTCAAACCTGAAGAGCTTGAAAAAGCAAAGAACCAGTTGAAGGCAGATATTTTGAGGCATATTTCCACAAATTCCGGCCTTGCCGGCATGCTCTCTTATTATGGAGCCGTGGCGGGAAGCTGGCAATATATTACAAAATTTCCTGACCTTCTGGAAAGGGTCACTCCGGAAGATGTCATGGCGGCCGCAAAGAAATACCTCGAGCCCCGGAACAGGACGGTTGCCGAACTGGTGAGGAAAAAATGAAAAGATATATTGCTTACGCGACAGTCTTTATTGTGCTTCTGTCCTCGTGCGCATGGCACGGCGCATCAGTGACCGACCCGGATGATATTGTGTATGCTCCGCTTCGTTTCGAACCCCCGAAAGCGCAGAGGGTAAAGCTTGAAAATGGCATTATACTCTATATGCTGGAGGATCACGAGATCCCCCTCGTGAACATATCCGCTGTTATAAGAATGGGCTCCTTCTACGATCCACCCGAAAAAGAAGGACTGGCAGAGATTACGGGGACAGTGATGCGCACAGGGGGAACAAAATCCATGACGGGCAATCAGATAGATGAGGAGCTGGATTTCATCGCAGGGAAGATAGCTGTATCTGTAGGAACGGATTCCTGTACCCTGTCCATGTCCGTCCTTAAAAAAGATATAGACAAGGGACTGCAAATATTTTCCGATATCCTAACAAGCCCTGTTTTTTCTGAGGAAAAGGTGAGGATTGCAAAGACGCTCAAAACAGAGATGCTCGAAAGAATATCCGACAACCCGCAGAAGATTGCGTTCAGGGAATTTCGCCGCCTGATGTACCATGGTGACCCGAGGGGCAGACTCTCCTCAGTCGAATCTATAGGAGAAATAGAGAGGGACGATCTGTTGAAGTTTTACAAACGTTTCTTTCGACCACGCAACGTAATGATAGCCCTGTCGGGTGACATAGAAGAAAAGGATGCGGTAGTAAAGATAAAAAACAGTCTGGGAAAATGGAATATCCCCGGAGGCCCGGAAAAGCCCCCTCTCCCTCCGGCTCGTGTGGGAGCTTCGCTGAATTACATCTACAAAGACACTCCACAGTCTGTTATCATTATAGGACAGCCGGCGCCCGGCAAAAAAAATCCGGACTATTACGCCTTTGAAATCCTTGACTTCATCACAGGGAGCGGCGGTTTTCGTTCACGCATATTCGCCGAGGTGAGAAACAGACTGGGACTTGCCTACAGTGCCGGAAGCTTTTATTCCCCTCGTACAAAATATGGCATTTTCGGCGCTTACGCCATGGCAAAGAGTTCTTCCACTGTGGAGGCCCTCTCCACCATAACAAAGATCCTGGACAATCTGAGAAACAGAGGTGTGGAGTCCGGTGGAGAACTTGCCTGGGCAAAGGAATCCATCATAAATAATTTTATTTTCTCTTTTGCCAGGCCAAGCCACATAGTTATGGGGCAGATGATGCTGGAGTTCAACGAACTCCCGGATAATTTCCTGACAAACTACAAAGATAATATAGAAATGGCAGGATTGGATGATTTAAGATATGTCGCAGCGCGTTATCTCTCCGGGGAAAGCAGGATTGTACTTGTCCTCGGCAATAAAGAAAAATTTAACAAGCCGCTCTCCTCGTTCGGAGATTTTCACAGGAAGGAAAACGGCACGGGAAATCAGGAGAATTAAGTTATGACAGCCGGAGATATTCTCAAAAAGATCGAAAAAAGGATAGACTCATACGAAAATGACATGATAGCGCTGCAGATCGCCCTTACAGCCATACCGGCTCTGGCGCCGGAGAATGGCGGAGATGGCGAATACGAAAAGGCCCGCTACCTCATGGAATATCTCAACCATATGAAATTTGACAACATAAGCAGGTTTGACGCGCCGGATGACAGGGTCTCTTCCAACTGCCGCCCCAATATCATCATAAACATACCCGGAAAAAATCCTGAGAGAACGGTCTGGATTCTCACACACACGGACGTGGTTCCTCCGGGGGAATTGAAACTGTGGGACAGTGATCCCTACGAGGGATATGTAAAGGACGGCAGGATATATGGCAGAGGTATGGAAGACAATCAGCAGGATCTTGTTGCATCCATTTTTGCGGCAAAGGCCTTCAGTGATGAAGGCATAAACCCCGGGTTTTCCATAGGGCTCGCATTCGTTGCCGATGAAGAGACATCGAGCATGAAAGGGCTTGGGTATATCCTCGGCACGAATAAGAAGGTCTTCAGAAAAGACGACATCATAGTTGTCCCCGACTTCGGCAACGAGGAGGGAACAATGATAGAGGTAGCGGAGAAAAGCCTGTTGTGGCTGCGTTTCAGGACAGTCGGCATGCAGTGCCACGCAAGCGAACCCTCACTGGGAAGAAACGCCTTTATTGCCGCATCACATCTTGTCATAAAACTGGGCGATCTGTACCACATATTTGACGCTGTTGACCCGCTTTACTATCCACCGATAAGTACCTTCGAACCAACAAGTAAAGATGCCAATGTTCCCAACATAAACACGATACCCGGAGAAGATGTCTTCCATATGGACTGTCGCATCCTGCCTCAGTATGATCTTGATGAAGTTATGTCAAAGGTACGCGCCATGGCTGGCGAAGTGGAAAAAGCATCCAATGTTTCCATAGACATTCTGCCCGTCCAGAGAGTACAGGCTCCTCCTCCCACGGACAAAGACGCTCCGGTTGTAAACGCCCTCAGAAAGGCGATAAAAGAGGTATACGGCGTGAATGCATCTCCAGCAGGAATCGGGGGCGGCACAGTGGCGGCTCACCTGAGGAAAGAAGGATACCCGGTCGCAGTGTGGAGCAGACTGGACAGAATGGCTCATCAGCCGAACGAAAGTTGCGCTATATCGAACATGACAGGAAATGCAAAGGTGTTCGCCCGCCTGTTTCTGGGTAGATATTGATTATTGATTCCAGGTCGCTCGAAAAACTGATGCACTCGTAAAAAATCAAGGTTGGACTTTTTACAAAGCCGTCAAAATTGTTTCGGCTAATCTGCCAAATTCCTCCACAGTCAGCGTCTCTCCCCTTCTCCGTCCATCTATCCCGGCCTCGACGAGCAGGGAGGAAACATTCATCTCCCTTGAACACACGGTATCCATACCCTTCAGGTTGTTGGCGAGGGTTTTTCTTCTCTTTGAGAAGGCCGCCTTCACTGTCTTGAGGAATATGTCATGATCGGACAGCTCGAAGAGGGATCTTTTGCGCATATCCATCTTCAGGACGGAGGAATCCACCTTCGGTTTAGGGTGAAAACAGGCTGAGGGAACCGTCATAATCGTTGAGAGCACCGCATACATGGGGATGATCACTGAAAGTATTCCATATTCCTTCGTTCCCGCCGCCGCCGCTATCCTGTCCGCGACCTCTTTCTGAAACATCAGCGTTGCCGAGGATATATGATCCCTGAACTCGATCAGACGGAAGAGTATCTGTGACGATACGTTGTATGGGATGTTGCCTATAACCTTTATCTTTTCATTGCCACCCAGGGGTGAGGAAAAATCATAACGGAGGACATCCTTATGAATTATCTCGATGTTGGATATCTCCTTCAGTTCTTCGTTCAGAACATTCACAAGCTTCGGATCTATTTCAAGGGCAATGACCTTTTTTGCTCTCTCTGCGATCATCGAGGTCATGGCGCCCAGCCCTGCCCCAATCTCGACCACGGTATCATCCCCGCCGATCTTCGAGGCATCCACTATCCGGGAAGTTATATTATTGTCCACAAGGAATGATTGCCCCAGGCGTTTTACCGGGCGTATGCGATGTCTTTTGAGGATTTTCAGGGGAGATTCCATTGTTTCGTCCGGCTTCGGAAAAGATTGATTAGACGGGTTTAACAAGATAAACGGGATTAAGATATCGTAACTACTCGGATTCAGGGTTGTTTTGCACGCTTCTAATAGCGAACCCAAATCCTGTCTATCCTGTTATCCTGTCTAAAATTTGTTCCCGTCAATCAAGAGGCCACCTGGATACCGCGTTAAGATCGAACCCGTCTCTCTTGCCGTCGCGAAGGAGATTATCGCCAACAACCGCTATCATTGCCGCGTTGTCGGTGCAGAGGACGGGTGGAGGAACAAATATTTCGATCCCCATCCTTTCGCCCTTCTCGAAAAAGCTCTCCCGCAACCGGCTGTTCGAAGCCACTCCGCCGCACACCACCACTCTCGGCACGGATGCGTCTTCAGCGGCCTTAAGAGTCTTTCCGACAAGCACATCCACGATGGCTTCCTGATAGCTTGCGGCAATATCCGGCACTTCGTCCGCGGATATGGGTTCTTTTCTGCCCTTTATGTAGTTCAGAAACGCCGTCTTCAAGCCGCTGAAACTGAAATCGATGCTTCCCTTCATCGCACGCGGAAAGGTTACGGCCGCGGGGTTTCCCTTTTTCGCCAGTCTGTCTATGACCACTCCCCCGGGATATCCAAGACCCAGCATTCTGGCAGCCTTGTCAAATGCCTCTCCCGCCGCGTCATCCCTTGTCTGTCCCAGTATCTGAAAGTCACCGAATCCCCTGACGAGATATATATGTGTATGTCCTCCCGAAACCACCAGGGCGGTGAAGGGAAAATCGGGTCTCCTGTCGGTGAGAAATATGGCGGCAATGTGCCCCTCTATGTGGTTCACTCCCATAAAGGGTATATCAGCGGCGAATGCCATCGCCTTCGCGGCCGAGAGACCGACAAGGAGGGAACCCACCAGACCGGGGCCTCTCGTCACGGCAATTCCTTCTATGTCGTCCATCGATACACCGGCGTCATCCAGGGCCTGTCGCGTTACCGGTATGATCGCTTCCATATGTTTTCTGGATGCGATTTCGGGAACAATGCCCCCATATTCACCATGAATGTCTATCTGTGACGCTATGACGTTGGAAAGGGCTACTGTGCCGTCGGAAACCACTGCCGCCGCGGTCTCATCGCATGAGGATTCTATCCCTAATACGAGCATTCTGCCTCCGTAAAAGTATGTCTCTGATTTGATTTTGAACTTGAAACTTAGTATCGAAAGGATATATAGGAAAGTCGCTTGTTTGTAAATACAAAACCGGGATTATAAGAATGGAGAAAGAATACGATTTTCTGGTGTTGGGCAGCGGTATAGCAGGGCTATCCTTCGCTATAAAGGCAGCGGAACTGGGAAGTGTCGCGGTCGTCACGAAGAAAGAAGAGGTAGAATCAAACACGAATTACGCCCAGGGGGGAATTGCCGCCGTGACTGACGATGACGACAATTTCGAATCCCACATAAACGATACGCTGAAAAGTGGAGCCGGGCTGTGCAGAGAAGACGTGGTGAATTTCGTTATCACGGAAGGCCCTGAAAGGATCAGGGAACTTATCGAGTGGGGCGTGCACTTCACGAAGACGAAAGACAGTAAGTCTGGCGCCTATGACCTCGGGAGAGAGGGGGGTCACAGCCGTAGGAGGGTCCTTCACGCGGAAGATATCACCGGTAGAGAGGTAGAACGGGCGCTGGTCGAGAAAGCCGCCTCAAAGAAGAACATAACGATCTACGAAAACTTCTTTTCAATAGACCTCATCTGTAGGTCAAAGCTTGCCGTCCATAAGGAGGAGGAAAACAGATGTCTCGGGGCATATGCCTTTGACGTGGACAAAAACGTCGTCCATACCTTCAGGGCGAAGTTTGTCATGCTGGCCACAGGAGGATCAGGAAAAGTTTACCTGATTACCACAAATCCCGATATCGCCACGGGAGATGGCGTAGCAATGGCTTACAGGGCCGGCGCCGAGATCGCCAACATGGAATTCATGCAGTTTCATCCCACCTGCCTTTATCACCCCGACGCGAAATCCTTTCTCATAAGCGAGGCGGTGAGGGGTGAGGGAGCTGTACTGAAGCTCAAGGATGGATCCACATTCATGGAGAGATACCACTCGATGGGGGCGCTGGCCCCTAGAGATGTTGTCGCCAAGGCAATAGACACAGAGCTGAAAAAATCAGGGGATGAATACGTCCTTCTGGATATCACACAGATGAGCAAAGAATTCCTCGTGAAAAGATTCCCTTATATCTACAACAGGTGCCTTGAGTTCGGCATCGATATGGCCGTCGATCCTATACCGGTGGTTCCCGCGGCTCATTACCAGTGTGGTGGAGTGCTGGTAAATCCCTCCGGCGAGACCAGCATCAACGGACTTTTCGCGTGCGGAGAGGTGGCATGTACCGGCCTTCACGGCGCCAACCGTCTCGCGAGCAACTCACTCCTGGAGGCCCTTGTGTTCGCGCACAGAGCATTCGAGAAGATCTGTCAGCTCCTGCCGGCAGTGGAAGAAGATTCCACACCCATACCCCCGTGGGATCCGAAGGGCGCGACCGAAAGCGACGAATCTATTGTCGTCTCGCACAACTGGGACGAGATCAGGATGTGCATGTGGAACTATGTGGGCATTGTAAGGTCCGACAAGAGGCTGGAGCGCGCGAAGAGGAGAATCAATCTGATAGCGAGGGAGATAGAGGAATACTACTGGAATTTCACCATAACGACCAATCTGCTCGAACTGCGCAATATCGCCACGGTGGCCGGGGTCATTATCGAGTGTTCGCGCCTCAGGAAGGAGAGCCGCGGTCTTCACTACAATCTTGATTATCCTGAAAGGGACGATGTCAACTGGATAAAGGATACGGTGATAAGAAAGGACTGGGGATAGAGGACTGAACCATGAATGAAGAACACATAAAAAAGACCCCCCTGCATGACTGGCATCTGGAACATGGCGCCAATATGGCGGTTTTCGGTGGATACGAGATGCCCCTGTGGTACCCTTTCGGGGCAAAACGGGAACACCTCGCGGTCCTCTCGGGCGCCGGAATGTTCGATACAAGCCACATGGCAGTTATTATGGTTGAGGGTCCCGGCGCGTTAACCCTTCTCCAGGCCTGTTTCACCAAGAACCTGGATGCATGCATAGGGAAGGACAAAACCCCTCTTGTGCCGGGAAGATGCGCCTATGGCGCCTTTTTAGACGATCTGGGTCATGTCAGGGACGACTCTATCATCTCGCAGGTAGCGCCGGAGATGTACATGATCGTTGCGAACGCCGGGATGGGCGAACAGATCGCCCGTCACTTGAAAGATCAGGCGGGCGGGTCAGACGTCGAAATTCACGATCTTACCGACGGGGTCGGTAAGATGGACATACAGGGACCCATGTCCGCCAGGATATTAGCGGGAATAATCAGGGAGCCGGAAGTGGTGTTTGATCGCATGGTCTATTTCAGCTTCAAGGGATTCTTTAATGACGATTCCCCCCTTGCGGATGCCGTGCGTCTATTGGACGGCACCCCTGTCATGCTGTCGCGTACCGGCTACACCGGCGAGTTCGGCTTTGAAATACTCATGAACCCAGATCATATCGAACGTGTGTGGAAAATGGCGCTGGAGGCGGGAAAGGATTTCGGTCTTACGGTATGCGGTCTTGCCGCGCGCGATTCCCTGAGAACAGGCGCGGTGCTTCCACTGTCCCACCAGGATATCGGTCCCTGGCCATTTATCAACAACCCTTGGAACTTCGCCCTTCCCTTCAATGACGACCGAACGGATTTCACCAAAAAATTCATGGGTGACGAGGCCCTCAGGAACATTGAAGAACCGGAATATACATATCCCTTCGCGGGCTTTGACCTGCGCAAGGTTTCCCTCGGCGATTCAACGGTTGTAACAGACTCCGACGGCGCCGAGATCGGCACTGTTCTGACCTGTGTAACCGATATGGCCATAGACCGGGTGGAGGAAAAGATATACAGCGTAGCCAGTCCGGATCGACCGGATGGATTCAATCCGAAGGGACTTTCCTGCGGGTTCATCAGGGTAACAAGAAAACTGTCCGTCGGAGACACCGTGGAGCTGAAGGATGACAGACGAACCATAAAAGTTGTAATCGTGGATGACATCCGTCCCGCCCGCACCGCACGCAGGGCAATCAAGGACATGTTGTAAGATTTTGACAGGATAACAGGAATATCCTGTCTAATATTTAAGAGGAGAAAAAAATATGAAAGAGATCGAAGAATTATTTTTGCCGGACAATGTGCGCTACACGGAGATGCATGAATGGACCAGAGATGACGGTGACAATGTGACGATAGGAATCAATGACTACGCACAGGATCAGCTGGGTGATATCGTGTTTGTGGAACTTCCCGATGTCGGCGTTACCTTTGAAAAGGGAGAAGAATTCGGCACGCTGGAATCGGTGAAGGCCGTTTCGGAGATATACATGCCGGTGTCGGGAGAGGTCACAGCAGTAAATGAAGCCCTTGAGGAAACGCCGGAACTTGTAAATGAGAAACCTTATACTAATGGGTGGATAATAGAGGTGAAGCCAAACGACCCGGACGAGATAAACACCCTTATGTCCAGCGGGGAATATCTTGAAATGTTGAAAGGAGCGGAATAGATGCGCTACCTGCCTCATACCGAAGAGGATGTCAGCTCAATGCTGCGCGCGGTGGGTGCGGAGAATATGGATGATCTGTTTTCGATGATCCCCGGGAACTGCAAGATAGAGGACAGCCTGAACCTGCCGGATGCGCTGACGGAATGGGAACTCAACACTCTCATGGACAGCATTTCGAAAAAGATGGCGGTCTCCCCGGCGTACAAAATATTCATGGGCGCTGGGAGTTACAATCACTATATCCCAGAATCAGTATCATATCTCCTCGGCAGATCCGAGTTCTCGACGGCCTATACACCTTATCAGCCTGAGATAAGCCAGGGAACCCTTCAGGCAATATATGAGTATCAGACACTGGTCACCCGCCTGCTCGGCATGGAGGTGGCAAACGCCTCGATGTATGACGGCGCGTCCGCGCTGGCTGAAGCCCTTCTAATGGCCGCACGCGTAACGAAGCGGAAAAAAGTAGCCATATCGCGTCTTATCCACCCGTACTACCGCGATGTAGTCCGGACCTATCTGGAACCGAGCGATTATGAGATTGTGGAACTGCCCCGCCTCGAAAACGGAAGGACTGATATCTCAGGTGTGGCCGGCATGGATGATCTCGCGGCCGTCGCTATCCAGTCTCCCAACTTTTTCGGGTGCATCGAGAATCTTCAGGCAATTGAAGGAACCGTCCACGAATCGGGTGCACTTTTTGTTCTTTCCTTTACAGAACCTCTGGCCTATGGCCTCTTCAAAAACCCCGGCAGCCAGGAAGCGGATATCGTCTGCGGAGAGGGACAGAGTCTCGGCATACCTCAGTCCTTCGGGGGGCCGGGCCTTGGAATGTTCGCCTGCCGGATGAAGCATGTGCGTAACATGCCGGGCCGCCTTGTGGGAAAAACTACCGACATGGATGGCAGGCCCGGTTTCGTCCTGACGCTGGCCACGAGGGAACAACATATCCGCCGGGAAAAGGCAAAATCCAACATCTGTACAAACAACAGCCTGTGCGCGCTGGCATCCGCCATGTATATGGCCTCTGTCGGGGGCACCGGCATCCGCGAACTGGCCTGCCTCAATTATGACAAGGCCGAATATCTCAAACGCGGACTGAGGGAAGCGGGATTTGGAATCACCTTTGACAGCCACACATTCAACGAATTCGTGGTGGAATTCGGGGAAGACTTCAAGGATACCTATAAGAAATTGCTCGAACAGCGTATAATAGCAGGGATTCCGCTCGCCACCTGGTACCCTGATCTTTCTGGTCACTACCTGTTGTGCGTGACGGAGACCATGGGCAGGGAAGATATGGACGCCCTGATAAAGGAGGTACGATCATGAAAGAGCTACAAGGAACCTCCGGCTTGATATTCAACGAGCCCCTGCTGTGGGAAAAGGGAAAAAAGGGAAGACGGGGATTCTCCATGCCCCGGAGAGACGTTGTCCCCTCCCCTCTTGATGAAGGACTCGCGGGTGACGGACCCGACTTTCCTGATCTTTCCGAGGTGGACGTTGTGCGACATTATACAAGGCTGTCACAGTGGAATTTAGGCGTCGACACAGGGATGTATCCCCTCGGCTCGTGTACCATGAAGTATAATCCCAAGATCAACGAGAGGGAAGCATCTCTCCCCGGATTCGCCGGAGCGCATCCCCTGCTTCCGCAGGAACTGTCGCAGGGCGCTCTTGAACTTATGTACCGGCTTGAACAGTATCTCGCCGAGATAACGGGGATGGACGCCGTCACGCTTCAACCCGCCGCCGGGGCGCACGGAGAACTGGCCGGGATGCTTCTCATACACGCGTATCATAAGAGCAGGGACTCGCACCGCTCAAAGATTATTGTTCCCGACACCGCGCACGGTACCAACCCTGCGAGTGCTGCCCTCTGCGGTTTTCATCCCGTAGCGGTAAAATCGGGTGAAGATGGGATTATACCGGCAGAAGCCGTCGCTGCCATCATGGACGAAGACACAGCGGGGATCATGATAACCAATCCTAACACGCTGGGACTTTTTGAAGAAAATATCAGAGAAGTCGCAGAGATTGTCCATTCAAAGGGCGGGATGGTATACGGCGATGGCGCGAATATGAACGCCGTTATGGGAATCGTGCAGATGGGGAAGATAGGGTTCGATGTAATGCACCTGAACCTGCACAAGACATTCTCGACCCCGCATGGAGGCGGAGGACCCGGCTCAGGACCAGTCTGTGTAAAAGATATCCTGGAACCGTTTCTCCCCGTTCCGCGAATCATAAAAAAGGGAGACGAATACCTGCTGTCTGGAGATTTTCCGGAATCCATCGGAAAACTGCAGGCATTTTACGGAAACTTCGGGGTTATGATTAAGGCCTGCAGTTACATCATGAGCATGGGAAGTGAGGGTCTGAAAAGGGCAAGTCAGCTTGCCGTCCTCAACGCCAATTACATAAAGGAACACCTTAAGAAATCGCTCTATCTTCCCTATGACAGACCATGTATGCACGAATGCGTTTTCTCCGATAAGCTACAGGAGGCCGAAAAGATTACCACGCTGGATATGGCTAAGCGTCTTATGGATTACGGTTTCCATCCACCGACAATCTATTTCCCGCTTGTAGTGCATGGCGCCATGATGATTGAACCCACGGAAACGGAATCAAAAGAGGATATAGACCGCTTTATAGAGGCGCTCAAGGCCATAGTGGCTGAGGCCGGGAAAGACCCCGATCTCCTGAAAAGGGCACCCATCCGGCCAAAGCTGCGCAGGCTAGACGAAACCGCAGCGGCAAGAAAGCCCTGTCTCGCGGGATAACACCATGAATAGCGAAACACAGATCCGGACACGAAAGCCCCCATGGCTCAGGCGGAGTCTCCCAAAGGGGGCGGAATACCAGGCGATTAGAAAACTCCTCAGGGAAAACAGGCTGCATACCGTTTGTGAGGAAGCCCTCTGTCCAAATATCTGGGAATGTTTCTCAAAAGGCACAGCAACCTTTCTCATCATGGGATCACTCTGCACGCGAGGCTGTCGTTTCTGCGCGATGTCACGTGGAAAACCGGCTCCACTCGATTCGGAAGAACCATCCAGGGTTGCCGGAGCAGCCCGGCAGCTTGGTCTTAGCTATGTCGTTGTTACATCCGTCACGAGGGATGATCTCCCCGATGGAGGAGCCTCGTTCTTTTCCGACACAATCACAAAAATCCACGAAGATGTTCCAGGTGCACATGTAGAGGTGCTGATACCCGATTTTCAGGGAGACGCGCAGGCACTCGCTTCCGTTATCAGAGCCCGTCCCGATGTACTTAACCATAATGTTGAAACGGTGCCGCGGCTCTACCCTGCGGCAAGACCTGATTCATCATACCGGCGTTCGCTCGCGCTCCTGGAGCGCGCAAAGAAGGATGCCCCGGAAATACCGGTGAAATCTGGCGTCATGTTAGGACTCGGGGAGACTTCAAAGGAGATCAGGCAGACACTGCGCGATCTGGCGGATGCCGGGTGCGATATCCTGACAATAGGACAGTATCTGCAGCCCTCGAAAAAAAATCTGGCAGTGGAGCGCTTTGTACACCCTGATGAATTTGACGAATGGCGTGTGGCAGCGCTCGAGATGGGGTTTTCCGGTGTTGTCAGCGGGCCCCTCGTAAGAAGTTCATACCGCGCCGGGGAACTTTACAAAACGGTAATGGAAAAACTTTGACAGGATAACAGGATATACAAGATATTTTTAATCCTGAGCATTCTGTTAATCCTGCCTGATCCTTGAGGTAAAGTAAATGGAATACAAAGAACTAACTGAACAAATCATTGGTTGTGCATATAGAGTTTACAATCGAATGGGTTATGGATTTCTAGAATCTGTTTACGAAAAATGTTTGCTTATAGAACTAAGAAAAAGCGGATTATCTGCTGTATCTCAGGAACCGATAACTGTATTGTACGAGAATGAAGTCGTTGGCAATTTTGTTGCCGATATCATAGTGGAAAATACGATTATTTTAGAGCTTAAGTCGATAAGACAGATTATTCAAGCACATGAAGTTCAGTTAGTAAATTATCTTGTTGCTACAGGGAAACCTGTGGGATTGATTATTAATTTTGGTGAACAGAAAGTTGAGATTAAACGTAAAGTGAAAAACCTTTGACAAGATAACAGGATATACAAGATATTTTTAATCCTGAGCATCCCGTTAATCCTGTCTGATTTTTATAAGGAGACTGTCTATGGAATGCAAGAAGGAAAAAAATCTGGAGCTGTGCAACTGCACTTACGAACCGTGCAGCCGCAAGGGAACATGTTGTGACTGTATACGCTTTCACCTGAAAATGCGTGAACTTCCGGCCTGTTGCTTTGACAAGGAAGCAGAGCGCACTTATGACCGGTCTTTTGACTACTTTGCTCGCCTGGTTATGGAAAACAGGCTGTGAGGATGCAGGGACTTTTTTAATCAAATCCTACATAGTGTCCATACAGAAATGAATTCCTCAAAAAAATGGACACTAATAAGTTTCCTGTTTAAAAATGAGTAATTTTTCGTAAGGTCAAGAAAATCGAGGGATTGCGCGGAGGCGTACTAATGTACGCCGCACAAACAATCCCGCAGATTGACGCAGAGATCGCGGAAAAGTACCATTTTTGGATGGAAACTACATATGTATCGGCTGACCATCCACAGCACGCATCTGTTCCATCACCACCTCGGACATGGTCGGGTGCGCGTGGATCATCTCTGCAATCTTTTCGGGCAACAATCCGCCGGCTTTAGCCAGAAGAATCTCATGTATCAATTCCGTTGCATCATACCCCACAATATGGGCACCTAAAATCTCATGAGTCTCCGGATCATACAGGGTTTTCACCATACCTTCGGTTTTACCGATTGCAACAGCTTTACCCACTCCTCTGTACGGATAGATAGCCTTTTTGTAGGGGATGTTCTGATCTTTCGCCTGATCTTCTCTAAGGCCGAAACTTGCCAGTTGAGGTTCACAATAGATAGCTGATGGTATTTCATTCAGATTAACTCGAGGCTGAGGTGTATGCCCGGCAATATACTCGCCTACAATCTCACCTTCCTTTGAAGCCACATGTGCCAGAAGCGGCGTTTTCACCACATCGCCGATGGCATATACTCCCTCGACCTGTGTCTGATAATAATCACCCACCGGGATATAACCCTTCTCGGCTTTCAGCCCGATATTCTCAAGACCTATTTCATCGGTATTCGGAGTCCGCCCGAACACACATAAAATCTTTTCCGCCTCTATTTTCCTTGAGTTGCCATCTTTTTTCGTGAGGGTAACCGTCACTTTTCCGGATGTTTTCTCCAGGGAATTCGCACGCGCTCCTGTAATTACATCGATGCCACTATCCTTAAAGGATTTTTCGAGAACGGCCACCGATCTTGCATCTTCAAGGGGTAGAATGTGTTTCTCCATCTCTACAAGGTGTACCTTTACACCGAATGTATTCATGATGTAGGCAAACTCGCACCCAATGGCACCCCCTCCAAGTATGACCAGGCTGCCGGGCAGTTCTTTGAGAGAAAGGATCCCAGTCGAAGAAAGTACCTGTTTTTCATCAAACTCAAATCCTTTTATCTGCGAAGGGCGAGATCCTGTGGCAATTACAATGTTTTTTCCTGTGATTTCGGTTTGATCTTCAAGGATTACTTTATTCTTTGAAACAATTACGGCGGTACCCTGGACATAATCAACCTTGTTTTTTTTCAGTAGATATTCGACACCTCTAACCAGAGACCGTACTGCCGCTCTGGACTGCTCCTGTACATATCCGTAATCAAACTTTTTGGAATCAACGGCAAGCCCCATTTTTTCCAGCTCAAAACGAGAATGGAAAATGCCCGCATTGTGAATGAGATTTTTTGTCGGGATACATCCCTGGCTTACGCAAACACCTCCAGGGGTATCTCTTTCGATAACACATGCATTCAGGCCCAATTGACCGGCCCTGATACCGGTAACATATCCACCGGGACCACCTCCCATTATTACTACATCATATCCATTCTCTTTTGTCATTGTTACAACTCCAATTCTATTTTTCTCTCAATTATAAAAAATGGGGGTAGTCCCGGATGGAAAACAGCTAATTGCTATATCTTGAGCGTTCCTATCAGGTTGTTTATATCGCTGATGCCCTTTTCCGTCATGTATTTCCTCATATCATCAACAATATCAACAGCTATGCCAGGGTTGATAAAGTTCGCCGTTCCCACCTGGACTGCTTTTGCGCCCACAATGAGAAATTCAATGGCGTCACGAGCGTTCATTATCCCACCCACACCTATAACCGGTATGGAAACCGCATTCACCACTTCCCATACCATTCTGATTGCGACCGGTTTTATCGCCGGACCGGACAGGCCGCCTGTAACATTTTCCAGATGCGGGATTCTCTTCTCTATATCTACCGACATTCCTGTAATCGTATTGATGAGAGAAAGCGCGTCGGCGCCGGCAGCTTCAGTTGCTCTCGCAATCTCTGTTATGTCCGTTACATTCGGAGTAAGCTTCACAATAACCGGAAGGCGGGAGGCATCTTTCACGGCCCTTGTAATCTCTCCGGCAAGGATCGGATCGGAGCCGAAGGCTATCCCTCCCTTCTTGACATTGGGACAAGATATGTTTACCTCAAGCGCATCCACGCCCTCGGCATCATTGAGAATCTCCGCGACATTCGCGTAATCCTCAATGGTTTCTCCGAATATATTCGCGACCACCACGGAATCAATCCTGCGGAGCCAAAGCAGCTTCTCATCAATGAATGCCCTTACACCCACATTCTGAAGACCGACGGCGTTGAGCATTCCGGAAGCTGTTTCTATAATCCTCGGCGGCGGATTTCCATCTCTCGGCTTGAGGGATAATCCCTTGACAACGATGGCACCCAGGCGATTAAGATCAAGATAATCGGAATATTCTTCACCATAGCCAAATGTACCCGATGCGGTCATAACCGGGTTCTTCAGTGCCAGACCTCCTATATCAACTCCCATTTTCAATTTCATATCACTATCCGTTATGTTCACTGAATTCTACACTGTTGATATCAAACACCGGCCCTTCTTTGCAGACTCTTACCAAACCGCCGCCCTCATCACCGGATTTTGTCTTCACAACACACCCGAGGCAGGCTCCAATGCCGCATGCCATACGTTCTTCAAGAGAAACCTGGCAGGCAACCGGCCGATCCTTCAATAATTCGTGCAGGCTTCTGAGCATTGGATTCGGACCGCAGGAATATATCCGGGAATCATTGTCCGCGTAGAGTTCCATGTCGCGTCCGAAGAGTTCTGTTACCGGACCGGAATGTCCCCAGCTTCCATCATCAGTGCTTATCTTCACAACAGAGCAGATCCCATCCATCCTGTCCATACCCACAAGTGCTTCCAGACTTCCCGCTCCCATATAACAGATCATTTCCGCACTGTTAATGTCTTTCTCGCAACGCTCCGCCAGAAATGAAAGGGGCGCTATACCAACTCCGCCAGCTATCAGGACTATTTTATTGCATTCCAAAGGGAGATCAAATCCCTTTCCAAGTGGCCCTAGTATGTTCAGGACATCGCCCTTTCTCAGCCTAGAAAAGGTCTCTGTCCCCTTCCCCACAACCTTGTACAGGATCTCCATGAATGTATTTTTACCGTGGGAGTATACGGAATAGATACTGAATGGTCTGGAAAGAAAGGGGTGACTACAGTTTTTCATTCTCACCATGACAAATTGTCCCGGAAGGGATTCCCTGAAGAAGGCGGGTACCTTCAGGACTATCAGGAAATGTTCTCTGACTGTTTCCCTTTGAGAAAAGACTGTTGCGGAGATATAGGGTTTCATAATTTCCTGATTTGGACCTTTTACAAAGCTATCAATTTTAAAAATCCGCCCACATTATAAGGGCGGCTTCACCTGTGTCGGAGTAGTAAGAGGGTCTTATCCCTTTTACCACAAAGCCAAAATTTTTGTATAACCCTAATGCGGCCTTGTTCGATTTTCTCACCTCCAGAGTACCATATCTGGCGCCCATGCCGGAGGAGATGTCTATCATCGTTGAGAGAAGCTTCGAGGCCACACTGCGTCTTCTCCAGTCTTTATGTACGGCGAGGTTTCTGAGATAGATTTCGTCGTAAACTATCGCAAAACTTATATAACCAACGATTTGCCCCCCTACAAGTCCCACAAGATCATGGCAGAATGAATGTTTCATCTCCTCCAGAAACATGCCTTCTGACCAGGGTATGGGGAAGGAAACAGATTCAATCGACAGGACATCCTCCAGATCATCCGCCGTCATATCGCGCGTTTCAATATCTACGGCCGTTTCTACTACAGTTTTATTTTTCATTTAAAGAATCTTCAGAAAAGAAAGTTTCCTTGATGGAAGACACCGCGGATCAATCATCGGCTTTTCTGTTTAATAGCTCACTGGCAAGGTAGATGTTTTTTCTACCGTAATCCCTTATAAGATCGGCAGATTCGACAAGCTTCTTCTTTCTTCTCATATCCGGTATCTTGAGCAGCATGGGAAGATTTACACCGGTAATCACCTCCACCTTTTCCTCTTTCAGAAACGACAGGGAGATGTTTGAAGGCGTGCCGCCGAACAGATCCGTCAAAATGAGTACACCATTTCCATAGTCAGCTTTTTTTATGGCTGACGTGATCTCCTTTTTGACATCTTCCACGGCCTTTGTCGCGTCCACCGAAATGGAGACGACTCCATCCATATTACCCCTTATCATCTCGGCAGCTTTTATAAGTTCACACCCGAGGTCACCGTGAGTTATAATCAACACACCTATCATCTTTCCCCCAAAACAGCTTATTTCTCATTTCCGGACGAACAGTAAATAAATAACCCGCTATTGTCAAGGAAATCCATCCTTGACATGCCACCATATTTCAATTTATATTTTCAAAATCACATGTGGACAATGGACAATAACTGACAATGAGCACAAAGACAAAAAAAATCTGCCCGAACTGTGGCATGGAGCTGGAATCTTATCATAACCCAACGCCCACTGTCGATATCATTATTGAGGTCGAGGGAGGGGGCATTATCCTGATAATGAGGAAAAATGAACCCATTGGCTGGGCAATCCCCGGCGGCTTTGTTGATTACGGAGAATCTCTGGAAGATGCGGCCATCAGGGAGGCAAGGGAGGAAACATCCCTTGATGTGATACTTACCGGCCAGTTGCACACATATTCAAAACCCGACAGAGACCCGCGCCAGCATACCATATCCACTGTCTTCACAGCCGAAGGACGCGGAACCCCCAGGGCCGCAGATGATGCCGTGGAGATAGGAATTTTCATGGAAAACACCCTGCCCGATTCTATCATGTTTGACCACAGGGAAATACTCTCAGACTATTTTCGCGTGACTAGGAACAAGGGGAAACGTATTTAGATCGCCCCTACCCTTCCCATATACTCTTCCATGCCCCTAGTACACTGTAAAATTTAAAGCTTCGCATTCTGTGTAATATCTGTTATAGTCGTCTTCAATAGATGAGGAGGGCGATATGGCACCACGATACAGAGTGACATTAACAAAAG
>JAFDAI010000027.1 GCA_019313905.1 Deltaproteobacteria bacterium | reverse complement strand
CTCGGCTCCTTAAAAGCTGCCTCCAATAATATCAACAGGTTACGTGTGTGTAACCACTAAAAATACCCTTTTTTTGTTGCTTTTCGTAAAAATGGGGTTAAACTTGGGTTACGATACTGCACCGGAAATCAGGTGTTGGCATTAGAGCTCTTTGATTCAAGAACCGTGACGGAACAAAATCTGCAATATTATCTTTGCCTGTGTCGCATGAATATTATGGATAACAACAAAAGACCTGTCAACATAATAGCAAGCGATTTTTTTACTTATCTTGGAAGGCATCTCCCACAGCAGTGTGCCAGCGATGAGTTCTATTTTCTCCCACGGTCCGAAACCGCTGTCCGGCATTTAAACAATCTGGACGATCTTGCCCCTGAGAAAATTCGGGATCATATCGGGTATGTTAAAGCTCTTTTACACGAATTTTCACCTAAAGAACGAGAATCCTTAGAAGAGGAGATTGATCACCTGTTCCTGAAGCAGAGTATGGAAAGTTTTATCAGGGAGTTTGATGATGCCAGGGTCTGGCAGAACGATCCGACTCTGTACATAAAAATTTCCCTCTTTGCAACAGACCAGGTCATTTCACAAAGAGATATGGCGTCGGACAGCATAAAGAATAACCTCTTAGCCATTTTTAAACAGATTCCGCCTTTTCTCCGCCTGGCCGCAAGAAATCTCTCTTTACCCCCGGAAATATCCATTCAAATAGCCGTCAATATGATCCGCGATGCTTTACATTTTTACAAACACGATATCCAGGCTTTCATTCTGGAAAAGATTGGGGAAGACAGGGAGCTTATTTCACAAAACGGAAAAATACTGGAGGCATGGAGGCAATACGAAACGGATTTGCTGACGATGCCTTCCAAAGATTCATTTGCAATAGGAGATGAAGGCCTTACTGAAATTCTTACTGTAAGCCTGGGTTATCCCCACTCCCCGAATGAAATACTGGAGATTGCCCGAGATGATTATCGGAAGACTCAAGAGAAACTCCGTGCATTAGCCCGAAAAATAGACAGCCGTAAAACATGGAAAGAGATTGTACATGAAAAACTTCCCAATATATCATCTCATTTAGAACTTATGGAGATATATGAAAAAGAGGTACAGGATCTCCGCCGCTTCTTTTACTCACAAGATATTGTTACTTTCCCTCCCGGAGAAGAGATAACTGTTCTCCAAACACCATCTTATCTGCAATCTCTCAGGGCAACAGCATCATACAGGGCTCCCATGACCGGCAATGCCAAAGACCACGGCATATTCTATGTTACACCCGGGGAAGAGGATTTAGGGTTGATTTCCGCAAACAGTCCTTACCTGACCGCCCATGAAACTTATCCGGGCCACCACATACTGGATCACATCAGGATTCATCATCCTAATCAGATACGCCGCCAGATCGAATCGCCTCTGTTTTATGAGGGATGGGCCTGCTATGCGGAGAAACTGCTGGATGATTTTGGATATGTCAGGAATCCACACCGGCAGCTCATCGGGCTGAAGCGTCAACTCTGGCGAAATCTGCGTGCCATACTGGATGTTGAGCTACAGACAGGCAAAATAACTCTGGAAGAGGGAGCAGAAAAGATCGAATCCCTTGGTTTTTCTTCCATGAGGGCAAAACGGCAAATCCGGCGGTTTGCACTCACACCTGTGTATCAGGCCTGTTATTCCATGGGAATGCATGAGATAATTCGCCTCAGTAAAAAACATTCTTCTCGCCTGGGTCACAGAATTTTCCACAACACCTTTCTTAATGGCGGTGAAATTCCCTTTTATCTCGTGGAAAAAAGACTGGAGGCCTGCTGAATCTCACATATATCTTGACAGGATAGGCAGGATGCGAGAAACACAAATAGTACGTTAACTTTTTTTCATGATGGACGGTGAAATTGCGTGAAAACAGTCAAAGGCTATCACGGCGAGTGGAACATGGGTAGTCCCGGGGGCTGGGACTACCAACGAATTGTTCAACTTCTGGGGAAAATGACATGGGGTTTAATTCTTGAAAATGTCGACGTAGGCGTTGATATTGATTTTGACTATCCTCAGATTAACGCTGTGCCCGGATTTGCCCGGATGCTCTTACGAGCCCACAAAAATATTCACGGGCAGAATCCCGTACACGCGGTACTGCTGGCCGAGACAGAAACGCTTGATGTTGTGCTGGAAAACAGTAACTTTGTGGATTACCTGAACTCATTTGATGGCGTTAAGGCTTCCCTGGCAGGCCCCGAACATCTCTCATTAAAAAATGGAAAGGTATGCTGCAGAGGCGAGGAAGCCACGGTTTTTTTCATGGATTTTAATCTTAATGTTCTGCTAAAAATCGCCGGGAATGAAGATATCGGACCCATCAAAGAGGCAATCAGGCAGGGAATCCTGGTGAATCCACGCGGGATGGAACCCCTGGGTGCAAAAGGATTGTTTGAGGTGGTTGCCGAAAGATGTGGAGATCTTGTAAGCGAAGATTCTCGAGAACATACACCATGGACCCGGCAGTTTTATTCCCGGAAAACTACCGGCCCGCGGGGGGAGCCTATAGAAGACCTGGTGGCGTGGACCGGAGAACATTGGGAAAATCTTGTACTGAAACCTGCTCACGGTTATTCAGGCCATGGTATATTTATTGGAAATGAAAAAGAAGACTCCAGAAAACCGGTTGAAACTGCCCTGGATGCCGGCGACTATATTGTGCAGCAGAAGATCCCGCTGGGATTGTGGTCGGAGGAAAATACCTGGCCCCTTCCGGAAGAAAAAACCCTCTTTCTCAAAGAGTGGCAAACCGATTTTCGCTGTTTTATCACAGACGAAGGACTTCAGGGATTTCTGGCCCGCTTCGGTGGCGTTCCCACCAACGTGGGATCAGGCGGAGGAATTCAGCCTATTGCTATTTTAAAGAATGATATGAGTCCCCGCACAGCTGTGGACAAAATTAACCAGGCTTTGATTAAACTGGGATATCAGGCTGTTATGCAAATCCAGGAAGAGGTAAACAAGAAAGCCGTTGAAATGGGGTTAACATATCTTCTAGGTCCGATCATGATCTCGTTCAGGCCCAGGTTATTGACAAATGATCACATCATTGACCTCAATCAATATGCCCGTAACATATGGAATGATGCCGTTAAACTGGAAAATCTCTGGCGTAAGGGACAGCTTGATGATGTAGTGCAGATAAGTGAAAAAGAAAAAGAATTAGCCCTGATGCAACCTTGGCAAGGCGGACCGGCCCTTATGGTCTCTGATGGTCTTTTCAGCTTTGGGGCGGATTTAATGGAGAGAGAATAAGAGGTGGAAAACCTGAATCCCGACTGGTGGAAAACACTTTTTGATGAAACATATATGATCACCGATGCCCGATCGGTTTGCGATGACGAACTGTCCCGTCGCGAAGTGGATTTTCTCGAAGGAGTTCTTAATATAGAGAAATCAGATCCTGTCCTGGATCTCTGCGGGGGGCACGGGCGGCACTCCCTGGAACTTTCACGCCGCGGCTTTAAGAATGTAACCGTTCTGGATTACTCCGAAGTTTTAATAAACGTGGGAAGAGAAAGGGCCCGGCAAGAAGGCCTTGCCACCCT
Source organism: Deltaproteobacteria bacterium (assembly GCA_019313905.1). Lineage (GTDB taxonomy): Bacteria > Desulfobacterota > Syntrophia > Syntrophales > UBA2210 > UBA2210. The sequence goes on along the minus strand of JAFDAI010000027.1, from coordinate 49,841 downwards.
CTTTATACAAGGCGACGCCCGGGATACGGGACTGCCCGATGAGAGATTTCAAAAGATCATTATAATGGCCAGTTCCTTTGGCTATTTTGTTGATCAAAGCGAAAACGAGAAAATCCTTCGCGAGGGGTTTCGATTACTCATGCCTGGGGGATCAATTCTCCTGGATCTCCCCGATAAGGAATATGTATTAAAGAATTCCGCACCCCAAGCCTGGCACGAAGCCAATGAGGAGACAGTAATCTGCCGCCAGAGAACCTTGGATGGAAATGTAATTTACAGCCGGGAGATGGTGATTTCCAAGGAGAATGGCCTGATCCGGGACGAAACTTATTGCACGCGTCTTTATGGCCGGGAGGAGATTATAACGTTATTGATGTCAGCTGGTTTTCCCTCTGTCAATATACAGAAAAATTTTGTTTCTCATGACAAGGAAGGGGATTATGGATGCTTGACCAATCGGATGATCGTTATTGCTGAAAAAGGATATTAGAGTCTTTATCCACAATATCTTCCTTCGGAAAATCCCCTATCCAACAATAATATCCTCAAGCGGGCGTTTCGGCACGTGATGAACGCCACTGTCATCTCTCCAGTAGGTTGTATCACCGGAAGGGCCAACTGCTTCTATTACCACTTCTTCCTTCGGCCTGCCGAGGGCCACGACAAGCAATATCTCACAGTTATCCGGGGTTGCAAGCTTTTCCTGAAGCTCCTCACGTTTTACCGAAGCTATCATACAGCCTCCCAGCCCCTTTTCCACCGCTCCAAGAAGTATGCTCTGGGCCGCTATACCGACATCATTCTTCACATAGGGATTGTTCAGCTCCTTATCCTCCAATATGATTATATATGCTGATGGTCTCTCTCCCTCGGAAGGCCCCGGCCAATTCTTCAGAGAAGCGGCCCAGGCAAGAGTTGAAAACACAATGGCATTCCTGCCGGGATCGCAGGATAACATGTATTTCAACGGCTGTTTGTTGCCTGCCGACGCGCTCAGCCTGGCAAGATCGACAAGTCCCTTCAACGTATCAATTCCCACGTGGAAATCCTGGTGAAAACGCCGATAACTCCTGTTTTTTGTTATCAAATCTCTCATCATTTTTCATTCCTCCCATGGATGCTCTCCGGTTATCGCCCCGGCAAAAATTCAGAAAACCCGGCAAACAGTAAAACATAATTGGGCAAGGGAGGCAAGCCATCAAATATGATTTGACTAACCGCTGCTATCGTGGCAAAAAAGAAGAGTAAACCTTTCTTGTTTATCAAACGATGGGGGCTGAACATGGCGAACCTGCCACAGGATAATCTTGAAATCTATCTGTCGCCGACGAGTTTCATCGATAGTGATTCACCCGGGGTAATAAAATTTGCGGAGCAGTGCGCTGATAACGCAAAATTCCGGATTGATAAATCTATAAAAATCTTCTACGCCGTGCGGGATCAGATCAGATATGATCCTTACCATATCGAGCTTTCACCGGACAAATTCAAGGCCAGCAGGGTCCTGGCCCAACAGACCGGATGGTGCGTGGAAAAGGCTCTCCTGCTCGCGGCGGCTGCGCGCGCGCTTGGCATCCCCAGCCGACTGGGCTTCGCAGACATTCGCAACCACCTTGTTCCTGAATCCCTCAAAAAAACAATGAAAACCGATCTGTTTGTCTTTCATGGATATACCGAGATGTTTCTGAATGACAGGTGGATAAAGGCAACGCCCGCCTTTGATCTTTCCCTGTGCAAAAGATTTGATATTGTCCCGGTCGAATTCAACGGCGAAAAAGACGCGGTTTTTCACAAATTCGACAGGAAGGGAAACAAACATATAGAATATATTACTGATCACGGCAGCTTTGCCGATCTGCCTCTCGAAAGAATCGTCGCCGTATTCAGAAAATATTATCCCCAGTTTTTCGATGGAACCGAAGCCGCGGGAAAATTAAAAAACTGATCACGAAAGTCCGAAAATTACGAAACACGAAAAAATAAGCGTTATCCCGTTTTTCTTTTTGTTCGTTTCTATTTTTCGTTCTCTCGTGTTTTCATGATAAGTTTTTTGTGAGGGGAAACACGCAATGAACACCTTGTTGCGCATATTCAAGTTCCTCTGGGCCGGTTTCTGGATCTGCCTTGCTACAATCGCAATATTTATACCGATTGTGGCAGTCTCTCTTCTGAGCCCTACTGGAAATCTCCCCTTTATTCTTTCAAAGGTGTGGGCGTGGATAATGCTGAAGGTAACATGGGTGCGCCTTGAAAGCAGAGGCAATGATAATATCCGGCAAGGTCAGTCCTATATAATAATATCTAATCACCAATCGCATTTTGACATCCTCGCCCTTGTAATAAAGCTTGGCATCCAGTTCCGCTGGATCATTAAAAAGGAGCTTCGCAAAATACCATTCTTCGGATTTGCTCTATATAAATCGAGAAACATATTTATAGATCGCTCCGACAGGCGGAAGGCGGTAGAGAGTATCCGTGACGGGATGAAACGACTTCCCGCGGGCGTCAGTGTCATGTTTTTTGTCGAAGGCACGAGATCCCCCGATGGAAAGATCCATGAATTTAAAAAGGGAGGATTCGCAACGGCTGTGGAAAGTGGCCTTCCCATTCTTCCGGTAACAGTAAACGGCAGCAGAAAGATTCTTCCGAAAAAAGCCCTCGCGTTCAACCCGGGCGTTATAGAGGTGGTCGTAGGAAAGCCTGTTGTCACGGAAAACTATACTCACGACAATCTGGAAGAGCTTATGGATAAGACCAGAAACATTATCGTCTCCAATTTCAACCCCGATTATCCCGGAAAGAACATGTCATGAAAATATCAACAAAAGCCGCCCTTCTGTCAGGACTTGTATTTCCCGGAACAGGGCAGATTTACCTGAAACGATTCCTGAGAGGCATCACCATAATGGTTCTTGTCTTTTCAGGGATTGGGGTCATTGTCTGGATGGCCACTGTCAAAGCGCTCGCTATTCTCGAGCAGATACAGAATCAGTTGAATCAGGTTGATATGACTACCATATCGAATGTGGCGCTGGCCTCCTCCGCGGATCACACATCAATATATTACAAACCCACTTTACTGTTTATTCTTTGCTGCTGGCTCTTTTCTATAATAGACGCTTACAGGATAGGGGAAAAGAGGGAACGTTCAAAGAAAACTCAAGGGATTTGAGGTGTCGATTAATGACAGATATAGAAAAATATTCATACAAAATCACAAGGAAAATACGGGTCCGTATCCCAGACGTACCCGGCGCATTTGGCCTAATGGCAACAGAGCTTGGAAAGCATGGCGCCGTGCTGGGCGACATTACAAAAGTACATCTTACTTCTCAATATATCACACGGGACGTAATAATATTTTTCGACGATGAAAAACAGTTTTCAGACACGATTTCCGATCTGAAACAGCTTAAAGGTTATAAATTGATCTCCATTGAGGATGAGGTTCTTCATATACACCGCGGCGGTAAGATAGCCATAACGCCGACGGTAAAGGTAGATACGCTGAGCGATCTGAGAATGGTTTATACTCCGGGAGTGGCTCAGGTGTGCAACCACATCGTCGAACATCCTGAAGCGGCACGGGAATATACCTCCATCGGCAATTCTGCATGCATCGCCACAAATGGTTCCGCCGTGCTGGGCCTCGGCAATATCGGCGTTCTTGCGGGAATGCCCGTTATGGAGGGCAAATCGGTCATCCTGAACAAGATGGCGGGGGTAAGCTGCATGCCTCTCCTTATAGAAAGCGACAACGCGGGCAGGATCGTCGACACACTTGAAGCAGTATCAAAAACATTCAGCGTTATCATGATAGAGGATATAAAGGCGCCCCTCTGTTTCGAGGTGGAAGAAAGGCTACAGGAAAGGGTAACCATCCCCGTCTTCCACGATGACCAGCACGGAACAGCGACTGTTATCCTGGCCGCACTGCTGAAGGCGCTGCAGTTTGCAGACAGACAAAAGGAAAGGGTGAAAATCGTTATCAGCGGCGCGGGCGCGGCGGGAATGGCCACCGGAAAGATGCTCTTGGAATACGGTTTCCGGCATATCACTGTCTGCGACAGAAAGGGAGCTCTCTACAGGGGCAGACCGGAACATATGAACGCATACAAGAATTCGATTGCTGAACTTACCAATAAAACCGGAGAAAAAGGTGGCTTAAAAGAGGTTATGAGGGGAAAAGATATCTTTATCGGAGTCTCATCATCAAACCTGGTCTCAAAAGATATGGTGCGCAGCATGAATAATGCCCCCATTGTCTTCGCGTTAGCCAATCCTCTTCCCGAGATACACCTTGGAGACGCATTGGAAGCAGGCGCGGCGATAGCGCTGGACGGCAGAACGATAAACAATTGTCTGGTCTTTCCCGGTATTATACGCGGAACTCTTGACGCCGGCGCTCCAAGGATCACCTATCCCATGAAATTCAGCGCCGCTGAGACCCTTGCATCTCTGGCAGGCAAACATGAGATCGTACCTGACTTTATGAATCCCGGCGTACACAAAAAGATAGCAGACACCGTAAGACAAGCGGCATTGTAGGGCTCAGGGCTTGCTTTTTGCTGTTTCAGCTTATATGTAAATACAGAACAAGAAATCATGGCACATGAGACCGGGGCTATTCTGTTGACACATTGCTCTACTTTACAGCTACCTCGCCGTCAGGTTCTTTGGTGCCGCCTTGGATTCAACGAAACGGAAAGGAATATTAAGATGAGTTGGTGGGGAAAATTAATAGGGGGCTCGGTGGGATTTTTCTTCGGAGGTCCTCTGGGTGCAATCCTGGGCACCGCTGTGGGACATAGCTTTGACCATGCCAAAATAGTTGCCGGCGGCGGGAATTTCGGATTCGGAAATCCCGAACGGGTACAGATTGCCTTCTTTACAGCAACATTCTCCGTAATGGGCCATCTGTGCATACTACCATGAGAAATATGCGGCTTACTCCGGAACAGCAGCAGGCTGCTCTGAATCTGTTTAATGAAGGCAAACGTCCCGATTTTCCGCTTGATGATATCCTGGAGCAGTTCAGGCGGGAGTGTCATGGAAGGCGCAGTCTCATACGGATGTTTCTTGAGATTCTCTTGGGAACAGCAATGGCGGATGGAGAAATTCATGACTCGGAACTCTATATTCTCTATTACGTCTGCGACCATACAGGCTATCCCAGGGCGGATTTCGAGCGCATCATACGGATGATGCAGGCGGGACAGCATGCGGGGGGTAGTGCGGGCTTCGATCGGAAATATAGCGCAGACAACACCCGTCTCAGGGATGCCTACGGTGTGTTGGGGCTTTCTAAAAAAGCCTCCGCCGATGAAGTCAAAAAATCGTATCGGCGTCTCATGACCCAGTACCATCCTGACAAGCTCGTTTCCAAAGGTCTTCCCGATGAGATGATGAAATTCGCCACTGAAAAAACCCAGGCTATCAAAGCAGCTTACGATCTCATACAAAGCTCCCAAAAACTCCATTGACGAAACGGGGTCTGGGTTTCAGATGAACGCATATGCCGAAAAGGAGCCTTGTACTATCGACCCTTCCACTCCGGTTTTCTCTTCTCCAGAAATGCGCTAACCCCTTCGCGGGCATCCTCTGTCGTGCATAATCTGGTCAAGACCTCGTCGGCAAGGGCAAGCTTCTGACGGAAGGACATATCCATCATTTCATAGTAGAATTTCTTTCCGGTCCGCACCGCTATGGAGCTTTTGTCGATGAGTTTCCTGGCGAAGACCTCCGTTTCTTCCTTCAGTTTTTCGAGTGGCACCACTTTGTTTAAAATTCCCAGGCGTTCCGCTTCCTTTGCGTCTATCATGTCTCCGCAGAGCAGCATCTCAAGCGCCTTCTTTTTAGGAAGAAAGTAGCTCAGAGGGGCAATTGGTCCGGAACACAGGAGACCGACGTTTATCGCCGAGGTGCCGATTTTTGTTTCTTCCGATGCAATCGCAAAATCCGCCGCCGCCAGAAGGCCCGCCCCGTTTGCCACCGCGAATCCGTGGATGGAGGCAATTACCGGCTTTCCCATGGAGGCTATCGTGAAATGCATTTCGCCCATGAGTTTTATCCACGCGTGGTATTCTGAAGGTGTCTTCCCCTCAAATTCACTGACATCTATGCCTGTTGAAAAGGCCTTTCCTTCTCCCCTTACTATAACTACCCGAATTGCTTCGTCCCGTTCCATCTGGGGCAGGGCCTCGTTCAGTTCTTCCGCCATCTTCGTGCTGAACGTGTTAAACTGTTCTGGGCGGTTGAGAGAAATAGTTCCTGTCTGATTCTCTTTGGCGGTTAGTATCGTTTGAAAAGACATGAATGCCGTCCTCCTTTTCCCTGTTATAGGTGTCCGATGACTCTGACAAATGACACTTTCTGTTCGGATAAGTCAAACAAATTTTTGAAAAATCTTGATGAGAAGAGCTGATAAAGAAATTTGGATTCAGAAGTTGAGTTTCGAATTTTCCCCCTTGACAAAGCCACCGGGAATAGATGAGATAGTTGCAGCGAGAGCAGTAGAAGGATTGGCATGGAAGAATTCGAAATCAAATTACTACCTATACTCCGTCAGGGAGTCGCCATCGTTAAGATGGTATTTTTCAGGAGGCTCAAAAATCACATCAGCGAGCAGAACCCTGACAGAGAGGCCTCAGAAAACAGAAATCTGATACAGGAAACACTGAAAAAGGTCCCCCTTGAGTTGGTTGATATGATGGTGCCTCTGACGGATGCCCTCCGGATCCAGGTTCTCTGCGACAGGCAGGAGGGTATAGACAGCCTGTCGATCCTTGTTCACGCCAATGAGCTGAAGCTTTTGCTTGTGCCGAGAGAAATTCCGCTGCCGGCAAGTTTCATGAAGCTGGTGCGTGAATTAGGAAACAAACATGACCTTCTGCTCCCCCCGGAAATCAGAAAAATGGACAGTTGAGAATTCTAAAAAGGCCAGACATCCTTATCCTGTTTTGCCATAGCATCCAGGGCATTTTAACGCTGATGGCCTCGTGAGCCAACGTAACACACTGAAAGCACAAGGGTTTCCCGTTTAGCCGGAGTGTCAGATTCACTGAGTTTGACTTTTTTTTGCGGCTGCACCAACCCTCCCTGAACAAAAATTTGACAGCACCATTAAATAAGTGTAGCTTTTTTGATGCGAGCCAACGTCTATATAAGTATTACCAAAGAAGGGAGTATGGAGAAATGGAGAGAAAATCAAAAGTTGCCTACAGATTTTTTGTCGTGGGACTTGCAACCCTTTTTATCTGCACATCTATCCTCACAGAGAGCGCCTGTGCTTCTCGAAAACACCGGCCGCCTGTACATCGTCGCTCTGTACACCACTACTATCATCGCCCCTATGTCAGTCCTCTTCTGCCCCTGACGTTTGCACTGGTAACCATTGCAGGGATGCATTATTATTACCACAGGGGAATTTATTACAGGGAACTTCCGTACAAAAGATATGTCGTTACAAGACCGCCTGTCGGGGTTGTAGTTACGCAATTACCGCCCGGATATATAACGTTCCGGTCTGGGGGAATTGAATATTATTACTACGGCGATGCTTACTATAACAGGGCTCCATCGGGATATATTGTTGTAAAGCCCCCCTACGAGGCGTCTGCAGCAGATTCCATTAATAGATATCAACCTGCCTCCCCTGTAATTGAACAGGTGAAAGTAACGACCCATATGTTGAATGTAAGATCAGGCCCCGGCATGAATCATCCGATAATCTTCCAGATTCCTCAAGGAACGGTTATGGAAACCCATGGGACTGCCCCGGAATGGTTATTTGTCAAACTGCCTTCCGGAGAGTTCGGGTGGATAATGAAAAAATTTACCGATTCAGATCCTACTTTAGAACCTGTCTCAAAGCCCGTACCAGCTGAAGGATAATAAAACAAAGCGGGAGAAACAGCGAACAACAAAGTCCTTCCCTCCTGAAAACGCACCTGTCATTGTTCTTTCTTGAGAGAGGGGACCCTGCGCATGAGAAATCACTCAGAGTGCCCTGATTTGCAGATGGACAACAAAAATGAATCAAACACAAGGCAGCAAAAAACTCTTGAAAATATCATACGACCAATTATCTCCTGAAACTTTAGAAGCTGTCATTGCAGAATTTGTTGCACGTGACGCCACCGACTACGGAGAAAGCGAGGTGCCATTTGAACGAAAGATACAGCAGGTAAAAAAGCAGCTTCAATCTGATAAAGCCATTATTATATTTGATGAATCAACTCAAACATGCAATATTGTTTTAAAAAGTGATCCACTGTTGAGAACTCTCGAAATATAACTTCAGCTTAATGAAAGACAGGAACTCCATCCCACCAAACAATACACTCTGAAAAAATGTAAGAGGGCATATCTATCAAAAACATTGCTGACGCTCAGGCTTGACTCGCAACAATATTTTTGACATATTCACGCAACGAAACGGCAAGTTTCTGTATATGCTTACTGTTTCAGCAAGCCTGGCTACCAGGAAGAGTCTGTCCAGCCGGAGCAAGGAGGTCGTTGTGCAACATTCAGACAAACTGATCATCAATTTCACCCCTACCGGTATGCTCCCTACTCGAGAGATGACGCCGCATATACCCATTACACCCCAGGAAATCATCGAACAGGTGCTTGATGCTCGCCAGTACGGCGTTTCCATGGTGCACCTGCATGCACGTGGAGAGGACGGGCTGCCGACGTACCGCAAGGAGATTTACAAGGAGATTATTGACGGTATTCGCCGCGTTGACGGGACGGGTGAGGAGGCTCTCATTCTCTCCGTCTCAACCAGCGGACGCCATTGGAATGAATTTGAGAAGAGGTCGGAATGCCTGAAACTTGAAGGGGCCAGCCGGCCTGATATGGCGAGCCTGACTTTGAGCAGCGTCAACTTCAACAGGCAGGCCAGTGTGAACAGCCCCGAGATTACTCAACAACTTGCTGCCAGCATGAGAGAAAAGGGCATCAAGCCTGAACTCGAAGCTTTCGATATCGGCATGATCAACTATGCGAAATATCTCCACAGGAAAGGCTTTATTGAGCCGCCCTTCTACTTCAATCTTCTGCTGGGCAACATCGCCTGCGCCCAGGCCAACATCCTGAATCTGGGGGTTATGCTTACAGAACTTCCGGAACAGTCTGTATGGGCTGTGGGTGGAATCGGTGACTTCCAGCTAAAAATGAACCTGAACGGGATGGTCAACGGGGGCGGCATACGTGTCGGGCTGGAAGACAACCTTTGGCTCACACCGGAGCGCACCCGGCTTGCATCTAATCGGGATCTCCTTGAGCGTATCCGTACCGTGGCTGATACAATTAACCTACCGGTGGCAACTCCCCGGGAAGTCCGCCGCCGACTCGAACTGAAGGGTGCGGGCCGGTGAAAGTCCTTGTTACTGCTTTTAACCATTACCAACACCTGCAGAGCATTGCTCGAGGCTTTCGGAAAGTCGGCTGTGAGACCATAACCTTTAAGTATGCAAATGCAATAATAATGGACTGAAATTCGCCACGTTGGTTTACCTCCCTGAAACTTTTCCATTGACGCCTGTGTATAAATAATCCATATTGGCACGCTTGAGAACAGCTCCAAGCATGATGACCTTGTAAAACCATGAAAAAAGAAGTCGTTCCCTGTCTGATTTTCAGTCAAGTCCGGATCTTCTTTTCAATACACTTTCAAAGTTTCCTGTTTTTCAAGGCATTACAAAAACTTTTTGCTGATCCCAACTTGACTAAAAATGATTTCACTACAAAATATATCTAAACAGTACAGCGGAAAATATCTCTTCAAAGATCTTTCTCTCCATATAGAAGACGGAAACAAGATTGCCTTCGTGGGTCGGAACGGAACAGGCAAATCCACTCTGATGAAGATAATTCTGGGGGAAGTCGAAGCAGACTCGGGAAAAATCATTCAATCCAGATTTAACAGCGTAGGTTATCTCCCCCAGGACAGCGTGTATCATACGGGCCGAACCCTTCTCGAAGAAGCGGCAACCGCCTTTGATGACCTGAACCAGCTCCATGAAAGAATCAGAGAAATAAGCGATAAAATCTCGGCCATAACTTCTCCGCAAGGGGACAACTCCACGGAATTACAGAACTTTATTGACGAAATGGGGCAGGCTCAGGGCATCTTGGAACACCGGGAGGGATACAACATAGAGATAAGGGTAAAGCAGATCCTTTCAGGTCTTGGATTTAATGAAAAGGATATGTCCCGGATGACAGAGGAGTTCAGTGGTGGCTGGCAGATGAGGATAGCTCTCGCCAAGTTGCTCCTCAGGGAACCGACTATCCTGCTGCTTGACGAACCTACCAATCACCTCGATATGGAATCCCTGGAATGGATTGAAGGATATCTGAAATCGTACAGGGGTTCTATTGTGCTGGTATCTCACGACAGCCGTTTTCTTGACAATCTTGTCGAGAGAGTGATCGAAATATCCATGGGAAAAGCCACCGAATACACCGGCAATTACTCATCCTATCTGATCCAAAAGACCCAGCGCCTCGAGATGCTACAATCCTCGCTCAGAAACCGGCAGCGCATGATTGACAGTACTACACGCTTTATAGAGCGATTCCGGTATAAAAACACCAAGGCAAAACAGGTCCAGAGCCGTATCAGGAAGCTCGAAAAGATGGAGCATATCGAGATAGATAAAGAGGAAAGTTCCATATTTTTTGATTTTCCGGACCCACCGCGTGCCGGCAGGGTGGTAATGGAAATAGAGAACCTTACAAAGTCCTACAGCAATAATATGGTATTGGAGAAAATATCCTTCATCATAGAACGCGGGGATAAAATTGCCCTTCTCGGGGTCAACGGTTCCGGAAAGTCCACACTCGCGCGTATTATAGCCGACGTTGACACCTTCCAGGGCGGCTTTAGAAAACCGGGGCACAATGCGGTTATTTCTTACTATGCCCAGAACATAGTGGAAGAGCTGGACCCGGACAAGACAACCCTGCAGACACTTGACGCGGTCGCTCCCCTCAAATCTCCCGGTGAGCTGAGAACTCTTCTCGGTTGTTTTCTCTTTAAGGATGATGATGTATTTAAACCGGTTTCCGTCCTGTCTGGAGGCGAAAAGAGCCGGCTTGCCCTCGCCAAAATGATTCTGAAGCCCGCGAATTTATTAATAATGGACGAGCCGACGAATCACCTCGACACGCAGTCAAAAGCCATTCTCCAGCGCAGTCTCAAAAGATTTTCGGGGGCATACGTAATTGTGTCTCACGACAGGGATTTTCTCGCACCTCTTATAAACAAGGTCGCCGTGTTGAAAGACAACGATCTGAGCATATACCATGGGAATGTCGATGATTATCTGGACAAATATCACCGGGAGCAGGAAGAACTCCCCTCCGGAGGAGACCTTCCGGAAAGCGGAACTCCGTTAGATATTAAAAAAAACCGGAAAAGAATGGAGGCCGAAAATAGACAGTCCCTGTATAAAAAGCTGAAGCCGCTGAAGGCAGCCCTGGAGAAAATTGAGAAGGAAACAGCCGCTTATGAGAAAAAGAAGCTGGAGATCGAGAACTCTTTCTCAGACCAGAATACTTATAAAAACGAAGCGTTAGTTCAATCTCTCAACATTGAATATTTCCAGATCACCTCCCGGCTCGATTCTCTTTACGATAAATGGATGGCAACGGAAGAAAAGATAGGGAAGATTACAGCCGATTAAAATCAATTGTAGACTTCATGAGACTTTAGAGGTAGTATTACATGTATAAAAACGAGTGGAGGAAGTATGTTTAAAGCAAGTAATATTATGACAAAAAAGATTGTTACCGTTTCTCCGGAAACGGAAATCACCGCGGCCGCAAAGCTGATGTTTGAGCACCATTTCAATGGTCTGCCTGTAGTTGATGAGGCAGGTTGCCTGCTAGGAATTATCTGTCAGGATGACCTGATCATTCAGCAGAAAAAGGTTCCGCTGCCTTCCTACTTTACTCTTCTTGATGGTATTATTCCCCTGGCTTCTTACAAGAAGATTGAAAAAGAAGTGGAAAAGATGGTTGCAACCACGGTGGCCCAAGCCATGGCCTCTAACCCGATAACCGTTGATCCGGAAACCAGTCTGGAAGATATTGCCTCCCTGATGCTAAAACACAACGTGCATACATTGCCTGTTCTGGAACAGGACAAGCTGGTTGGCATTATAGGCAAAGAGGATATTCTAAGAACCCTCATGTCCAACGAAAAATGAGATTGAATCTAAAGTTTTCCCAGCAACCGGAAAGTGCTGTAACCGTTCACGGTTGAAAAAAACAGAAGGTAGAGATGCGAAAGACTTAATTGAAGAGTTGAAATCAATATCCAAAATGCTTCAATCGTCGCATAGTTCATTGAAACAAACGGTGAACTGTGAACCGACAACCATGAACGGTTACGAGAGTAAAATGAATGCTTTGCAGATATCAGCCGGCGAACCGGTTTTCCCGCGTATCTTAAAATTCTCTGATCTTCGTCTCTACACATATGTCAGCCTGTTTGTGGCACTTGATGTGTCAGTTCCCTGGATATGCCATATTATTCATCCCCTGGCCGGTTCCATGTTTCTCCCCATGTTTTTCTTCGTTTTACTGGCGGGAATCCTCTTTGGCTGGAGGGCGGGTATCCTGGTCGGTCTGCTCACCCCCCTTATAAGCTATGGCATCTCGGGTATGCCCCTGCCTCAAGTCCTTCCCAGAATCATTACCGAAGCCGCATTCTATGGACTTGCAGCCGGCATCCTCCGCGGGCATTTCAAGTTTGGTGTATTGACTTCCATCATCGGTGCAATTGCAGTAGGTCGTCTGGCTGCACTTGCGGAGTTGACGCTTATTCTTGGTGGTTCTCATTCCGTAATCCTGGCCTGGCAGACGGTAAAGCTGGGCTGGCCCGGCATCGCGCTTCAGTTGCTGCTTCTTCCTCTCATACTCCTATTGCTGGAAAAGCTATGGTCCAGACATCAAAATGAAAAATGTTAACACATATTTTGAATCATTCCTTAAAAGCGATGATACTATCCGGATCATCAGTCCCGGCGGAACAGTCTTTCGATCACAAAAAAGGGGGATATCTCCCCTGCTCAGTTATATAGAGCAGGGTCTCCTTATGGATGAGGTGGTGGTACTTGATAAAGTAACCGGAAACGCGGCCGCGCTGCTTATGAAAAAGGCGTGCTGCCGCGAGGTGCTTTCACCCCTTGGGAGTGAATTGGCAGCCGAAACACTGAAGAAATTCGGCATCGTAAGGCATTTCATGAAAACGGTGCCACATATTATCAATCGCGAAGGGAACGGAATGTGTCCTTTTGAAAAGATGTCCATAGAGAAATCTCCGGATGAATTCTATGAACTCGTGAAGAACAATCCCCTTTTTACAGATACAAACGACAGCGGCAGGCCATGAGAACAACAATATCATTCAGGACAGCATCCCGGGAAGAGATAGTGGATATCACGGCACAGGTACAAGCTGTTGTGTCCACACATGGTAAAAATCATGAACTGTGCGCCCTGTACGCCCTTGGGGCAACGGCCGCGATCATGATACAGGAAAACTGGGATCCGAACATACAAACCGATGTGCTGAATTGCCTTCGCACCATAGCCCCGGAGGGACAGTGGCTGCATGACAGAATAGATGGAAATGGTGACGCACATATGAAGGCGGGCCTTGTGGGCCCATCAGAAATTATTCCCATACAGAACGGACAGCTTCTCCTCAGCACGTGGCAGAACATCTTTTTCTGTGAATTTGACGGTCCGAGAACATCAAGAAAAGTAATCGTTACACTGGTATAGCTCTTTACCTTACATAGACGGGATTTGAAAATATCCACGGCCTGTATTGCCCCCGAACCTTCAGATACACCTCGGCCCGATAAACACCCTTTCGCGATATCTTGCACGTTATATCTTTGTCAATCGTCTCCGCAAACACACCACCATCCTGTATGATGCGGATTTTCCCCCTTTCGGGAATCTTAACACCCAGCGATGCCTCCCCTTTCAGAGAAAATTCATCGCCCATTGTAACTTCTCGGTTAAGATCGGAGAGAGAAACAGAAAAGCCTTTTGCGTCGTGGAAATATTCCATAGCTATATATGCCCGCCCATTTTTGAGAGTCTTCAAAAGGGTATTCATATCTTCTTCGGCTTCTCCTTTCAGAGGAGCATCAAGCAATAGATGGGTCCTGATGAACCGGAGCGCCTTCTTAAAGGGAAAAATCCCTACGGTCATTCCCAATATCTTCCGCGGGGTATCATGGTTATCCAGCTCACCGATACCCACAACCCTGCCCTCCTTATTAAGATGATCCCATCTCTCCAGGGTTATATCCCTGGGCCCCTTTAATACATAAGCGGGAAAGAGATACGCGACCAGCGCGCCTGGAAGGGTTTTCAGGGCAGACTGCCAGTCGGTCATAAAATCCCATATTCCCATTCCCGTATAGCCGGAGGCTGACCAGTCCCTCCATGGAAAATGTTTCACGTGAAACTTTTCTGTGCCTGCATGATCTGGATGAGCTATAAAACCAACTCCTCCAAGCACATTCACCCTGTCTATAAAATCCTGCGGTTTGTACTCTATATCGTTTTCGTCAACGATAAGCTCCTCATCTATACCAAACGCCAGGTAGTGATTGAACCGCGGCGATATTTCCTGGCCGACTACCAAAAGGATGCCTCCATTCCATCCCTCTAATCCGTCTTTTCTTGCGCCTAACGTGGAATGGTCCGTAAGCATAAGAAAGTCGATGCCGTTTTCGCCAGCCGCCTTTATAATCTCTTCTATGGAAACTCTTCCATCGAAAGAATAAGAGGAATGAAAATGTATGACTCCTGTATAATCGTATAATTTCATATTCAACTCTTTGAAAAAATGACATCTGTTTTATGGCAGCTTCCCGGTCTCAAGCGGACAACCGCTGCAAAGCGGCTTTTTCCTGCAGAAATACTTCCCCGTGTTTACAAACAGGGCATGGTACTGATTGTAGAGTGATGTATCTCGTGGAAGGTTGTCCATGAAAAGCTCCTGTATCTCTTTGTAACTCCAATCCCGGGTAACAATATCATGCCTCTCCAGTATTCTGCGGGTGTAGGCATCAACGACAAAGACCGGTTTGTCACCGCCATAAAGCAGAATGCTGTCCGCCGTTTCCTCCCCGATTCCGCTGACATCCAGTAATTTTTCCCGGAGTGTCCACAACTCTTCCTTAAACATCTCTTCCATATCCCCAGCATACTCTTCCTGCAGGAAATGGAGGAATGTCTTCAACCTTTTTGCTTTTATATTGTAGTATCCTGAAGATCTTATAAGGCCGGCAACAATACTCTCCTCCGCCGCATAAAGCCTGAGCGGGTCGAGGAGATCAGCTTCTTTCAACTTCGCTATGGCGATTTCCACATTTTTCCAGTTTGTATTCTGGGTTAGGATTGTCCCGACGGCAACCTCGAAAGGAGTTTCTCCCGGCCACCAGTGAAGCTCGCCGAAATGTTCGTTAAGGGTTTCATAAATTTTGCACAGTTTTTCATGCAATCGCATCACTAAAAAACCTAACCTGGACAAGCCGGAACCAAAAAGGCAATGTTTAATTTTGGATGTTTAATGCTTAATTAAAACCGTTATCATGAAACCACGAAAAGCAGGATTTGATTTCGCGCTTTCTTTCTTTTCGTGGTTTCTGTGATTGTTTTTAATTCTTTTGCCATTTTTGCAAGAACTTTACAATTAAGCGGCTAAATCGCTGAATCAAAGGCCTGAGGTGGAAAAATCGTGACCAGAATCTAAGCCTCGCAAAGCCCTGCCACAAAAGAAGCTTTTAGAAAAACATAAAAAGGGGGCTGTCAGCAGGTGGTCTTTTAACACTAATTACCGGCAACCCCTCTCATTTTTCTGTTACTTTCGGATTACGGCAAAAAACTTTGACTTTCCTCTCTGTATGAGCACAAGAATAGTATCCTCGGAAACCGCCTTTGCCATTACATGCTGATAATCTTTCAACGAAGATATTTCCGACTTGTTAATCCGCCGTACAATATCCCCCGTCTGTATACCTGCCTCATCCGCCGGACCACCCCCTTTCACCTGTGCAATGATGACTCCGGTTATATTTGGAAGCCCGAGATGCTCCGCGATTTCAGGCGTTATTCCCTGGACGGTCATTCCGAAATACTTTCCACTCTCTTCGGGTTCCACCCCGGCCAATTCTTTACTTTCCGGGCGTTCCGTTACTCTAACCATAAAGGTCTTTTGCTTGCCGTCCCGCAATATTTTGATCTTTACCTTCTCGCCCACGGCAGCGCCTGCGACTATTTTTATAAGTTCATGCGTATTTTTGACAATTTTCCCATCAATCTCAACAATAACGTCCCCTGTCTTTATCCCCGCCCTCTCCGCAGGATCTCCTTTAAATACGTCGGAGACAAGGGCTCCTTCTGCTGTCTTCAGTTTAAGGTTTTTGGCAATGTCTTCTGTTATGCCCTGTACGGAAACTCCAAGCCAACCGCGGACCACTTTCCCCTTTGTTCTAAGGTTGGGCAGGATATCCTTTGCCATGTCTATGGGTATGGCAAAACCTATCCCCTGTCCCTGGGCAACGATAGCTGTGTTTATTCCAACAACCTCTCCATTCAGGCTGAAAAGGGGTCCCCCGCTATTTCCGGGATTTATGGAAGCATCCGTCTGTATAAAATCATCATAAGGTCCGGCGCCTATAACCCTCCCCTTGGCACTTACGATCCCCGCCGTTACTGTCTGAGAAAGACCGAATGGATTTCCTATTGCGATAACCCAGTCTCCAACGCGCAGCTTTGACGAATCGCCAAGCCTGACAACAGGCAGACCATTGTCAGGTTCGATTTTCAGCAGGGCTATGTCCGTATTTTTGTCCCTGCCCTTTACCGTAGCATCGTATTCCTTTCCGCTCGACAATTTGACTACGATCTTATCGGCTTTTTCAACCACATGATTATTTGTAAAGATATATCCGTCCTCACTGATTATAAAACCGGACCCCAGGCTCCTCTGTTTAAACTGTCTCTCCGGCATATCGCCGAAAAACTTTTTGAAAAAGTCGTCTCCACCGAAAAATTTATTAAACCGTGGGTCAGTTAAAGGAGACCTGAATCCTCCAGAAGTTATGGTCTTTGTCGTACTGATATTTACAACCGCGGGTTTCAGTTTCTCCACCAGATCCGCAAAAGACGAAGGCGCTCCATTTATCGCTTCCACAGTTGAAGCCGCCATGGCATCACGGGAAGACACCTTTAAAGATACGGTAGAAAAATGTATGGTTCCTACAAAAGAAACTATAAAAATCACTACAAGAAATGATACCAGAACCAATAGAAACCTTTTTCTTTTTTTCGTGCTCTCAGAATTCATCTAATCCCTCCAATTTTTTAAAAAATCCATTTCAAAATGGACACCTATTGTTCTCTCTTTACGGGATTTGTAAGCTCACCAATATTCTCAATGAAAACCGTAATAATATCGCCGTCTTGAAGGAATACCGGCGGAATCTTTGTAAAGCCTACACCCTCCGGTGTTCCCGTCAGTATTACAGTTCCGGGTAAAAGCGTCATGGAACAGCTGAGATTGCTGACTATCGCGGCGATGTCAAAAAGCATGTCTGACGTATTGGAATCCTGCATAACCTCCCCGTTGAGTATAGAACGCACCCTCAGACGGTTCGCATTTGCCACTTCATCCTTTGTCACCAGATATGGCCCTATCGGGCAAAAGGTGTCAAAGCTTTTGCCCCTTGCCCACTGTTTTTTCTGTTTGTGAAGCTGCCAGTCACGAGCGCTTATATCGTTGGCACAGGTATATCCCAGTACATATTTTTCAGCATCGCCACGGGGAACATTTTTTGCTTCTTTGCCAATTATTACGGCAAGTTCTGCTTCGTAATCTACCTCGTCGGGCCCCGCGGCGGGAAGTAATATCGGTGCGCCGTGCCCAATTACGCTGTTTGTGGCCTTAAGGAACATTACCGGCATTTCAGGATATCCCACACCTGTTTCGTCGGCATGTCTCCCATAATTCAGGCCAAGGGCGATTATGTTCGGCGGAGAGATGGGCGGTAAAAGCTTCTCTATACGTTCCACCCTTTCCGATATTTCAATATCCCCAAAGATATCAGCGTCAATAACCTTTGCTTCATCCGGCATCTCGGGATCAAACACTCCATACAGTTTTTCCCCGCTCTGCGAGCGGAATCTTATAATCTTCATTCCACGTTCTCCATGATTTCCAGCTACTATAGGTGTTTTTCATCCTTTCCCAGATAATTTATCACATAATCCGAAACAGCGTCTTCAAGCAGGGAAAACTGCACGGGACAACCAATCGACAGGAGTTTATCCATTTTTGCTTCGGTAAAGTACTGATACTGCTGCCTGATTGATTCGGGCATCTCTATATATTCGATCCCGGGCTCAATATCCATCGCGGCAAATACCGCCCCTGTCAGATCATTCCACGTTCTGGCCTGACCCGTGCCGAGATTGAATATTCCTGTGACATCCCTGTTTTCAAGAAGCCACCAGATCACCTCTACACAATCTTTCACATAAACAAAATCTCTTTTTTGCTCGCCGTCGCGGAAATCAGGCCTGTGAGATTTGAACAGTTTCACCTTTCCCGTTTCACGAATCTGTCCAAAAGATTTGTGAATAACACTTCTCATGTCCCCCTTGTGATATTCGTTAGGCCCGAAGACGTTAAAAAATTTTATCCCGGTAATCTTTTTCTCCAGCCCATTCCTTAACACCCACAGGTCAAGCAACTGCTTGGAATAACCGTACATATTTATGGGGCGAAGTTCCGCGCTTACGCCATCATCATCGGAAAATCCCCTGGCTCCATCCCCATATGTTGCCGCGCTGCTCGCATAGATAAAGTGGATGTTTTTCTCAACGGCCCACTGTGCAAGCTGGGCGGTGTAGCGATAATTGTTCTCCATCAGGTAATCCGCATCCCTTTCCATTGTTGAAGAACATGCACCCATGTGGACAATGGCCTCAACATCAAAAGGCACCTTATCATCGAGAACCAGCTCAAGAAAATCGTCCCTGTCCAGATAATCTACAAATCTTCTGTTGACAAGGTTCTTCCATTTTACGGAAGTTCCGAGGCTGTCAACAACAACAATATTGTCAACACCCTCCAAATTAAGCTTCCATACAACAGCACTGCCTATAAATCCCGCGCCTCCGGTTACTACAATCATCTGAATCTCCTATAATATCGGCAGATATCTTTCCAATTCATACTTCGATACATGTCTTCTGTATAAATTTCTTTCAATCTTTTTATTCTCAACGAATTTATTAAAGGTATGTTCGCCCAGGGCTTTTTTTACAACCGCGCTATTTTCCACCTCCTGGATGGCCTCTACCAGACTTCCGGGAAGAGCCCTGATGCCAAGTTCTTTCCGCCGCTCCCGTGACATCCTGTATATATCTTCTTCAACGGGATCGGGAAGGGAATATTTTTTCTCCATTCCTTCAAGACCGGCGGCAAGCATCACCGCAAATGCGAGATACGGATTACAGGCAGGATCCGGACTGCGGTATTCCAGTCGTGTCGCTATTTCTTTCCCCGGTTTGTACATGGGAACCCTGACAAGGGTGGAACGATTTCTTCTCGCCCATGAAATATAGACGGGTGCTTCGTACCCCGGGACAAGTCTCTTGTACGAGTTAACCCACTGATTGGTAACCGCCGTTATTTCCCGGGCGTGCTTCAACAGGCCGGCGATATAATACCTCGCGATATCGGACAGATGATATTCCTTTGCTTCATCATACATACTATTTCTTGAACCGCTGAAAAGTGACTGATGAACATGCATGCCGCTCCCATTTTCCCCCATAAGGGGTTTCGGCATAAAGGTCGCGTAAATATTGTTTCGCGCCGCTACTTCTTTCACTATAGTCCTGTATGTCATAACAATATCGGCCATCTTCAGGCCTTCGCAATATCTAAGATCTATCTCGTGCTGGCTCGGCGCAACTTCGTGATGGGCGTACTCTACCTCAATTCCCATTGCCTGCAGGGTCTGGACTGTTTCTCTTCTGAGACCATCTCCCATGTCAGCTGGGGCTATATCGAAATACCCTCCCTTATCCAGGGTGCTGGGCGCAGGGCTGCTGTCCTTGAGATAAAAATATTCCAATTCCGGCCCCGCATAAAGCGTAAACCCCATATCAGCGACACGTTTGAGCATCCTTTTAAAGACATAACGGGGGTCTCCTTCATAGGACTTGCCGTCAGGGGTCTGGATATCGCAGAACATCCTTGCCACAGCGCTGTTATCACCGTTGGACAACCATGGAATAATGGAAAAAGTTGCCGGGTCGGGCATGGCTATCATATCGCTCTCTTCAATCCTGGCAAAACCCTCAATCGACGACCCATCAAATCCCATGCCTTCGTTCATGCCAACTTCAAGTTCAGAAGGACTGACAGTAAAGCTCTTGAGCATGCCCAGAACATCGGTAAACCAGAACTGGATAAACTTCACATTTTTATCCCTGACATTTTTCAAAACATCTTCTTTTGTCATCTGATCCATGTCTCTCTCCATTGCTTTAATTTAAAAGGGTAAACTAAGTTCCAAACAAGTTAATGTCAAGTTTTTTATATCGTTTACTGCTAAGGGTCTGAGAATAGATAACCCATCGTTTTCGTGATAACGTTTTTAATCAAACATTAAACATTCAAATTTAAACGTCGCCTTTTTGGTTCCGGCTTATCCGGTCTTCCCTTTTCCATACAGATCAACCTGATGGCATATGCCACGGATTATTTTCACATCCCTGGCAAGCAGTTTTGTCTTCGAAAAGAAGCGTCGCACATTTGTCATCCAGTAATCAGGATTCTGGGTCTTTATAAAACCTATACGCACAAACATCTCCTTCAAATGGTCATACATTGCCTCCATCTCTGCCGAAGTAGCCAGCTTCGGGGTAAAAACCGAATTGAATTCAGAACGCGCGGTAAAGATTTCATAGCAAATGATCATTACCGCATGCGAAAGATTGACTGATTTCAGGTTTTCTGACGTGGGAATCATTACCAGTACATCACAATATTTAAGCTCACTATTGGTAAGTCCCCTGTCTTCAGGGCCAAAAACCAGCGCCACCCTGTTGTTCTGAGATATATCAGCAATATCTTCCGCCATTTTCCCCGGATATACCATTGACCTTTTAAGGCTTGTATCTCCTGATCTGCCGGTTGTTCCAACTATATGATTAAAGGGGGCAAGCGCAAGATCCAGTCTGTCAAAATATTTAATTTTTTCCACGACATCCAAAGCGAAGTGCGTTGCCAGCTGTTCAATCTTTTTCCTGTCGGCATTCAGGGGATTGACGACTATAATACTGCTTATCCCCATATTTTTAGCGCACCGGGCGACAGCCCCGATATTGCCCGGATGTTTCGGCCGGTTAAGTACTATCGCCAGGTTTTCCATCTTCGCTTTTTCCAATTTATCTCTCCTGTCCTGTTTATGCGTCTGTTTATTTATTGTTGCATAAAAAATGTTCCTATTCTAACATCCATGCTCAGCTGTATATTATACCATAAAATACCAGGGTCTGTCATGACGGGTCATCCTTAAATCCTGTGAACCGATTACAAATGGAAGAATTTAAAAATCTAATCTCCAGAGCCTCCGGGGATATTGGCATAACACTTATCGAGCATGAGATAGATCTTTTAATGAAATATTACCAAGAACTGCTTCTCTGGAATGAAAAAATGTCCCTTGTCTCAACAAAATCTCCTCTCGACATACCAAAACACTTCATTGATTCTCTGACAGTCACAAAATTTATAAAAAATGAGAATTCAAAACTGTTGGATATAGGAACAGGAGCCGGTTTGCCTGGTATTCCGCTGAAGATAAAAATGGAGTCACTCCATGTTACTCTCCTGGATTCATCCCGCAAAAAGACTTCTTTTCTCAAGAGCGTCATCCGCAAGCTTGGACTCAGTAACATCTCGGTCGTAAACAGCAGGGTAGAATCATTGACGCATGAGGAAAATTATAGAGGTTTTTTTGATATCGTAATATCCAGGGCTGCCTTCAAAATCCCTTATTTTCTCACATTGGGAGAATGTTTTCTGTCTGACGGTGGCACCTTGATAGCCATGAAGGGGAAAAATGCAGATGACGAACTTGGAGAGGCGGTGGACACTATCAGGAAAACGGGACTCGAACTGACATATTGCCATGAAATAGAACTTCCGATAACAGGTGAATCAAGAAAAATCCTCTGTTTCAATAAGCGTCTGTCGTAAACAGATAAACAAGGGCCGCAATCGGGCGATAAGGGTTTCGGTTCCAAATTACTGCTTCTAAAATACCCCTTTATATGCTAGTGTGATTTAGTTAGTCTATTTCTCAAAACCCGTGAAGGAATTGCCTGAAAAAATGAGAAAAGTCATATGTATAGCAAACCAGAAGGGGGGTGTCGGCAAAACAACGACCGCTATCAATCTGTCGGCTTCTCTGGCTGTTGCGGAAAGAAAAACTCTTCTGATAGATTGTGACCCTCAGGGGAATGCCACAAGCGGTGTTGGCATAGACCCATCCACTATAAATGAAAAAAATCTTTACTATGCCCTGATCCAGGACTCTTCATTCGAAGAGATCGTATTCAAGACACAAATTCCCACTCTCGACATTATCCCCTCCAACCGGGATCTGATCGGCGTGGAGGTAGAGTTTGTATCGCTAAACAACAGGGAAAAGAGACTGAGAAACTTTCTAAAAAAAATTGACACCTCTTATGAATTTATTATAATCGATTGTCCGCCTTCTCTTGGGTTCTTGACTGTTAATGCCCTTGTCGCATCCGATCTACTCATAGTTCCACTGCAATGTGAATATTTTGCACTGGAAGGATTGGGGCATCTACTAAACAACGTTAAGCTTGTACAGGCAAGACTCAATCCATCTCTGTCGTTGGCTGGCATATTACTTACCATGTTCGACAAGAGAAATCGGCTTTCCCATCAGGTAGCCGATGAAGCCAGGGGGTTTTTCGGGGCTAACATATTTAAAACCATCATACCAAGAAATGTAAGGCTTTCCGAAAGTCCAAGTCATGGATTGCCTATTATACTTTACGATATAAAATCCCGCGGTGCCGTTTCATACATGGCGCTGGCAAGGGAGATTATGGCTAACGGAAGGATATAATGTCTAAGAAAAACGCATTGGGAAAAGGACTCGGCGCCATATTCACCGACCTTATGGATGACCCCGCTGACAAACCAAAATTCGCAATGTGCGGAATCGAGGAGTTATCACCGAACAGATTCCAGCCCAGAAAGATGTTTGATGGAAAAGAGCAAAAAAATCTTGTGACGTCCATCAAAAAAAATGGCATGTTGCAACCGATTGTTGTGCGAAAGTCTGAGTCGGGCTATGAAATTATCGCGGGGGAACGCAGATGGAGGGCCGCCCAGACCGCGGGATTAATGGATGTGCCGATCATTATCAGGCATAACGCAAAAGATATCGACGTGGCGGAGCTGTCTCTCGTGGAAAATATACAGCGCGAGGAACTGAACCCCATAGAAGAATCGGAGGCATACCAAACCCTCATTAAAAATTTCCGCCTTTCCCAGGACGAAATATCATCACGGGTAGGTAAAGATCGGTCAACCATAGCAAATTCCCTTCGCCTGCTTAATCTTCCGGGAGAAGCAAAGGACGCGCTGATAAAAAAAGATATTTCCGCCGGACACGCGAGAGCCATCTTGTCGGTTGATTCGCGGGAGAAGCAGATCGCTTTATTAAAGGAAATCATAAAGAAAAAACTCAGCGTCAGGGAAGCTGAAAAACTGGCAAAATCCATCGATTCCTACCTTAAAAAGAAAAAAAAGGTGGAAAAAGACACATACATTACAGACCTTGAGAATAAAATATCGGAAAGATTGATGGCAAAGGCAAATATAAAACAGTTGAGTAATGGTGGCGTTATAGAAATCAGATTCTCATCCTCAAATGATCTGGATAGATTATTGAATATGATTATGAATGGGGACATTAAGTAAGTGACATTACTACGATGGGCACTAGTCAGGAAATTTCACTAACAGCTGTTGATAACATTGTTTATAAAGGTTGGTAATCTTGGAACCATTCTGGAACGAAAGCGTTAGAATAATTAAGGAAAAAGTTAGCCAGCAAAACTTTGAAACCTGGATAAGGCCCATCAGGTTTGTTTCGCTGGAAGGCAATAATATTCTTCTGGGTGTGCCTAATAAGTTCTTTAAGGACTGGCTTGTCGAAAACTACATCGGTCTTATCAGTAATTCTCTTTCAGAGGTATCCGGTACCGATGTAGATATAAAATTCGTTGTAAATAAATCGGAGAAACCCGACATATCGAATGATGTTAGTGTAAAAAACACCGTTAAAAGCAGGCCTGTGCGATTACATTCCTCTCTCAATTTAAACTACACCTTTGAAAGATTTGTTGTAGGATCATCTAATCAGTTTGCTCATGCAGCAGCCCTTTCTGTGGCAGAACAACCAGCACATAATTACAATCCCCTGTTTATTTATGGCGGTGTCGGTTTGGGAAAGACACACTTGATAAACTCTATAGGTATTCATACCCTCTCTCTATATCCACAGAAAAATATACTCTACGTATCTGCGGAAGAATTCATGAATGAAATGATATATTCTATCAGATACGATAAGATGTCGAATTTCAGGGAAAAATACAGAAAGATAGATTCCCTCCTTATTGACGATATCCAGTTTATGGCAGGAAAGGAAAGAACCCAAGAGGAGTTTTTTCACACCTTCAACACCCTTCATGACTCAGGAAAGCAGATAGTTGTTACGAGTGATAAATTTCCAAAAGAAATACAGAATCTTGAAGGGCGGCTTAGGTCAAGGTTTGAGTGGGGGCTTATAGCTGATATTCAGCCGCCGGATATAGAAACGAGAATAGCAATTATAGAAAAGAAGGCACAGGAAAGTAATATCGATGTGTCAAATGATATCGTCCGTTATATAGCTTCAGTGGCAGACTCAAATATAAGGGAACTGGAGGGTATATTAACAAGAATAGCCGCGTATTCCTCTCTCACAGGAAGGGAAATAAAAATAGATATCGTAATGGATGTTATAAGGAATTTACTTAAACATGGAGCAAATAGAGAAATAACCATAGATGAAATCATGAAAGTAGTCGGGAAAAAATTTAATCTTAGAGTAGGGGATATAAGATCTCGAAAGAAGAACAAAAACCTCGTACTTTCACGTCAGATTGTAATGTATCTTTCAAGAAAACTGACAAATAGTTCCTTTCCGGATATAGGCGCGAAGATTGGAGGAAGGGACCACTCAACCGTTATCTATTCTAATAATAAAATAAAAAATATAATGGAAAAGGATTATAAAATAAAAGAAGTAGTGGAAGAATTAGAGGTGATTCTGCAAACTGGGCATTAACATTTTATTAAGTGTAATTTAGGAAAATATGGTTAGGAAATTACTATAGTTAAATATATTCTATCAACAAATTAACAGTTACTACTATTACTACTGTTTTTTTTAATTAAAAACTTTTTAAAGAATAGGTGGAAAAATGAATTTTTCAATTAAGAGAGATATTTTTTTAAATGGTATTCAAAAGACTTTGGGAATTGTAGAAAGGAAAACAACCCTGCCAATTCTTAATAATATCTTAATTAAAACTGAATCAGAACAAATCAGGATAGTTGCCACCGATAGGGAGATAGGTCTAATTTCATATTATGACGCTAAAATTGTAGCTCCGGGGAAAATCACGGTTGCTGCCAGGAAACTGTTTGAAATGGTCAGAGAGATAGAGGGGGATGTTATAGATTTTGAGGTGATGGAAAATAACTGGGTAAATGTGACATGTGGTAAAGTTATATATAAAATCCCGGGCATACCCGCCGATGATTTTCCGGAGGTTTTGGATGTTGGAAATATAGAACCTCTCAAGATAAAATGTAGTGTATTGAAAAATATAATAGAGAAGACATTCTTTGCAATTTCTAATGATGAGATGAGGCCGAACCTGAATGGAGTATTTTTTAAGGTGATAGACGGGATGGTCGATGTAGTTGCCACCGATGGGCATAGGTTATCGCTTGTTAATGTGCCTTTAGAGAGTGATTCTGATGATAACATTAATATTGAGGGGGTAATAATACCAAGGAAGGGAGTGTCTGAGATCAGGAAGCTTGTAGAAGATGGTGATTATGTTGATGTATGTGTAATGGACGGTGTATATGTAGTCAGGAAGGAAAATACCACCTTAAGGATAAGTCTTATCGATGCGGAATATCCGGATTACAAAAGAGTAATACCCGAAAAGAGAGGGGTTGAAATACAGCTAGATAAAAACCAGATACTTCATTCTCTCAGAAGGATGAGTGTAATGTCTACTGAAAGGTTCAGTGGGGTGAAAATAGAGGTTTATGATCAGAGAATGGTGTTGACTTCGACCAATCCGGATGTTGGTGAGGCAAAAGATGAGATAGATGTGTCGTATAATGGAGACCCGTTGGAGGCAGGTTATAATGTGAGATATCTTATAGATGCCATGGAGCCTGTTGCTGAGAATATAGTATCTTTTGAAATGAGAAGTGATGAGGGCCCCGGGGTTATAGGATCCACAGGTAACAAGGATTACATGTGTATAGTAATGCCTGTAAAATTGAGAAAGGATTAGAGTAAAGATTAGTGAAAACGTCATACAGTGCGGATAGTATAAAAGTTCTTGATGGACTTGAGGCCGTCAGGAAGAGGCCTGCCATGTATATAGGCAGCACCAGCAGGGATGGTCTCCATCACCTGGTGTATGAAGTTGTGGATAATAGCGTGGATGAAGCGTCTGCGGGATATTGTGATTCCATACATGTCAAGATAAGGGTAGATAACAGTGTAACTGTGGAAGATAATGGAAGGGGCATCCCCGTGGGTATGCACAAGACAGAGAAAGTGTCTGCGGCGGAGGTGGTACTTACAAAACTTCATGCGGGGGGGAAATTTGACAACGACAGTTATAAGATATCGGGTGGACTTCATGGAGTAGGCGTTTCTGTAGTCAATGCCCTTTCTGAATATCTTGAACTGGAGGTGAGAAGAGAAGGCAAGGTGTACAGACAGTCTTATAAAAGAGGAATTCCCACTCATCCCCTTGAAGAGATTGGTAAGACAAAGAGAAATGGAACAAAGATAACTTTCATGCCGGATTCAGAGATATTTGAAGAGCTTGATTTCAGCTTCGATGTTCTTTCAAACAGACTCAGAGAGCTTGCCTTCTTAAATAGAGGAATCAGGATAGTTGTTGATGATGAAAGAACAGATAAAAAAAATGAATTTTTCTATAAAGGGGGGATAGTTTCATTCGTTGAGTACATAAACAGAAACAAAAAAAATCTCCACAACAAGCCTGTATATATCAGCGGTGAAAAGGATGACTGTTCTGTAGAATTGGCCCTGCAATATAACGAGGGTTACATGGAAAATGTTTTTTCGTATGCAAACAGCATAAATACCACGGAGGGTGGAACACACCTTATAGGTTTCAGATCTGCCCTTACGAGGGTGATAAATAACTATCTTACAAACAGCGGTATCGCAAAAAACGGAAAAACATCCTTAAAGGGAGAAGATGTCAGAGAAGGCTTGGGTTGTGTGATAAGTGTTAAGATAAAACAACCTCAATTTGAAGGACAGACAAAGACCAAGCTTGGTAATAGTGAAGTAAAAGGTCTGGTAGAGGCGGTAGTGTATGACAAGCTTGGAAGTTATTTTGAAGAAAACCCCGCTATTGCAAGACAGATAGTATCCAAGTCGATTGATGCGGCACGGGCACGGGATGCCGCGAGAAAGGCCCGGGAACTGACACGGAGAAAAAGTGCGCTCGAAGTTACCTCACTTCCGGGGAAATTGGCGGATTGTCAGGAGAAAGACCCAGCAAGGAGTGAAGTGTATATTGTTGAGGGAGATTCAGCGGGTGGTTCCGCGAAACAGGGAAGAGACCGGAAAAATCAGGCCATTCTGCCCCTGCGGGGGAAAGTGTTGAATGTGGAAAAGGCAAGGCTTGATAAGATGCTCAACAATAACGAGATCAAGGTTATTATCACCGCCCTGGGCGCCGGTATTGGAGAGGAAGATTATAATATCAGCAAACTTCGTTATCACAAGGTTATCATCATGACAGATGCGGATGTTGATGGTGCCCATATCAGGACCCTGCTTTTAACGTTCTTTTTCCGGCATATGCGTGAAATGGTTGAAAGAGGTTTTCTATATATCGCTCAACCCCCCCTTTTTAGGGTAATGGAGAAAAAAAAGGAGTGGTATATAAACAGTGAAGAGGAGATGAACGATTATATCCTGGAAAATGGGGTGGAAAAGGCTCAGGTTGCTACAGGAAAGGGTGATATTATAACAGGCACAAAATTGCTGGGCCTTATAAAAAAAGGGATAAGGCTTGATACCATACTGGAAAAGTTTCAAAGAAGCGGCAAAGACGAAGAGATTATCAGACTGCTGGCAGGAGACCCGGTATTTTCCAGAAGCGATTTCATGGACGATGGTATGCTTTCCAAGACAGGCAAAAGAATAAGCAATGCCGTTGGGAAAAGAATTAGTTCATACTGGACGGAAGAAGATGTGGAACATGGTGGATATAAATTATTTTTTAGTCTGAAGAGGAATGGGCAGGATCATACAACCTGGATAGATAAGGATATCTTTAATATGCCGAAATTTGCCGAGGCCAAGGTTCATATCAGCCAGATAAGTCCTCTCGGTGAAGCTCCCTATACAGTAGTAGAAAAAGGTGTTGATGGCGAAAAAGGCAACAAACTGGTTGGGGACATGAGATCGCTGATAGATTACATAATTCAGACAGGGCAAAAAGGAATGTCCATACAGCGCTATAAGGGTCTGGGAGAAATGAATCCGGAACAGCTTTGGGAAACGACGATGGATCCGGAAAGGAGGACACTCCTTCAGGTTAAGGTGGAAGATGCCGTGGCCGCAGATGAAATTTTTACGACACTTATGGGGGATCAGGTCGAGCCTCGCAAGAACTTTATATTTGAGAATGCACTCAATGTTTCAAATCTGGATGTATAGTTTTAGGGATAATTAAGAGGATTCCCACCACTGAACACACACCCTGAATAGATAGAAAGGTTTTTAGAAATTATGGATCAGTTGTTCCAGAGGAACATACCGGTAACGATAGAAGCTGAGATGAAGAAGTCCTACATGGAATACGCGATGAGTGTAATTGTGGGACGCGCAATTCCCGATATCAGGGATGGCCTGAAACCGGTTCACAGAAGAGCGCTATTCGCCATGTCTGAGCTTGGGAACAGGTGGAACAGACCCTATAAAAAATCTGCGAGAATAGTAGGCGATATTATAGGTAAGTATCATCCTCATGGAGATACGGCTGCGTATGATACCGTTGTCAGAATGGCACAGGATTTCTCCATGAGATATCCGCTCATTGACGGTCAGGGAAATTTCGGGTCTGTTGATGGAGATCCGCCGGCCGCCATGCGTTATACAGAGATCCGGATGGAGAAGATGGCGGAGGAGCTTCTCACGGATCTTGATAAGGATACCGTCAATTTTATTCCGAATTACGATGGGTCTCTTGAGGAACCGGTGGTTCTTCCCGCCAGGATTCCCACTCTCCTTCTCAACGGGTCGTCGGGAATAGCGGTCGGTTTGACAACCAATGTCCCCCCCCATAACCTTACCGAACTTGCCGATGGGATAATTGAACTTATCCATAATCCCGAGCTTTCGGTTGACGATCTCATGGCGTTCATCAAGGGCCCCGATTTTCCCACAGCCGGATTTATCAATGGCAGAGACGGCATAGTTTCCGCCTACCGCACGGGGCGCGGAATCATCAAGCTCAGAGCACGTGCCATCATTGAACGAAACGCCAGAAATGACAAGGAGAGTATTATCGTTACAGAACTGCCTTACCTTGTTAACAAGGCAAATCTTATAGAAAAAATATCCGATCTGGTAAAGGAAAAGAAGATAAGCGGTATAGCTGATCTAAGGGACGAATCAGACCGAGAAGGAATGAGAATAGTAATAGATCTGAAAAGAGACGAAATATCCGGGGTTATTATCAATCAACTCTATAAACACACCCAGATGGAATCAACATTCGGCATAATCATGCTGGCCATTGACAGGGGACAGCCAAGGATTATGAACCTTAAGGAAATCCTTGGTAAATTTATTGACTTCAGAAAAGAAGTGATTACCAGAAGAACGATGTTTGATCTGTCCAGGGCCAGAGAGAGACTGCATATCCTGGAGGGGCTTATCATAGCTCTTGATAATATAGATGAAGTCATTGCCGTTATTAAGGCGTCGCAAAACGCGAAAACGGCATCCGAAGAGTTAATGGCACGATTCCGCCTGAGTGAAAAGCAGACCAGGGCAATCCTGGAAATGAGGCTGCAGAGACTGACTGGTCTGGAAAGGGACAAGATACGGGAGGAGCATATTGAGATATCGGCTCTTGTTAAAAAGCTGGAAGGCGTACTTGCGGATTCCCAGAAGATACTCGATATCATTATAGCGGAGCTGGAGGATAATGGAGATGCCAGGAGGACCGAGATAGTCTTGAGCAGTACGGATATAGGGATTGAAGATATGATTGTGGAAGAGGATATGGTTGTTACCATATCACACCAGAATTATATAAAGAGAAATCCGGTGAGTCTGTACAGAAGTCAGCATCGTGGCGGGCGTGGAAAAGTTGGTATGGGTACAAAAGAGGACGATTTTCTTGAGAGAATGTTTATAGCCTCGACACACAGTCATATCCTGTTTTTCACCAACCTGGGGCGTGTATACTGGCTGAAGATATACCAGATTCCTCAGGCCGGAAGAGCTGCAAAGGGCAAGGCGATAGTCAATCTCATAGGAATATCAAAGGATGAGAAGATTACGGCGGTTCTTCCTGTAAAGGAGTTTGTAGAGGGCAAATTTGTTATAATGGCAACTAGGCGGGGAATTATCAAGAAGACAGACCTTATTGCCTATTCCAACCCCAGGACCGGCGGTATAATCGCGCTTACCCTTGACGAGGGAGATGAACTGATTGATGTCAAACAGACCAACGGAGACCAGGATATCTTCCTGGGTGCCAGGAAAGGAAACGCGATCCGATTCAACGAGAAAAAGGTTCGTGCCATGGGCAGAACGGCCCGTGGTGTAGTCGGGATTAGGATGGCAGCCGACGATGAAGTGGTTGGTATGGAGGTGTTGAGTGACAACAATTCCATCCTGACCGTTTCGGAAAATGGATTTGGCAAGAGAACGGAGATTTCGGAATATCGTCTTCAATCACGGGGTGGAAAGGGCATTATTAATCTCAAGACCACATCGAAGATTGGACTTGTGACACGCATAAAACAGGTTACCGGCGATGAGGATATTATGCTGATCAGTAATACAGGTAATATTATACGACTTGGTGTTAATGAAGTTTCACTCCTGCACCGCAGTACCCAGGGAGTCAAGCTGATAGATCTGGACGACGAAGAGACGCTTGTAGGATTGGCAAGGGTGGAACGAGAAGAGCCTGATATGGATGAAGAGTTGTCCGGTGAGGAGTCGGAGGCGTTTGATTTTTGACGCAGGCGGCCCGGTTACCCCATCCGGGGAATATCATAGGGATGGGTTACGTTGCTGGAGTGCCTGAGGCGGAAAGGAGAGTGGCTTAGATTGTAAAAGAGTTCAGAAAAATGACAAACGTACACTTGACTTGTTACAGAGCATAAAATTGACAGACTCGTAAAAAGTCAGTTTTCTTCGCTCAAAACCATTTTGGGGATGCTGTTATTGTCTGGCTAAAAACCTAAAACTCGTGCTTGTGCACTCAAACAGTTAGATTTTCTTAACGCCGGTCACTACCAGCATCTTTTTCCCAAAATGCTTGGATTCGCTCCGAAAAGACTTTTTACAAATGCATCAAAATTAAGGGGGGCAAATCATGAAAAAATGGATGATGATAATCGCAGGCGTTGTAATTGTCGTTGTCGCTATTTTGTTTGTAGTGGTTCTCTCGAATCTCGGTCCCGTGATAAAAACAGCTGTCAACACGTATGGGCCGAAAATAACAAAGACAGATGTTCATCTGTCGGATGTGGATGTTTCTCTACTGTCCGCAAAAGCCGAAATAAAGAAATTCTATCTCGGGAATCCGGCTAAATTCAAGTCCCCGGAAGCCATGACGGTTAAATCTATTTACATTGATATGAATGAAAAATCGCTGCTCGAAGATCCCATCATAATTGAAAAGATTGAAGTGGTTGCCCCTGAAATTACCTATGAAAAGATGAGAGGGACAGACAATTTTCAGACCATCCTGAACAATATAAAAAGGGTGGTTGGAAAGGAAAAAGCGTCAGAAAAAAAATCCGGGGGAAAAGGTAAGGGGAAAAAGATAATAATAAAAGATTTCATACTCAGGGACGGGAAAATCAAACTGGTTACATCCATACTCGGGGGGGGGGGAAGGGATATCCTCACCATTACCCGATATACACCTCAGAAACATAGGCCAAAAAGAAGGGGGTGTGTCACCGGCGGAGGTACTTAAGGAGATATTTACAACACTATACACGAAGATCGTTTCCCCTGACGTTACGAATATCCTTAACAGCCAGCTCAAGGAACTGGGTTCAAATATTGATGTAGTAGGAAAGGGCATAACAGAGCAAGCCGGAACCGTGGGAGAGGGTGTCAAGAAAGAAGCCGATGCTTTGAAGGGCAAGATAAAGGGGCTCCTGGGGGATTAGCACCATTAATTGATTCCCATCCGAGAATGACCTTTTCGCAATTTCTGTATCTTCTACAACTCTGGCAAGCTGACCGGGCCATTCCCGGATTCTTGCCAGCTCCACATCGTCGTTTTTGAAGACCTCACATAAAAGCAAAGGTTCCTGCTTTGAGAAGTGCTCCTCCATGTCTCCCCCAGCCATGTTGAGCAGGGCGCAAAAGGAATTTAGATGAATGGAAAAGAAAAAGAGAAAAACCTTATTTTGTAATCAGATGGCCGTTTTCGCCGGAATCGACACATTTTACACACAGGAGAGACAAAAATGACAAGAAAAATAATTCTCATGCTAGCCTTTATCATGGTATTTGCGCCTTCGTCCCTTTTTTGCCAGGAAACGCCCAGGCTGCGTTTGGGCATACTTCCGGTGATAGATACCCTTCCGCTTTTTGTTGCCGATGAAAAGGGCCTATTTAGTAAAAACAATCTGGATGTGGTATTGGTGCCATTCAACAGCGCAATTGAGAGGGATGCGGCGCTTGCAAGCGGAAAACTGGACGGTTATTTCGGAGATCTTATAAGTGTAACTTTGTTGAATAATAGCGGGCAGGACTTAAGGGTAGTCACGCAGTCCTATCATACAAACAGTACCTGCCGTATGTTCGCGCTTCTGGCAGGACCGAAATCCGGCATCAACAGCATTACACAAACCGAGAATGTAGATATAGCAATTTCAGAGGCTTCTATCATAGAATACTTTCTTGATGAAATGATCTCAAAAGAAAAAATAGACAGCTCCAGAATAAAAAAAATGGAGGTCAGGGCAATTCCAATACGCTACCAGATGCTTATGGCGAATAACATTAAACTGGCCCTGCTTCCCGAGCCTCTTGTATCGAAAGCCGTGGCCGGTGGTGCTGTTGTTATCGCAGACGACAGAAACCTAGACACGACTGCCACCATAATTGCCATTAAGGAGAGAATCCTGAAGAAAAAGCCTGAAATTGGTCAGAGATTTTTAGATGCTTACAGCGAGAGCGTAAAGATGATAAACTCAAAACCATCTTTCTTCAAAGATATCCTAGTGAATAAGACTCGGTTTCCTGCTTCATTGAAGGATAAATATCGCCTGCCACCCTTTCCGGACGTTGTTCTGCCAACACATGACGATATCAACAGGGTTGAGCAGTGGCTTTTCGAAAAGAATCTGATATCAGAGCGTCTAGCCTATGACAAAATTGTCTGGGCCAAATAAATTTCTACAAGAGGATTATGATTGACGTCGAATCGATAAGTAAAAGCTTTGATGAAAACGCCCCATATGCGCTAAGGGGCGTCACCTTTTCTGCCAGCAAAGGTGATTCCATTGCCATTATCGGCCCATCCGGCTGTGGCAAGACAACACTGTTATATATACTTGCCGGCTTGATAAACCCCACATCCGGGCAGGTCCGGATAAGGGGAAAGCAAGTATTATGTCCATTGAGGACAACGGCCTTCGTGCTCCAGGATTTTGGCTTGTTGCCATGGAAAACGGTCAGGCAGAATGTTTGTCTCGGCATGAAGATACATGAGATATCAAAAGAAGAACAGGACAATATAGCCGGAAAACTTCTTCTTGACCTGGGACTGGGCTCACATAGTGATTCTTATCCGGCATTGTTGAGCGGGGGGGAAAAGCAACGAGTGGCAATAGCAAGGGCGCTGGCCTTAAGGCCCGAAATTATGTTGATGGATGAGCCCTTTTCGTCGTTGGATACAATTACGCGGGAGAAACTTCAAGACACATTGTTGGATATATGCCGGGAAAGAGAGCTTACCATGATTATTGTAACTCACAGTATTGAGGAGGCGGTATTCCTTGGCAGGACAATCCTGGTTATGGGGCCCAGACCCGGAACTGTAAAGGTTGTTATTAATAATGCCAATGCAGGTAACCTTTCCTACCGAAGCCAGAAAGATTTCTTTTCGACTTGCACACATGTAAGGCAAGCTATCGAACTATGAAAGTAACGCATAATACTTCAGGGTATATACTTTCCACCATTCTATGCGTCCTTTTGTGGAAGCTCGCCGCCATGGCTTTTTCATCCCCCGTACTTCCTACGCCTGAACAGGCACTCCAAGCCTTTCTTCAGAGTTGTCTAACCGGTACCTTCTGGCAGAATTTCGGCATCAGCGCCTACAGGGTAATCGTAAGCATCGTTCTGTCATGGTGTCTGGCTTTCCCCGTGGGGGTTCTTATCGGTTACAATAGACACATGGACAAGGCGCTGTCTCCACTGATATTTATGACGTATCCTGTACCTAAGATGGTGCTTCTCCCCCTTATCCTTCTCCTGTTCGGCCTGGGCGATCTGTCAAAAATAATCCTGATAAGTCTGATCCTTTTTTTCCAGATACTTGTGGCGGTGAGAGATGGCGTTAAAGGCATAGATGAAAAATATTTCGATTCGATGCGTTCCATGGGCGCAACCGACAGAAGTATCCTAACAGAAGTGGTGTTTCCGGCTGCGCTCCCATACAGTTTCACTGCTCTGCGCATCAGCGCCGGTACAGCCATATCTGTGCTGTTTTTTGTAGAGTCCTTTGCAACAACCTCAGGGCTCGGTTATATGATCATGAATTCGTGGGCAAAGGCTCAATACACGCAGATATTCGTGGGTATTATAGGTATGAGCACGCTAGGACTCATCCTGTTTGAAACCTTCAGACGAATGGAAAGGAAGGTGTGTGCCTGGAAATATGCAGGCGAACGTGAAGAAGAGCAACAGGCAACTCAGGTGCTGTTAAAGGCACGGGTATACCTGCGGATGATTAAGTTCAGCCATACCATCTTTGCGCTTCCTTTTGCCTTTGCAAGCGTGGCGCTTGCATGGAATCATACCCGGATCACATTCTCCGGGATATTCTGGATCACCGTGGCTATGATTGGTGCCCGGTCCGCCGCCATGGGGTTTAACCGTCTTGTCGATGTTGCCATAGACAGGAAGAACCCGAGAACAGCTGAACGACATCTTCCGGCCGGTATAATAACAAGAGGAGAAGCAAAGTCATTTATAGTTGCATCGTCGCTTGTTTTCATCATCTCGTCCGCCATGTTATCGTGGCTTTGCTTCTGGTTTTCTTTTCCGGTTTTGGGCATCCTTTTTCTGTACTCATATACCAAACGGTTTACGTTTTTTTCCCATATTGTTCTGGGCATAGCAATCGGGATGGTTCCATTGGGGGTGTGGATTGCATTGACAGGTGTCTTTTCCCTAAAAATAGCCGTTCTGGGTCTTGCACTTCTTTGTTATATAGCCGGATTTGACATTCTCTACGCGTGCCAGGATGTAAATTTTGACAGGGAAGAGGGGCTTTACTCCATCCCTGTTGCATTCGGCGTCAGAAATGCGCTTTGGATTTCCTCTGTATTACACGTAGCCAGTCTGTTTTTGCTGCTATCCATTTACTGGCTCTTTCACCTCCATCCAGTCTATCTGTTCTTTATGGGAATCATTGCGTTGCTGTTTATCATTGAACACAAATTGGTCAAACCGGACGATTTGTCGCATGTCAACGTTGCTTTTTACTACGTAAACAGTATCATTTCTGTTATGGTCTTTTTCGCGATGTCTATGAGTGAACTGTTGAGGAGTATATTATGAATAACAATATAATAGTAGGGATTTCGGGGGCTTCGGGGATGGTTTATGCCATCAGTTTAATTGAGGCGCTTAGTCTGTTGCCGGGAGAAATTCACTTAATTATTTCAGAAGTTGCGCTAAAAGTGTTCAAACACGAGCAGAGCAGGGAATTTGATGAAATAATTTCCTCAATAATAAAGACGGGGAAAGCCAGAATAATCATTCATGACAATAATGACCTTTTTGCTTCTGTTGCAAGCGGATCTTTTAATGTCGGCGGTATGGTGATTATCCCATGCTCGATGAAAAGTCTGTCGGCAGTTGCGAACGGTTATACAGAAAACCTCATAGAAAGAGCGGCAGACGTGACACTCAAGGAAAAACGCCCTCTCATACTTTTAACACGCGAAACACCGCTTAGCCTTATCCACTTGAACAACATGGTCAAAGCCGTTCAGGCAGGAGCAATTATTATGCCCGCATCCCCCGGTTTTTACCACCACCCTGAGAAAATCGAAGATATTGTAAATTTCATGACAAGCAGAGTGCTGGATCATCTGAAGATTGATTATCAATTTGCCGTGAGATGGAGGGGAAAGAAATAACCGTAACTTAATCGGAAGAGACTGATGAAAGCCTGCTATAAAAACCTGAGCGAATTTATTTCAAAACTTGACGCAGAGGGAGAACTGGTCCGGATTCACAGGACGGTTTCTCCCATACTTGAGATTACAGAGATTACCGATCGCTTTTCAAAAAGTTCCGAGGGAGGAAAGGCCATCCTCTTTGAAAATGTGGAGGGCTCACAGTTTCCCGTTCTCACAAATGCCTTTGGCAGCAAAAAGCGGATTGGTCTTGCCCTTGGTTGCAGCGAGCTCGATGATTTGAGCGGGAGACTCGAAATGATCTTAAACCAGTCTCCTCCGGATTCTCTTTTTGAGAAGTTGAACTTCGTTCCAAAAATAATTTCATACGCAAAGTACATCCCAAGGACAAAAAAACTTGCAAATCCCCCTTGCCAGGAGGTCATCATAACAGGTGCAGATGTCGACCTCAACACACTGCCTGTGCTCCAGTGCTGGCCGGAAGACGGAGGAAGATTCATTACCCTGCCCGTGGTTTTTACAAAAGGGCTTGCCGATGGGAAGAGAAATACCGGGATGTACCGAATGCAGATTTATGACAAAAACACAACAGGTATGCACTGGCACATACATAAGGACGCATCCCACCACTTTGCCGAATACAAAAATGCGGGGGAAAGGATGGAAATAGCGGTAGCTATAGGGACTGATCCCGCAGTTACCTACGCGGCAACCGCTCCCCTGCCACGCAACGTGGATGAGATGATACTCGCAGGCTTTATAAGGCAATCTCCTGTAATTATGGTAAAAGGCGTTACCGTGGATATTGAAGTGCCTGCCGAAGCCGAAATTGTTCTGGAGGGATATATAGACCCTGATGAAACAAGACTTGAGGGGCCGTTTGGTGACCATACCGGTTATTATTCCCTGACGGACGAATACCCGGTTTTTCATGTAACAGCTATCACGCACAGGAAGAAACCTGTTTACAGTGCGACCGTTGTAGGTCGTCCCCCGATGGAAGACTGTTATCTCGCGCTTGCAACTGAGAGACTTTTTCTGCCTATGCTGAAAACCATCATACCTGAGATAAAAGACTACTGGATGCCGTGGGAAGGTGTGTTCCACAATATTGTGGTGGTTGCCATCAATAAGGAATATCCCGATCATGCAAAAAAGATAATGAGCGCTTTATGGGGCATGGGTCAGATGAGCTTCTCCAAATCAATCGTCATTGTCGACGATGAGAGATATCTCCGCCACGGTGAAGATCTGATCAAATACCTGCTTAACAACATTGATCTTCACGACGATGTTACCATATCTGAAGGGATACTGGACGTACTGGACCACAGCTCAAAGAGACCCCTTTTCGGTTCAAAGATAGGAATAGATGCCACTCGCAGGATAAACGGCGAAGAACCACACAACACGATGAAGAAACAGCAGACGGTGAAAAAAGAAACCGTACTTGAGTCGCTTCACAGGAAAGATCCAGGATTTACCGTACCGAGGCTTCTTTTCCTCGAAACCAGTCATCCCCTCATCCTGATCAACATTTCCAAGAGCGAACATAAAAGTTCTCTGTATTTTATAGAAAAGTTGAGAGATGAACCTTTCTTTGCAGACACCATTCTCATTCTTTACGATGTTGACATCAATCTGGCCGATGATTCGCTCGTCCTCTGGAAACTCTTTAACAACGTAGACCCCTCACGTGACATTATTCCTTTAAAAAAAGGTGTGTTAATCGATGCGACAAAGAAAGGCATTCCCGATGGTCACATCAGGCCATGGCCCGATGATATCGTAATGACACGGGAAATTAAAGAAAGGGTAGATAAGGTGGATATTCGGTATGAATAAAAATGGAGATAGGGCGAAACTCCCACCTTACAGAATATTTGACCATACGGCCGACCTGGGAGTGGAGATATATGGAATAAATGAGAGGGAGCTCTTTTGCAATGCAGCCTTTGCCATTTTTGATATAATGACCGATGTAAATCTTGTGCGTGCAAAAAAAGAAAAAAGAATTTTTGTTGAAGGTGGCGATCTGGAGGAACTTCTGGTAAATTTTCTCAGAGAAATATTATACATGTACAACGGTGAAGGCTTGTTATTGAAAGAATTTGTGATTTCCGGGATGGACAACTTTCACATAAAGGGGACAGCAAGAGGGGAACCGTTTTCGCGGGAAAGGCACCATATTAATATCGAGATAAAGGCGGTTACCTACCACGGTGTGGAGATAAAAAAAACCTCTGGGAGATGGATTGGGAGGGTTATTTTTGATGTCTGATATTAGAGTTGAGAAACTTGACGAATTTCGCTGGATCATACCCCCTACGGGTGGCATGCGTGTTCCCGGAATTATCTATGCCGATGAACGGATGATGAAAAGTATAGAAAAAGATGAAAGTCTCAGGCAGGTTGCCAACGTGGCACACCTTCCGGGCATCATCAAACATTCCCTGGCCATGCCTGATATACACTGGGGCTATGGTTTTCCCATAGGTGGTGTTGCCGCCTTCGATATGGAGGACGGGATTATTTCTCCGGGAGGGGTAGGTTATGACATAAACTGCGGTGTTCGTCTGATGGCGACAAACCTCCAGTTCGGTGAAATCAGAGGCCGGCTGAAAGATCTTGTTATCGCCCTTTTCAGGGACATACCTGCCGGTGTGGGATCTGAAGGTTCCATTAAACTTTCTCCGGATGAAGAAAAAAGGGTGTTGCGGGAAGGCGCCGGGTGGGCGGTGAAACATGGTTACGGCTCCGGTGACGATCTGATGACTATCGAGGATGGCGGCAGGATGGATGGGGCGGACCCCTCCTGCGTGAGCAAGCGGGCTCTTGAAAGGGGCAGGAGACAGCTGGGAACACTTGGGTCCGGGAATCATTTTCTGGAGATAGAGGTTGTGGATAAGATCTTTGACAGAAAAACTGCCTCTACATTCGGACTGATGGCCGAGGGCCAGGTTGCCGTCGCCATTCACACAGGGTCACGGGGTTTTGGACATCAGGTATGCGACGACTATCTTGCGAGGATGGTCAAGCGCAGCAGCAAGCTGGATTTTCCGCTGCCTGACCGGCAGCTGGCCTGCGCGTATATTGCCTCTGATGAGGGGAAGGAATATATGGCCGCCATGGCATGCGCCGCTAATTATGCCTGGGCGAACAGACAGATACTGATGCATTGGACCAGACAGACCTTTGAAAAGACGCTGCAGATGTCTCCACGCGAAATAGGAATGCGGCTGGTCTATGATGTATGTCACAATATTGCAAAGATAGAGGAGTTTCCTGTAGATGGCAGGAAAAGAAAAGTGTGCGTGCATCGCAAAGGAGCTACGCGGGCGTTGCCTCCACAGCACCCTGCCCTGCCGGATGTGTATCGCGAGGTGGGTCAACCGGTCCTGATACCGGGGGATATGGGTGCGGGATCCTATGTGCTTGCGGGAGCAGAGAAGGCCTTTGAGGAGACATTCGGCAGTACATGTCACGGTGCCGGGCGTGTGATGAGTCGCGGCAGGGCGATGAAGGAGAGCGGGAGCAGATCAATAGTAAAAGAGATGGCTGACAGGGGTATTGTGATTATGGCTGCGGGGAAAAAGACAATTCGTGAGGAGATGCCTGACGCATATAAGGATATAGAAGACGTTGTGAACATTGTCCATCGAGCCGGTCTGTCCAGGAAGGTTGCACGGCTCAGAGCCATCGGTTGTATCAAGGGGTGAATGCGGAGAAAGGATAAAAAAGTGCCACTCGGAATAGCGCTTTCAGGTTCAGGCACGGTCAATGCTTGACAAAATATAGAATATGATTAACTTGAAATAACGATCCGGAAAGCAGTATGAAAGAGTTTCTGTTCTGAAAACCGATTCCTGACAACCGGATATTTGAATGGCTGCGAGCTGGATTTGTAATTTCTGAGGAAAGGAAAGTAAATCATGCCTGATATAAACATACCGGAAGATACATACGATATCATTATTGTGGGAGGAGGGCCCGGTGGACTTACCGCGGGGCTGTATGCGGCCAGGGCCGATATGAAAGTTCTGTTGCTGGAAGGAAATGCCCAAGCCAGCCAGATAACCATGACTGATATGATAGAAAATTACCCCGGTATTCCTGAGATCAGCGGTTTTGAACTCAATGATACGTTCAAGAAGCAGGCAATCTCGTTCGGTCTGGATATCAGGCCGGAACAGGTGAGCCGGATAAACAGAGAAGAACAGGGAAACGTCGAAGGATGGGAGATTATCACCGATAACGATGTCTACCGAACTCTTTCTGTCATTGTTTCTGCGGGAGCAGCGTGGAGCAGACTGGGAGTACCGGGAGAGCAGGAGTTTGTCGGCAGAGGAATATCATACTGTGCCACCTGTGATGCCCCTTTCTACAGGGACAGGGAAGTTGCCGTGATTGGAGGCGGAGATACCGCTGTCGAGGAAGCAATCTATTTGACGAAATTTGCCTCGAAGGTTACTATTATTCACAGGAGAGACCGCCTGCGCGCGACGGCCATACTTCAGCAGCGGGCCTTTGCCAACGAAAAAATCACATTTGCCTGGGATTCCACCGTGGAGGAGATACTGGGAGAGGGTGGTGTAACCGGGGTAAGAATAAGAAATGTCAAAACACCCGACCGTCATGAAGAGCTTCCTGTCGATGGTGTCTTTATTTTTGTCGGTCTTGTGCCGAACACGGCTTTTATCAAGGGAATTGTCAATCTGAACGAGGATGGGTATATTATTACAGATGGTGACATGAAGACATCGGCCGGAGGTATCTTCGCGTGTGGAGATTGCATCAGCAAGTCCCTGAGACAGGTCGTAACCGCCTGCGGCGATGGGGCGACGGCCGCGCACAGTGCCTCGCTGCATGTCGATGAACTGAGGGGACAGGCATACTAAAATATTTTTGAGGAGAAGCAAAATGCCGATTTATGAATACATCTGCAAAGATTGCGGTAATAAGTTTGAATTAATCCGGTTCGCGAGTGATAGTGACAGCGATATAGAATGCCCAGGGTGTGGCAGGAAAAAGACAGAGAAGGTCGTGTCCTCCCCTGTTGGTTTATGTGGATCTTGTCAATCCTGTTCGGGAGGGGGGGCATCTCCTTTTACCTGAGGCTGATTCATACCCCGACGGGTCGGGGTTAACATTTGAAAAG
Source organism: Deltaproteobacteria bacterium (assembly GCA_019313905.1). Classification (GTDB taxonomy): domain Bacteria; phylum Desulfobacterota; class Syntrophia; order Syntrophales; family UBA2210; genus UBA2210. The sequence continues at coordinate 7,596 of JAFDAI010000027.1, read as the reverse complement.
GCGTAACGGGTCACGGTTTTCCCAATAAAACTATGCAATGACTGGCTTTGCTCATCGTTGCAGCCACTTTTCCTTGCTCTCAAACCTGATTGTAATAAGAGCAGGATTATGATTAAGAGAAAACTGTTTAACTGGCCGAAACGATGAGCAAGGGCCAAAGATTGAAGCATTTTGGATATTGATTTCAATTCTCTGCTTTTTCAACCGTGAACCGATAATTGTAAAGAGTGAACGGTTACCAGAGTCCATTATCGTCTTGACACGCAACGACATTTTTGAGATAGTCGCCCGCGAGGAAAGCGGGTATTCCCGCAAATTAATTGAGAAAATTGGTTATGATGGCATTAGAGGGTATAAGAGTTGTCGATTTAGGCCATGTGTTGGCAGCGCCGACTTGCACGATGTTTCTGGCAGATCTTGGGGCCGAGGTGATCCATATTGAACCGGCCCACGGGGATGATTCAAGGGAATTCGGTCCTTTTGCCGGTGAACGGGATAAAAACCGAAGCGGTTATTTTGTAAGTCTCAACCGCAACAAGAAAAGTCTGGTTTTGGATCTGAAGAGTGATAAAGGAAAGCAAATCCTGACAGAGCTTATAAAAAAATCAGATGTGATTGTGGAGAATTTCAGACCAACGACGATGAAAAAACTTGGGTTCAGTTGGGAAGATATCAAAGAAATAAACCCGAGAATTGTTTACGCTTCCATTTGTGGTTTCGGACATGATTCTCTTCCCGGCTATGATACCCGGCCGGCCTATGATATGGTTGCCCAGGGTTACAGCGGTCTCATGAGTATCACGGGACCGGAAGAAGGACCTCCATGCAGGGCGGGATCATCTGTTGGGGATATAATTGCCGGTCATCAGGCGGCCATCGGAATACTTGCCGCATTAATCAATCGTGAAAAGACGGGCAGGGGACAATACTATGATGGTTCTATGGTAGATGGTCTTTTTTGTATATTGGAAAACGCCTCTGTCCGATACACTCTCACAGGCGAAATTCCCTGTCCCCTGGGAAGCGCTCATCCCTCTATTGTTCCATTTCAGGCTTTTAGAACAAAGGATAAATCCTGGATTATAGCGGCTATCGGAAATGATGCCCTGTGGATCAAATACTGTAAAGTAATAAAAAGGGAAGATTTGACAAATGATCCCAGGTTCAGGACAAATCCCCTTAGGACAAAAAACAAGAAAGAACTTATTCCTGTTCTCGATGTCGAAATGGCAAAGAAGACGAAGCGGGAGTGGGAAGCCATTTTTGAGACAGCAGGTCTTCCGTATTCTCCAATCAATAACATGAAGGAGATATGTGAAGATCCACATATCAAATATCGCGGGATGCTTGTAGAAATTGACCAGCCACATGCGGGTAGAATGAAAATTGCCGGTTCTCCGATTCATTTGTCTGAAACGCCGGGGAAAGTTTATGCACCCGCACCGCTCTTGGGAGAGCATTCGGAAGAAGTTTTGAAAGATATTCTCGGATATTCTCAAGAAGAAATTGGCGAGCTGAAAAAGGAGGGAATTACCAATAACGAAGTGTGAAAGCATCAAAACAGGGTGAAACTTTTTCCCCGGGGACAGAAAACGCCGGAGAGGGAGTGCTTTTCTATCTGTTAAGTGACGATTTCGGGTTGACAGAACCAACGCCATGAAGAATATGGCTGAATGTGTATGCATAACAACTATTAATACGAAAGGAAGATAGAAATGGGAGTTACAGAAGACAAAATCAGGGAATTTGAAGAATTAAGAGACAATTTATTGACCATGGGCGGAGAGAAAGCTGTTCAAAAACAGCATGACAGGGGAAAGCTGACAGCTCGAGAGAGAGTCGATCTGCTTTTCGACAAAGGCACCTTTCAGGAAGTACAATTGTTTGTGAAGCACCGTTCTGCCCTGTTTGGAATGGACAAAAAAGAGATCAAGGCGGATGGCGTTGTTACCGGCTTTGGCAAGGTTAATGGCCGTACCGTTTTTGTGGCCTCCCAGGATTTTACCAGTTCCGGCGGCAGCCTTGGCGAAATGCACGCCAAAAAGATATGTAAAGTTATGGATATGGCAATGGACGCCAAAAAGCCTTTTATTGCCTTAAATGATTCGGGAGGAGCGCGTATTCAGGAGGGAGTTCCATCCCTGGAAGGTTACGGGGGAATTTTTTATCGTAACACAATTGGGTCAGGGTATATCCCCCAGATCGCTGTAATGATGGGACCGACTGCTGGAGGAGCTGTTTATTCACCGGCTCTTACGGACTTTGTGTTCATGGTTAAAGAAACCAGCCATATGTATATAACCGGGCCGGATGTAATTAAGGCGGTTATCGGCGAGCAAGTTACGCATGAAGATCTCGGTGGTGCCATAGCCCATGCGACAAAAAGCGGTGTTTGTCACGTTGCTACGGAAAACGATGAGGACTGTATCAACAAGGTGAGAAATTTGTTGTCCTATCTTCCGGATAGTTGCCATAGCCCCCTGCCTGTCAAAGAGTGTACAGACAGTCCCGATAGAGAATGCCCGGAACTGGATACTATCGTTCCCGATAGAGCAGCGCGTGGTTACGATATGAAAAAAATTATCATGTCAGTTGCGGACAATAACGAGATGTTTGAATCCCATGAGCTTTGGGCGCCGAGTGTCACAGTGGCCTTTATCAGGATTATGGGAAAACCTGTCGGTGTTATTGCCAATAATCCAAAGTTCTCCGCAGGTGTCCTAGATTACAAGGCTTCCGATAAGGCAGCACGGTTTATCAGGTTCTGCGATGCTTTCAATATACCTCTTCTAACCTTTGCCGATGTCCCCGGATATATGCCCGGAACGGAGCAGGAATGGGCGGGTATTATTACACACGGGGCCAAGCTTCTTCACGCGTATTCTGAAGCCACTGTACCTAAGATTACCGTGGATGTTCGCAAGGACTATGGTGGAGCTTACATTGGCATGTGTTCCAAATCTCTTGGAGCTGACTATGTTATGGCCTGGCCTACTGCGCAAATAGCTGTAATGGGTGCGGAAGGGGCGTGCAATATAATCTACCGCAGGGAGATTGCCGGCGCCGAGGATTCGGAGGCCAAACGCAAGGAATTGGTGGCAGCCTATGAAAAGAAATTCAACAATCCGTATTTTGTAGCAGAATTAGGAATTGTTGATGAGATTATTGCGCCAAGGGAAACAAGGAAAAGGGTTGCGGCTCTCCTTGAGACATTCAAGGATAAGGTCGAAGTAAGACATCCTAAAAAACACAACAATATTCCGCTGTAGGAATCAAACGAAAAGCACGGATATCATTTTGTCTGTGTAAATATAATCCGGATTGATACGATCTTAGCCAGATCGTATCAATCCTTTCTGCCGGAATTCTAATGCCTGAAATGTCTCCTGCCTGTAAAGATCATCGCTATGCCATGTTCGTCCGCGGCCTTTATCGCTTCTTCATCACGTATTGATCCACCCGGCTGTACGATGGCTGTAACACCAGCCTCTGCCGCCATATCAACGCCATCTCTGAAGGGGAAGAAGGCATCGGACGCGAGCACGGTTCCCTGTGTGGGCAGATTTGCCTTCATCTTTGCTATATGCACCGAATCCACCCTACTCATCTGTCCCGCGCCGACCCCGACCAGCTGGTCTTTTGTCGCGAAGACTATGGCATTGGATTTCACATTCTTAACCGCCCTCCAGGCAAAGTCGAGCGCCTGATATTCCTCTTTTGTGGGTGTTTTTTTGGTCACCACATCCGCCTTCATGATGTCGTCTCTGCCCGGGTCCCTTTCCTGTATGAGTAGACCTCCCGCGACCCTTCTGAAATCGAGATCCGCCGATTGAGTTCCGGATGGAGCCGGAATTTCCAGCAGTCTCACATTTTTCTTCGCGGTCAATATATCAAAGGCGTCTTTATCAAAACCGGGTGCAATGATAACCTCCAGGAAGGTTTTCGCGAGTTCCTGTGCCGTTTCCATATCAACGGACCTGTTGAAGCTGACGATCCCTCCGAAGGCCGACACTGGGTCGGTTTCCATGGCCTTGATATACGCGTCTTTGAGATTGCCGTCCGATGTTGCCGCGCCGCAGGGATTGGAATGTTTCATGATAACCGCGGTCGGCAGGTCGAACCCGCATGCCATCTGCCATGCCGCGTCGCTGTCCATGATATTGTTGTAAGACAGTTCCTTGCCGTGTAACTGTTTCGCCGATGATATGGATGAGATGGGTGCATTCTTTTCCCTGTAGAAAACCGCGTCCTGATGGGGGTTTTCCCCGTACCTCAGGTCCTGGGCCTTGTCAAATTGCATGCTGAAGGTGTCCGGGAATTTTTTCGTTTCCCCGTCTTTTTCTATAGTCCCAAGATAGTTGGAGATGGCCCCGTCATAGCGTGCTGTAAGTTGAAAGGTCTTCGTCGCGAGAGCGAAGTTTGTCGCTTCGGATATCATGCCCCCCGTCTCATTCATTTCCTCTATGATCTTGGGATAATTCTCTGGGTCGGTGACAACGGATACAAAGCGGTGATTTTTCGCCGCCGCCCGCAACATGGTGGGGCCTCCTATGTCGATATTCTCAACGGCATCTTCCAGCGTGCATTCCTCCTTTCCCACCGTATCTTCAAACCGGTAGAGATTGATGACGACCATGTCTATCATGTCGATGCCATGCTCCAGAGCCGATTTTACATGACCTTCATTGTTCCGCAGGGCGAGCAGACCGCCATGAATCTTCGGATGAAGGGTCTTTAATCTGCCATCCATCATCTCTGGAAAACCTGTGTAATCCGAAACGTCGGTGACATCTATGCCGGCCTCTCTCAACTGTGCGGCCGTTCCACCCGTGGAGAGTATTTCCACATCAAACCCTTTCAGCTCCCTTGCGAAATCAACAATCCCTTTTTTGTCCGTTACGCTTATCAATACCTTTTTTATCTTGTTGCTCATCTTTTGTTATCCCCTTATCTCTTTCATATGCTGAATTCTTTTGTTTATCAGTACCTTTGTTCCTATATCAGGCCGGTGATCTATGGGGCCCTTTATCGATGATATCGCGCCTTCCGCCATCTCCTCGGCGCTGTCTAGGCTATCGGCTATTCCCACTATACCTATCGCCCTTGATGATGTCATATAGAGGCCGTCTTCTCTCTTGTCGACAGAGGAGTAATACAATCTCACACCTTCTGTGTCCGACACCTCGATCTTCGAGGAGGTGGAGCCTGCGTCGGGGTGATCTGCGGGAAGCCCGTATCCCCTGGGGACGATATATTTACAGACTGTGGCCTTTCTCTCAAATTCTATATTCATATCCTTCAGCGTCCCATCGATGACAGCCCTGCAGATATCCACAAAATCCGTTTTCAGGAGAGGGAGAATATTCATTGCCTCCGGATCGCCGAACCTCGCGTTGTACTCAAGCAGCCTGACACCGTCTCTTGTCACAATAAATCCGCCATACATTATGCCTTTGTAATATTCGCCGGTCTCCCTGTGGATTGCCTCTGCAACTCTCTGTGTGATGGCAAGACCCTCCGCCACATCTTCCTTCTTCAGGAAGGGAAGGGAGTGATCCTCCATAGAATACGAACCCATTCCTCCCGTGTTTGGTCCCCTGTCACCCACAAACCTCCTTTTGTGATCCTGTACAGGGGGAGTGGCTACAACGGTTATACCGTCGCACAGGCACTGTAGTGAGAATTCCTCACCTTCGAACTTTTCTTCAACCATTACTGAAGAATGTTCCTCCAGGATCTTTCCGCATTGTTCAATTGTCTCATTCTTTGTCTGAAAGTGGTCTCCCTGGACCATGACGCCTTTGCCGCCGGTGAGACCGTCCGGTTTTATAACAACACCCTCAAGCCCGCCGATAAACCCTTCGATTCCCTCAAGAGAGGAGAATGTTCTGAACCGGGGATTTCCCAGGATATCATATTTCTTCAGCAGGTTTCTTGTGAATGTCTTTGACGTTTCCAACCTTGCCAGGCTCTTTGTCGGACCCACGGATGGGATGCCTTCCTTTTTCAGGAAATCGACAATGCCGCTATTCAAGGGATCTTCCGGGCCGATTATCGCGAAGTCTACACCGTTTTCCCTTGCGAACCGGCCGATCTTTTCCCGGTCATTATAGCTTACTGTCAGCACGTCTTCTGAAAGAGACGCAATACCGGGGTTGTTGGATTTCATGCAGGAAAAGAGAGCAATATTGTGAGCTGATCGTTTTACCGTTTCAGCTATTACATGCTCTCTGGCACCGTTTCCGATTAACAGTACTCTGATCATATCTTCCTCCCACTATCAGTAAAACACAATATTATACTCAAAAAGCATATGTTCGTCAAATATCTTTCAGGGTCCCGAATTGTCTCATATTAAATGTTACCCAAGGGGGTGCATAAAAAGGATCGTTGACTCATAATTTGATGTTAACGAACATCGACTTCCAAAAGGAGGGATAATCATGAGTCCACGATCCAAGCAAGAGTATCGTAAGGCGGTTCATTTGCGGTATAAAAATGCCTCTCGTAATGAAAAAACCGCCATCTTGGATGAATTCTGTGCCACCTGCAAATGTCACCGCAAACATGCCATAAGAGTCCTCAAGGGGTTCAAACGCTTCACCAAACCCAAGCCGAAGAAACGAGGGCCGAAGCCCACCTACCGGAAAGATGAGATCATCATACCGCTGAAACGGATCTGGCTTGCCGCAAATCTCCCCTGCTCAAAGCGGCTGAAAGCCATCCTCCCGATATGGATGCCCGGATATGATAATCAAGTTTGAAACACTCTCCACAGACGTCTCACGAGCCCTCCTGAACATATCACCGGCAACCATAGACCGTATCTTGGCCCCTACCCGCATCCAATACAAAAAACGGGGGCGGTCCACCACAAAACCAGGCACATTGCTACGAAAACAAATCCCCGTCAAAACCAACCAGTGGAACGAATCCAGGCCAGGTTTTCTCGAAGCCGATACGGTCGCTCATTGTGGTGATTCCACCTCCGGAATGTACGTTAACACCATAGATTTCGTCGATATCGCTACCGGGTGGACTGAACAACGTGCAGTCTGGGGAAAAGGAGAATCCGGAGTCTTGGAACAAATCAAAAACATCGAAAAAACCCTCTCGTTCCCAATCCTCGGCTTCGATTGCGATAACGGAGGCGAATTCCTCAACTATCACCTCCTGAGACACTTTACCGAAAGAAAACAACCCATCCAGTTCACAAGAAGCAGAGCCTACCACAAAGATGATAACGCCCATATCGAACAGAAAAACTGGACGCACATAAGGCAGTGGATCGGATACGACCGCCTGGATAATCCCAACGTCGTGTCATCCCTCAACAACCTCTATACCAAAGAATGGAGACTCTCCCACAACTTCTTCTGCCCCTCCGTAAAACTCATCGCAAAAGAAAGAATCGGCTCCAAAACCATCAAACGCCACGATCCTCCAAAAACCCCTTACCAGAGAATCATGAACTCTCCTCACATCCATGAATCGGTCAAAGAATCCCTGTCTAAACAACTTGAAAACCTGAACCCTTTTCTGCTAAGAAAAACCATGGATAAAAAAATGAAAAAGATCTTCTCCATAAACAACAAA
>JAFDAI010000121.1 GCA_019313905.1 Deltaproteobacteria bacterium | reverse complement strand
TGGTATCATGTAGCAGTTGTCAGAACAGTAACACCGAATAAAGCCACATTTTATATTGGTGGCCAGTCTTTAAATACGGAGGATTTGGCAAGGACACCAGTCGGCAGTACGAACAGCGTTTTTATAGGAAAGAGAGGCGGTACTACCTACCCCTTTAACGGCTCTATCGACGAAGTCCGCATCTACAACCGCGCCCTGTCCGGCGATGAGATATACCGCCAGTACATCCGCAGCAAGTACGCAGCGAATGCGCCGACCGCTGTGCTTGGTGAGGCAACATCGGACACCACAGCACCAACGTTGATCAGTGTAGCAAGAGATAATGATACGCAGATCACCGTTACAATGAGTGAATCTGTAACGGCTCTCGGGCCTGGTGATGGTGGTTTCACTGTTACCAAGACTGGTGATACAACGACCTATACAGTAAGTAAGATAGCTACTGGTGGTTCAGATGAGTTTGTGGTATTGACCGTGGCGGATATGGCTGCTTCAGGGGGTGTCACAGTTACATATAATGCCACAAATAACGGCACAATAACTGACATCGCAGGAAATGCGCTGGAAACAGATACAACTGGTGTGGCTGTTGCTATGGATACTACAGCACCCACGCTTACAATATCCAGCCCACTGGAAGGCCACAATTACAGTACAGTTACACTCAATGTAACTGCTAATGAGGGCATAACTGCATGGTGGTATAATGTAAACGGAACAGGCAATACGTCCACGCTTGGTACGTCCACGCTTGATGTGACACTACCCACCCTGCCTGATGGTGATAATAATGTAACAGTGTATGCCAATGATTCAGCAGGGAATGTGGGGTCAGCAATGGTCAATTTCACTATTGATACTATACCGCCAACAGCACCTACAATAGATGTGCCGGGAGATGGTGAAACATTAACATCAGCATATACATGGGTAAACGGTACGACGAGTGCAGATACGACAAACGTGACGGTTTATGTCAATGGTTCAATCAAATTTGACTCTGTTGCAGTTTCAGCCAACATCTTCAACATTTCAAACGTGCCACTTGGTGCAGACGGTTCTCGTGAGATCAATGTATCTGCAATCGATGCAGCAGGTAACGTCAATACCACAAATGCAACAGTAATTGTTACTGTTGATGATATCTTCGCACCTACGCTCACAATATCCAGCCCACTGGAAGGCTACAATTACAACACAAATACAACTTCACTTAATGTAACTGTAACTGCCAATGAAAACATAACTGCATGGTGGTATAATGTAAACGGAACAGGCAATACGTCCACGTTTGATACGTCCACGCTTGATGTGACACTACCCACCCTGCCTGAGGGCACTCATAACGTAACTGTGTTCGCCAATGATACGAAAGGGAATGTGGGGTCAGCAATGGTCAATTTCACTATTGATACCATACCTCCTGTGATACATAACGTATCATTGAGCGATACCTCTCCAAGCTATGATCAGAAGATCGTTGTAAGTGTGAATGTCACAGATACAAATATCTATAGTGTAACCGCAACAGGAAACTCTTCACTGAAACATCAATCAGGAATGCTGTGGAACGGCACCATAACAGCAGGTTACGGAACCAATACCGTAACTGTGACCGCCTACGATAATGCCAGCAATGCTGCCACAAACAGCAGTCTCTCATACACAGGTCCTGCCGCACCAACACCCAGCAGAAGCAGCGGTGGCGGTGGCGGTGGCGGTGGAGGCACTTCTGGCGAACTGTACGAGAACATAGTATCTTCTGAAACAGACCGACAATATGTAAATCAAAACTCTGATATTAGCTACAGTTTTGAACTGGAAAACAACATAGTGCAGTTTGTTAAATTCACTAGTCTGAAAAGTGCAGGACAAGTTGCTACGAAGGTAGAGATGCTTAAAGACACCTCTGCATTGGTAGATAATCCCCCGTCAGACATAGTATATAAGAACCTGAACATATGGGTCGGAAACGCCGGATGGGCAACTGGGAGGAATATCGCCGATGTCACTGTTGTTTTCACAGTAGATAAATCATGGATCACTAAAAACAATATCGATGAATCTTCAATAGCCCTCTATCGTTACAGCGATAATAACTGGAACAAGCTAGTTACCAGAAAGATTGCCGGGGATGACAATAGCTTGCAATTTGAAGCTGAAACACCAGGATTTTCGCCATTTGTTGTAACAGGTAAGGAGATTATGGGAGAAACCGGAGATGAAGATATTATTGTAGCACCTACAGTAACAGCAGAGAAAACCGCAGCTCCTACACCAACTGAGGGGAAAGGAATGCCTGGATTTGGTCTATTTGTTAGCTTGTCGGTCTTGTTGACTGCAGTGGGACTATTGCATAAAAAGAACTAAATAGGGCTGCTTCAGCCCTATTTTAATTTTTTGGATGTATAT
>JAFDAI010000120.1 GCA_019313905.1 Deltaproteobacteria bacterium | reverse complement strand
AGTCTTTGCTGTATCTGTACAGCGTGGATCCACTACAACCATCTTGCGGCTCTTAGCACCTTTACCAGTGAAGAAACCACGCGGGAAGATTGAGTAACGTGACATATGACGCGGGTGTGCGTGTGCCGGGTTGCATCCCCAGAATACAATACGATCTGCACGATTCTTAATTTCACCAAGAGTACAGCTGGGAACACCGACATCCTGCACAGCGATCAGTGTCGAACCGTGACAGACTGTTGCAGTATTGTCCATGACAGCACCCACAACCTCTCCAAGTTCTGCACCAACACCCTGTGCATCACAGCTTGTAGAACTCCATCCATACATCAGTGGCTTTTTGGATTCTGCAAGCATTTTTGCGGTATAATCAATTGCCTCATCGTAGGAGATCTCCTTCCAGGTACCGTCTTCCTGACGCCTGCGTGGACGGGTAATTCTGTCACTGGCCTGTGCATGGAGAAATTTTGCTGCACCGATTCCACATGCATTATATATTTCCAGTATCTCTTTGCCGTCATCACTCAGGCTGACCTCAAGGTCATCACAGAGTGTGCCGCAGAACGGACAGACGACATCAGTTACAATCTTTGACATTACTCCTCACCACCCAGACATTCACTCTCAATCAGTTCAATAGAATCCAGAACCAGTTCGCCTTCTCCGGCAACATCCACTGAAACAGGTGTGCCCTTGAATGTGGGCATACCCATTGAATAAGTGTTGGGGTTCACAAGCATATTTGCCCATGGTCCCATCGGAATCCAGCCCAGGCCCGGGTGCGGGCCCTGAGTTGCCTCAATGGCCTTTACCACAACAGTTCCAAATTCACTGGTAACGCGGACATTTGTATTCCGCCATACACCCAGTTTTTTGAAATCCTCTGAATCCATCTCGATAATCCCACAGGCGTCACGATACGCGGCTTTTTCCTTCCCGCGTTCCATTGAAATGCCCTGCTGGATTGTACGACCTGTAATCAGGTTTAGTTTTATTTCTGGCACAACCTCATCTCCACTTATTTCTCAAACTCCTTAAGTGGGCTTGGACCAAGCTCAGTGATGGTATTTACAACATCTGTCATGACCTCACCCCATTTTGCACCCTCAGATGCAGAAACGAAAGTCATTCTGAGCCTGTTGTCATTAAGGCCAATATTTTTAAGGATGTTCTTTACAAGGAACATACGTTTTGCACACTTAAAGTTGCCCTCGAGATAGTGGCAGTCACCAAAGTGACAGCCGGAAACAAGGACACCATCGGCGCCATCCTGGAACGCCTTCATAATGAAGAGCGGATCCACACGGCCTGTACACATCACACGGACTGCACGGATGTCGGGAGGGTACTGTATACGTGCACCACCTGCAAGATCTGCTCCTGCATAGGAACACCAGTTACAGATGATTGCGATAATCTTTGGTTTCCATTCGTCTGACATCACTCTTCACCTCCAAGGAGGAATGCATCTATTTGAGAAATAATCTGTTGTGATGTAAAGTGCTGCATCTTTATTGCACCACCCGGACAGAAACCACCACAGGTTCCACAGCCCTTACATTTTGCCTCAGTTACTTCCATAACCTTGCGCCCGTCTTTCTCAACGAGTGCAAGCGCACCGTACGGACAGAGGTTTGTACACATACCACAGCCTGCACAGAGATCTTCATTACACTGTGCAAAGTATGGCTCAAGTTCGACTTCACCCACGTGAATCGGGATACTTGCAGCAGATGCAGCACCTTCTGCCTGTGCCACAGTGTCAGGAATATCTTTTGGTCCCTGACAGACACCAGCAAGGAATATACCTGCTGTTGTGGTACCACAGGGATTTAATTTTGGATGTGCCTCAAGGAGCCATCCGTCCTGCGATTTTGATACACCAAACATCTGCCTGATCTTCTCTGCATTAGCTACTGGCTGGACTGCAGCAGCGAGTATTACAAGATCCAGTTCAAATTTAACCGGCCGTCCAAGCAGTGTATCTTCTGCAAAGACATGCAGGTTCTTTGTCTGCGAATCTTCCTGAATATTTGAAACACGTCCGCGAATGAACTTTGCACCCTCATCCTGAATACGCCAGTAGAACTCCTCATACATCTTACCAAATGCACGGATATCCATGTAGAAGATATATGGTACCGCACCCGGGATCTTTTCCATGATCTGGTGGGCATGCTTCAGTGAATACATACAGCAGAACCTTGAACAGTATGGTTTGCCGGTGTCAGTATTATCACGTGAGCCTGCACAGAGCACGAAACCAATCTTCATCGGGGTCTTGCCGTCAGACGGACGGATCAGGTGACCGGTGGTCGGACCGGATGCACAGATGAGACGCTCAAACTCGAGACCGGTGATAACATTGTCGAATTTCTTGTATCCCCACTCGGTTTTGTTTTCAATAGGTACCAGATCATATCCGATTGCAAGGATAACA
>JAFDAI010000026.1 GCA_019313905.1 Deltaproteobacteria bacterium | reverse complement strand
TCGAGTTGAGGCAGATTAACGAGAATAACCGCCGGGAATCTTTCAATCCGGAAGGTCAAGGGAAATCTCCGTTTTCCCCTTGACAAAACTTATCATGGATGTCCCTATTAAAAATAAAATCATCAGTAAACGGCGAACCTGTAGAGTACAAGCCGGAAAGAATTGTTTGATGTCAGCCTCTCATTTACAACCTTCACCTCAATTTTTTTCAGGCTCTCAAGCTCTGTTTCCGTTACATCCACCTGCCATGAATAGTCGGGAAAATCATCGCCGAAATCCCCGCTGTCGGAGACGACCTTTTCAGGACTCGTCGCTTCGATCTCTGACACCTTGCTCTGGGCGAGAAGAGACGCCGTGGTTTCAAACCTTGCTCTGCCCGCCATGGATACGCTCTGCGACTGGGATTGAAAAACTACAACGAGTGTTGTGGCGAGGATGGCCATGGCGATCATAACCTCGAGAAGGGTAAATCCCCTGAATCCGGAATTCCTGTGCGTGCGGACGATCATATTCTGCTCCATCGGGAATTTCTACCACAGGGCAGGCCGTTTTTTCAACAGGGGATTACAGTTGAACATTGACAATTGCGAGCATAAATATGGTATAAGCTCAATATATGGTTAAACACAACGCGCATGCCACATGGGTAGCTGAATGAAATTGTTAAAGATACTTCTGCCGGGGCTATTTGCAGCTCAAGTTATAGCCACTATACAGGTCTATCTGTCTAATGCCGGCCTCTATCGTGCCCTTATGGCGATAGGTGATGCCGGTTATCTTGCGGTGCCCAACCGGCGTGTCATGGTGCACCTGGGGGAATTCGGCCCCGCCTTTTTCGGGGGCCTGTTTTTCACGCTGACAGTGGGCGCCGGCCTTTCCATCCTTGCCTTTGCCGCGGCCTGGATGTGGGATCGGGGTTTTTCCCGGAACAGGTTATCTTTGGGCTTTTTTCTGATATTATGGGTGGGATGTCTTGTGTTGGTGAGCTTCAAGGGCTTCTGCGCCGCTACTGCCTCCTATTTTCTTTTTGTGCCTCCCATGGTTTTCGCGGCCGCCCTGAAATGGATGCCGAAGCAGATCGTGGAGAAAACCCGATGGGGGGAACTATTCCATATCATTCCCCTTCTTTTACTGGCGGTTATGTGGGTGCCTATGGTTGGCAGCAACGTGTTTCTGAATATCAGAGACAGTTTCCTCCTGTCCGATTCTCCCGGAAAATGGATCAACGACTTTTATTACAATTATACCCTCTATCCCGCAGAGGCTTTCAAATCTCTCGATCAGAAAATGATCAGAACATGCAACCACGACGAGATCGGGGGGGGTCCGGCTACAAACCTTGTAAAAGAAAAACTGCTCCGCCATGACTACCTTCCCATAAGGGGATACTCAAAGGCCGATCTGGAGATATCAAGCAATGATGGTTTACTTGTCTTCAAAAACAGGGGGAAGGCGGTTCTTCGAATCCCGCCGAAAGATTTTCTTTCCCGATCAGGTCCCATACTGAGGGACTTTTCCCTGAAGACCGACAGGTATTCATTCTTCCGGAAGTTTGTCTTTTTCTGCCTTTTGACGGGGTCTCCTGTTATCCTGTATATTATTCTGCGCGCGCTGTTTTTACTTGCGTTGACCCCTTTTATGAACCCCGGGAGAGTCTCTGTTATGGCCTCTGTCCTCTGTCTTTTGACCGGCGGCGCTCTTCTGATCCTGCTTTACTCAGGCAGCGGCAGGGTGGTGGATGCAAGGAATTTGTCCGAAGCCATGGAATCAGGAAACTGGAAGGACAGGGTTGCGGCTCTGAAGTTTATAGGGCGAAAGGGGATGGAAGTGAGCAATTTCGAGGCCTATGAAAGAATGCTGAAAAGTCCCCGCGTACCTGAGCGTTACTGGCTGGCAAAAGCCATGAGTAAAAGCCGGAAGCCCGAGACCGGTAGCGCTCTTCTGGCCCTGCTGGATGACCCGCACCGGAATGTGGTTTGCATGGCCTTTTATGCCCTTGGCTGGAGGGGGAACTCCGCTGCAGAAGGAGAAATCATAAGAAGGATTGAAGCCTCCGGTGACTGGTATACTCAGTGGTATGCCTACAGGGCGTTGAGGGCCTTGGGATGGAAACAGGCAAAATCAAAATAAAGACAGTGCTTGTATCTCTTGCGGCAATTGTCGTAATCGAGGTGGTAGCAGGGCTTGCGGCCTCCGGCGGGGCTGATAATCTGTTATTCCTTCTGGGTGTTGCCCGCGTTCTTGAGACAATCTTTATTGTGCTTACAGTTTTGATCCTGGAAGGGGGAGTGTCCTCCGTAGGCCTTTCCATCTCCGGGGTGATCTTCGGGTTGAAAAGGGGGCTTATCTGGTCGGTCGGTTTCGGGATAATTGTGCTTCTTGTTTCCGCGGCGCTGTTTGTCTTCGGTATCAATCCCATTGCGCTGATACACACCCGCCTTCCGGCAGGGCAGGGCGAGATAGCTCTCTTTTTCCTTGTCGGGGGTATTGTGTCACCCGTGGCGGAAGAGGTTTTCTTCAGGGGAGTGATATACGGGTTCTTCAGACGGTGGGGGGTGTTCGTTGCCGTAACTCTGAGCACGCTGGCATTTGTTCTGGTCCATCCCGCAGGTGCCGGAATTCCACTGCCCCAGATAACAGGCGGAGTTCTCTTTGCGGTGGCCTACGAGAAGGAAAGAAACCTGTTGGTTCCCATAACCATCCATATCCTGGGTAATATGGCCATTTTCGGCCTTTCGCTGATGTCTTAAACGGGTCCTGACAATTACAACTTGTGTTTTATCCCGTTATTTGCCAGTTATTTGATCCTGAAAATCAACATACTTATCATAGGTTCTGACAGAGTTTAGAAAGGGTTCAAAGACCAGCGTGAGACGCCGGTCTTTTTCGGCAAGGTGTATAACAGCCGGCTGTGTGTAATTCTTTCTGGAAAACCTGATTGTTGCCTCACCGTCTGTGATCTTTTCTTCCTCAGAGAAATAAATATCCATGATCTGCACTTTTTCCGGGAGCTTGAAGGCGCGTTTTTTCATTTCGCCCCTTGCTTCCGGCGTCATATCCACGCTGTATGTCCAGATAAGATTGTTGTCCAGATCCAGATGAATAATATAATCAATCTGGTTGCGAACCGCATCACTTCTGAGCTCCCGCGTCGTGTCAGCCAAGTGGTTTGTGACCGCTTCCAGACCGCCACCGAGCATCGTATCCCGTACCCTCGGGACGGCAATAAGAAGCATCAGTCCGATAAGAAATACGACCACACCAAGTTCGATCAGGGTAAAACCCTTTTCATTTGACCTTGCCTCCGGCGGTCTCCTCTTATGATTATTCAACATCCCAGCTTGTTATATCCTTGTTTTTTCCTTCACCCCCCGGTTCTCCATCGGCGCCATAAGATATAATGTCGTAATCGCCACGCGTTCCGGGGCTCAGGTAGATGTATTCGTTGTTCCAGGGGTCTTTCGGTATCTTGCCCTTTTCCAGATACCCACCCTCTCTCCAGTTTCCGGGGAGATTTCCCACTTCCGGAGGCTCGACCAGCGCCTGCAGACCCTGTTCGGTGGAGGGGTAACTTCCATTGTCCAGTTTGTATAACTTCAGGGTTGTTTCCAGACTTTCGATCTGTATTATGGCTTTTGCCCGTCGTGCCTCTTCAGGACGGCCCATTATTCTTGGGACAATAAGCCCCGCAAGGATGCCGAGGATGACAATCACCACCATCAGTTCGATCAGGGTAAACCCCAGATTATTAAGATTTCTCTTCATATTTATCCCCTGTTTAATTCAGAATTCAAAACTTAAAATTGATAATCATTTTCTATCTTATCAACTGATTCATCTCAAAAATCGGCAGCAGTATGGAAATGACAATAAAACCAACCAGCAGACCCATAACCAAAATCATAACAGGTTCCAGCATGGATGTCAGCATTGTTATATCCGATTCCACCTCATTTTCAAGGCTGTCGGCGATTTTGTAGAGCATTTTCTCCAGTATTCCACTATGTTCTCCTGCCGATATCATCTGGGTGACGATAGGGGGAAAGAGTCTGCTCCTCAATAGTGTTGTCGACAGACTTTGACCCTCCTCAACGTCTCTGGACGCTTCGGCAATGGCGTCCGCAATCAGCCTGTTGTTGACGACATTTTTGACTATGGAAAGAGCGGTAAGCATCGGAACGCCACTTTGTAAAAGCGTGCCGAGGGTCCGGCTGAAACGCGCCACGGCCATCTTATGAATCAGCGGTCCGAAGAGCGGTATTTTCAGACTGATCCTGTCTCGGAGATACTGCCCCCTGATCGTCTTCGTAAACACATATTTCAGTGCGGCAGAGATCCCGATAATGATCAGGACGATTGCCGCCCAGAAGGATTTAAGGAAACCGCTTACAGAGATGAGAAAGACGGTTATTCCGGGAAGTGTCTGGTGCATCTCGCTGAATATGCCTGTAATCTTTGGTACGATGAAGGTTGTCAGGAAGAAGAGGACGCCGCTACCGATAAGAAACATGAACAGGGGGTAGGCAAGGGCTGCCTTTATTTTTCCCCGAAGCGCTTGTTGGTTTTCATTGAAATCGGCCAGTCTTTCCAGCACAATATCGAGTGCCCCGGAGGCTTCACCCGCTCTTACCATGTTGATGTAGAATTGCGAAAAGATTCCGGGGTAATGTGAGATACTCCGGGCAAGGCTGCTACCTTCATTTATCTCCTCCTTTATCTGTGCCAGCGTTTTCTTCAATTGGGGGTTGTTTGTCTGGGAGATAAGCGCTTCCAGTGAAGAGACCAGCGGAAGACCCGCGCCCAGCAGAGTGGAAAGCTGTCTTGTCATAATGGAGACTTCCCGCAGGCCGACTCTCTTGAAAAGAAAGGCGCCGACCGACCTGCTGACCGGTATTTTGTCTTTTTCTTCCGCCGATGTTTCCCTCAGGTCAAAGGGGAAAAGACTGGTCTCCCTCAGTCTCTGTCTTGCCGTGGACATGCTCTCGGCATTGATGATACCCTTGAGATTTTTCCCTCTGATGTCAAGGGCTTTGTATTCATAAACAGGCATGGCTCATGATTAGCATATTGATAGTTCGATTTCAAGATCATACACTGGCCGCAAATCCATTGTCAAAAAGAGATGCGCACAGACTCATCCAGCGGGACAATTTTTTGACTACCTTGACGGGCCCCGGAAGGCGAACTTAGACAGGAACCCCTTATCTCTTCTATACCAGATGCCGGGGAATATTCTGTACAGCAGTTTTGAAAAGGGACCTATGTATTCCTTGCTTCTTTTATCAAACTGACAGGCCTGTATGACATGTTCCCTTATTTCATCTCTGTTTGTCTCTTCGTGAAATATTTTGTAGGCGCAGTGGAAGAGGGGACTGTACATATTTTTCTTTTCCAGATATCTGTGCACGCTCTTTATCGTATTTGGTCCTTCCGGAGTTCCATCTATCTTTTTCAGGGCCTTGATGCTTGTTTCTATGGGATTGCCGTCAAATAATTCATAGAAATACTTGCCATATCTATAGTTTTTGCTGGCTTCCGATGAAACGGTGACATACATGTCACCCACACCGGCCTGGCTGTGAAATGCCTGAAAGCTTCCCCCCAGTAACTTTACCAGAGACCTTATCTCAACGCCGGATCTCGCGAATATGGTTCCGGGAAGAGAACTTCCCAGGTTCAAACAATCGGCGGCTCCTTTTATGTTCGCTATGATGTTTTTCAGGGCGCCGCATGCCTCAATACCTACAACATCAAAATTATAATAGGAGTTTAACTCCCTGCGGTTCAGTCTGAGAAAGTTGAGATTGAAAGTTTTTGCCGCGCGTTTATCACCCGCCACAGTCACGCATACCGGTCTGCCTGTCGCTATATCTACATCGAAGAACGGCCCTCCGATACAGATAACATCAAATTTGTGTTTAAGGTCGAAGAGATGGCCTTTTATCATCTGAGATGGTGTTATAAGTTCACGGGTCTTTTCATTTGAAGCTAGTCCCTTTATCGGAGATACCAGACATGTCCCGCCCTTCTTTTTCGCTATCAGAGGTTTTATATAATCCAATAATTCCCGAAGCCTGTTCATGGTTATCGAAAGTATGATAAAATCATTTTCCTCAACAACCCTTTCCAGGTCATTTGTTGCCGTGACCCCCGATAATCTGGGGACGTTTTCCATGCCCCCCGATATTCTCGCAAGATCGTCTGTCAGGTGCCTGGGGTTTAAATGGGTTTGATTGATTTCTCTGCATATCTCAGTGTCGTGATAGTATATAGTTACATCTTTTTCGTCGCGCCCGAACTTGTAGGCAAAGGCAGTTCCGAGTCTTCCGGGTCCGATGATTGCTATCCTGGATGGGTCCAGATTTTTCATTTTCTCAAAAACCTTTATTCCTCTATTTTTCTTTCGTGCTCTCGTGACAGGTTTTTACAAAGCATTTTGATTACGATCACGCTGTCGCAGGATAGTAAGATAACAACGTTTTGTCAATAGCCAAAGCGGACAGCTTTTTGTACAGGTGATTTCAATAATCAGGACATGGATGTACTCATAAAAAGGCAAGACATGATTCCTGAACTTTTCGCTATTGACAATATGAACCCCGGGAAGTATAAACCGCAAATTATGCGTTAGGAGCATTCCTTAATGATTACATTTAAAAACGTGAATAAGTGGTTCGGAAAACTTCACGTTCTTAACGATATCAATTTTCATGTAGCCACGGGAGAAGTGGTTGTCGTATGCGGCCCGAGCGGATCGGGAAAGAGTACTCTCATCAGATGTATAAACAAGCTGGAACCAATACAGAACGGTGAGATTGTTGTTGACAGCATACCCATACATGACAACCGGATAAACCTCACCCATTTAAGGGCTGAGATAGGGTTTGTTTTCCAGCAGTTTAACCTCTATCCCCACATGACTGCCCTCCAGAATATAACGCTTGCTCCCATCAATGTCAGAAAAACCAAAACGGAAGAAGCAGAGGAGCTTGGTCTTCAACAGCTGGAAAGAGTGGGCATTCGCGAAAAGGCCTATTCATATCCTGCTCAGTTGTCAGGAGGGCAACAGCAGCGTGTGGCCATTGCGCGCGGTCTTGCCATGCAGCCCAAGATCATGCTCTTTGATGAGCCCACATCGGCATTGGATCCGGAGATGATAAACGAGGTTCTGGATGTCATGCGCAATCTGGCGTGTGAGGGCATGACAATGATAGTGGTTACACATGAGATGGGGTTTGCCCGCGAGGTAGCCGACAGGGTAGTCTTCATGGATGAGGGGCAGATAATTGAAGAGGCAACACCGGACGATTTCTTTTATCGTCCGCAGAGTGAACGTACCAAGCTCTTTTTGAGTAAGATTCTAAAGCATTAACAGGTGGATGTATCCCCTGTAGTGGTAAGTATCAGTATCGGGGAGTGTTTTGTTAACTACTTTAACAAGGGAGGTTATTCTATGCAAAAGAGAGTATGGAAGTCTGTAGTAGTACTGGCTGTGGTATTTATGCTTGTCCCGTGTATCTGCTTCGCGGGCCCCACCTATGACAAGGTCAAGGAAGCCGGCGTTGTCAAAGCGGGTCTGATGTACAACAGCATTCCCGCAGCGTATTTTAATGACAAGAATGAGTGGGTTGGGTTCGATGTTGATATAGCTTCGGAGGTTGTAAAGCGTATCGGCCAGTCAATGGGCAAAGAACTCAAAATGGAAAAAACCAAACTGAACAACAAAACCCGTATTTCGTTTCTGACATCGGGGCGGATCGATATGAGTACCGCCAATATGACCCACAAACGTGAGCGGGATAAGACGATCGATTTTTCCATCACCTATTTCTTCGATGGTGAGAAGATCCTGGCCAAAAAGGGCAAATACAAAAGCCACAAGGATTTTGTGGGCAAGAAGCTGGCCTCCATGCAGGGCACGACCAGCGAGAAAAATGCCATCAATCTCTTAAAATCGCTGGGTGACAAGAAGCCCAAAGTCATCAGTTTCCAGGATGAGCCTTCATGCTTCCTGGCGCTGCAGCAGGGCAAGGTTGCGGGCTGGGCGACCGACAGCACGATACTCATCGGCTATGCCGCGAAGGAACCCGGTAAATATGAACTTGTCGGCGACTTCTTCAGCGATGAGCCCTATGGCATCGGACTTCCCGAAAATGACAGCGACTGGCGTGATGCTGTCAACTTTGCGATCCAGGATATGTGGAAGGACGGCACCTATATGAAGATATACAACAAGTGGTACGGTGCTGATACACCCTATTACTTCCCGATGACTGAAAAGATTGAGATGTGGCCATAAAAATTAATGTTTGTTTTGAGTGACGAGGACTGCGGCCCGGGAACTACTCAGGCCGCAGTTTTTGTGCGTTGTCTTCCCCTTAGAAAGCGAACATGAGAATGACGGAACCCTGGAAACGCCAGATTCAACAATTTGTGATAGTGGCCGGGATAGCCCTTGCCATATATCTTTTTTTCACAAATATTGACTTCAGGTATGATTTTCACTGGTCTGTGCTCTGGGAAATGAATCCCACCTACCAGGAGGTCTTTGGTGTCTGGCTGCTGCGCGGTCTCCTGATTACCATAGAAATCTCTCTGATAAGTACCGTTATTTCTCTTCTGTTAGGTACATTTTTTGGTATAGCGCGTCTTTCCAGTTTCAAGCCTCTCTACTGGTTCGCTACAGTATATGTGGAATTTTTCCGTAATACGCCTCTCCTGGTACAACTCTTTTTTTGGTATTTTGCCTTCCCACTGGGTTTACCGGACGCGGTGCGTGAGTTCTTATATGACCACAACTATGAGCTGATAGCCGCTACCGGTGGTCTGAGTATCTATACCACCGCCTTCATAGCAGAGATAGTGCGCGCGGGAATACAGGCCATTCCAAAGGGTCATCTGGAGGCCGCGGCTTCATCCGGATTGAGCAGAGTTCAGACATTGCGTTTTGTCATTCTGCCCCAGGCCTTTCGCGTGATTATGCCTCCTCTTGGAAGTGAGCTTCTGAATAATATGAAAAACTCTTCGCTTGCCATGACCATAGGAGTCGCTGATCTCTGCTGGCAAGCGCAACAAATTGAATCTTTTACCTTCCGGGGGTTTGAAGCTACCACTGCAGCCACGGTCATCTACCTCAGCCTCTCCCTGATTATCAGTCTGATGATGAACAGTGTGAACCACCATCTGGAGATAGGGAAGGAGAAGGAATTGAGTCTCCTGGATAAGACAATTGGTCTTATGGCAAGACCTGTTCTGCTTCTGGTGTTGTCTGTTGCTGGGGGTCTGCGGTGGGTTGTCCGGTGTTTGAGGCCGGAGAGAGATGAATCACTGGAAGTGGAAATCACTTATATGTCCAGCGGGGCTCAATGGCTTGACCGTTTATTCGGCATTCTTTCCATGGCAGGTAAAGCATTGTTTCTCCTGCTGTTATTTGTTCTGCTTATTGCTTTGGGATACGGAATCTGCGGTTTTAACTGGGACGTTATATTCGATAACTTTCGCTCGCTGCTGATATGGACATTCCCGCACGGATTGAGCGGTGAAATCTTCTATGGCCTCGGGGGACTCAGTCTCAGCATAATCCTGGCCTTTATCGCGCTGACGGCCAGTTTTGCCATCGGTCTGGCGGCAGGCCTGGGGCGTCTGAGTAAAAACCCTCTGATAAGCACTCCGAGCGTCCTCTATATCGAGCTTATACGAGGTAACCCGCTTATTATGGTTATATTCTGGATATATTTCTTTTCCCCCATCATTACAGGGATGCAGTTGGATGTTTTCTGGAGTGCCACGATAGCGTTCACAATATTTTCGGGGGCGTATCTGGCTGAGATTGTGCGTGCCGGCGTGAAGGCCATTCCCCCGGGACAGATGGAGGCGGCAACGGCATCGGGATTGAACTATTTTAAGGCGATGCGATTTGTGATCCTTCCGCAGGCACTAAAGATGATGATCCCCGCTATCGTTGGACAGTTTATAGCTCTTTTCAAGGATACGTCACTTGCCTATATAATAGGGGTTTTTGAGCTGACTACAGTGGCCCAGACGATTAATAACCGGGTTATGATCTATCCGTTTGAAATCTATACAACGATTGCCGTACTCTATTTTATCTGTTGTTACAGCATGAGTATGATGGCTCGCAGACTTGAACGCAAATACACACCCGACGCCTACGTTGAAATTCCGGATATGGCGTAGAGGTGGGGCCATAACGGATAAGATGTCTGAATATTTCCTTTTCCAGATCTTCAGTGACGACCCCGCAACTTCAGCATCGAACCTTCCGATATCGCTGTCCGTGGTGTTCTTCCTGTCTTTCCTGGAACATAAATCTTGACTTTTAAGATAGCAATTATTATTGACATACTTGTAGAAAGCTCCACTATTCCGACACGTAGGCCTGGCTGTGCGTTGCACGCAGACAGTCGTTATAATGGAAAGTAACTTATTCTGTAGCGTGAGTTCTCTGTGCCCCACAGAGAGAGCGTAAAGTTTTCTTTTCCCACCCATGCGATGAGGATAAAAAATTGTTCCGAGATATCTTCAAAGAAAGCTTGCAAAAACGCCTTGTATTAGGATTTCTGGTCGCCACCTGTCTTACAGGTATGGTGGCTACGTTCGCCGGCATAAAAATAATCAACAGAAATACCATGGATGAGGCGCAGAGGAGGGTGCAGCAGGATATAAATACCGCGAGACTCATCTATAAGCATAACATGGAAAGGCTGACATTCCAGGTCCGCTGCATAGCGTTAAGATCCCATCTTGGCAATGTGATTTCTTCCGGCGATATGCTCGCGCTGGAAGACATGAAGGGGTTGATACGCACGGGAGTGGAGGCGAAAAATGGGTATAGAACCGAGTGTGTGTGTCTTGATATGCTTTCCCTAGTGGATGCCAAAGGCACTGTGCTGTACAGGGCTTCCAACCCCGCAGCCAAAGGAGATACTGTCTTGTGGGATCCGGTTGTACGGGAATGTCTTGCTAAAAAAACGCTCCTGTCGTCAACGGAATTGATCCCTCTGGAGTGGATACGTCGGGAGAACCCCCTGCTTTCGGAGCGTCTTCAGATAGCCGTAGTAGAAACGCCCCGGTCTATAGAGCCCGGAGAGAAACAATTGTCTGAAGGAATGGTGCTGAGAGCGGCCTATCCCATCTTTGACTCGTATGGGGATTTCAAAGGAGCTCTCGTCGGAGGTTTTTTGCTTAACGGAGATTATTCCATAGTAGATAAGATAACAGAAACAGTATTCCGCGACGAAAAATACAAGGATCGTGATATGGGGTTTGCCACAATATTCCAGGGGGGCGTGCGCATATCCACCAACGTGATGACGGAGGATTCCGAGAGGGCGACCGGTACGGTTGTTTCCAGGGAGGTATATGAAAAGGTTGTTGAAGAGGGCAAGGACTGGGTTGGAAGGGCGTTTGTCGTCAACGACTGGTATCTCAGTTCATATGTGCCGATATACAATATAGACAATAATATAATAGGGATGCTCTATGTTGGAATACTGGAGGCAAAATACAGGGACATGAAGCTGTTTACCATGTGGATATTCCTGGGCATAACGACACTCGGCATGATTATAGCCTTCATTATCTCGTTTTGGATGGGACAGACCATTATGGAAAGGATGCGCATACTGAAGCAGGCCGCGGAGACAATTGCGACCGGTGATCTTGATTATCAATTGCCCAGTAGTAAATCCTCGGATTTTGGCGTGTTGGACAAGGCATTCAACAATATGGTCAGGTCACTCAAGGATCGCGATGACAGGCTCAACAAAGCCTTCCAGCAACTGACGCAGACAAAACGGCTAATTTCCCTTGGACAGATAGCGGCTGGTGTTGCCCATGAGATGAACAATCCTCTCGGCGGTATATTGCTTTACAGCAGTCTCGTGTTGGAGGAACTTCCAGAAGACAACCTGGCACGGGAAAATATGAACAAAATAATATATCAAACAAACAGGTGTAAAGAAATCGTTCAGAACCTCCTGGATTTTGCCAGGACCCCTTCGGGTGAAAGGATGCCCCTTGATATAAACGATGTGCTTTGGACGTCTCTCCGCCTGGTAAAAGATCAATCCATGTTTCATGGGATAGAGATAGAAACCAGCTTAACGGAAGGTCTTCCCCATGTTAATGGTGACAGATTACGGCTGGAGCAGATTTTTCTGAGCCTGTTTATAAACGCCTCCGATTCGATGGTTGAAGGTGGTAAGCTGACTGTGGCGACAAAGCTGATCAGCAGATTTCCATCTGATGCAGAGGAAAGCATGGAAATGGAGAAGATATGCCTTTTGGCCAGTTCTCATACCATCAAGATCACTATCTCGGATACCGGCAAGGGGATAGAGAAAGCCCACCTAGCCCATATATTTGAGCCCTTCTTTACCACAAAAGATCCGGGGCAGGGGACTGGCCTGGGGCTGTCCATCGCCTATGGAATAGTGCGTAAACACGATGGTTTTATCGATGTGGAGAGCGAGCTAGGGCAGGGAACGACGTTTTCTATTTTTCTCCCTGCGAAAGAGATTGATAGCCCTGAACGGAACGAAACTGCGGAGGATATAAGGGTTGGCTGAGAGAGTCGGGAAAATACTTATTATTGACGATGAGGAATCGATACGCGATGGATGCCGTCAGATATTGTCACGCGAGGGATATCATATTGAAGATACGGGCAATGCGGTTCGCGGTCTCAAAATGGCCATTAAAGATGTCTATGATATTATTCTGCTGGACGTACAGATGCCGAAGATGAGCGGTCTGGATCTCCTGAGAAAACTTAAAGTAGAATCTGATATATCCACGCATATCATAATCATCACCGGATACGGAAGCATAGAAATGGCTGTTGAGGCCATGAAGTGCGGGGTATTTGATTTTCTGACAAAGCCATTCAGCGCGGTTGAGCTGAGAAAGGCGGTGAAGAACGCTCTGAATGCGTGTAACACGGAAAGCCCGGATAGGGGTATCCCGGATCTGGTAGGGAATAGTAGTTGTATGAAGGAATTAAAAGATACTATCAGAAGGGTGGCGTATACAGACAGCACAGCTTTTATTACCGGCGAGAGCGGAACGGGCAAGGAACTTGTGGCTCGCGCAATACAGAAACTCGGCAGCAGAAGAGACAAGTCCTTTGTTCCTGTTGATTGTTCTTCTCTTGTGGAGAATTTGATGGAGAGCGAGCTTTTCGGTCATGTTAAGGGCGCGTTCAGCGGTGCAACGGAATCGCGTGAGGGACGTTTCCAGATAGCAGATGGGGGGACGCTGTTTCTGGATGAGATATCCAATATCAGTCTTGCCACCCAGGCCAGACTGTTGAGAGTCATCCAGGAACAGGAGGTTCCACGGGTCGGCAGTTCAAAGGTTGACAAGGTTGATGTGAGACTCATAGTGGCGACTAATAAGGACCTGAGGGCGCAGGTGGATTCCGGTCAGTTCAGGGAAGATCTCTTCTACAGAATATCAGTAGTCCCGATAAATATAAAACCTTTAAGAGAGCACAGGTCCGATATAATTCCAATCGCGCGTCACTATCTCAACATATATATAAAAAGGCACAAGAGCAAAGTGAAACGTTTTTCGGAGGAGGCAGAGAAGTTTTTGATGTCGTATAACTGGCCAGGTAATATCAGGGAAGTAAAGAATACAATGGAACGACTATGTGTGCTTTGCGAAAATGAAACCGTAAACCAGTCTGATATCCTTTACTTCGGGCAATATAGGAATACAAAGGTTCCTGTGGTGGATTCTCATTCGGGAAGAATGACTCTCGTGGACGTTGAGAAGGAACACATAAAAAGGGCGTTGCACCATTTTGATTTTCAAATAGGCAAGACCGCAAAGTTTCTCGGTATTGACAGAAAAACCCTGAGAACAAAAATACGCAGCTACAACATAAATACGGACAGGTAGGAATTGCGAAGTCGTTAATTCTGGATTGCAAATGGGTAAGAATTCCCCACAATAGGGGCAAGATTACCCGGCAATGGACCATGAAATCCCCCCCTTGTATTACATTTCATGTTATATTAAATAATTGTGATGGCTTTGTAAAAAATCCAACTTCTGTGTTCCGCTGCATCCTTCGTTACTGCGACGTACCGTAAGTAGGTCTCATTCCTCATGATTTGCGCGCCTTGAATTTGAAACTTTTTACTTTGCCATCTAAATTTGACTTTTTATGAGTGCATCAATTGTAACGATGGTATCAAAATTGCGGTATGACTTAAGCAAAAGACGAAACCGGAATAAGGAGGGTTCAGAATGGGGAGTAATTCCGGCAATGCCTATCAGCCGCGTCCCGTGTCAATCGTTAGAACACTGCCTCAAATAAATGAGCACATGTTATTTCAGCTGAAGCTTGAAGACGGAAGCTCATGGGAAGATTTCGGTCATCAGCCGGGGCAGTTTGTTGAAGTTTCCATTTTCGGCAAGGGAGAAGCGCCAATAAGTATTTCTTCTCCGCCTACGAGGCTTGATACCCTTGAAATTTGCGTACGTCGTACCGGGAAGTTGACCAATGCGCTTTTCGAAATGGAAAAAGGAGCTCATCTGCATATCCGCGGACCCTATGGCAGAGGCTTTCCTGTTGAGACCCTTAAAGGGCATAAGGTTCTCCTCATCGCAGGTGGTTTAGGCCTTGCCCCCCTGAGGTCGCTTCTCCTTTACCTCCTCGATAAACGTGACGAATTTGACGAAATTATCCTTATGTACGGGACAAACAACCCCGACAACGTGCTCTTCAAGTACGAACTTCTCGGATTTTTTGACCGGGACGACATCAAGTATCTTTACAGTGTCGACAGGGATGAGGAGGGTATTTGGAAGCAGTATGTGGGTGTCGTGACAGGACTCTTTGACCAGGCGGAACTTTCGCCCAACGATACCTACGCCATTTTGTGCGGGCCTCCTGTCATGTACAAATTTGTTCTTGAAAGACTACTCTCTTTGGGCTTTCCCAAAGACCATATATACATGTCGCTTGAAAGGATGATGAAGTGTGGCATCGGAAAATGCGGGCACTGTGCCATAGGGGACAAATACTGCTGCACTGACGGGCCGGTTTTCCCCTTCACGGAGATTGAAAAAATAAAGGAGGCAATCTGACCATGGCGAAAACCCTCTCTGTATGCCCCTTCTGCGGTTGCGGGTGTAATTTCTATATCATTACAAAGGGTGAAAGGGTGGTCGGTGTTGAGCCGAGCCCCGGAAATCCCGTTAACAAAGGAATGCTCTGTGCAAAGGGATGGACTTCCTATGAATTCATTCATTCACCCGACAGATTAACAATGCCCCTTGTAAGGAAGGGCGGGGAACTCACCGAGACTACTTGGGATGAGGCGCTCGATACCGTTGCCGGAAGACTGAACGATATAAAAAAGGAACACGGACCCGACTCGCTTGCCTTCCTCGCCTCGGCCAAGGTGACCAATGAAGAGAATTATGTTTTCATGAAAATGGCCCGCGCCGTTTTCGGTACGAACAATGTCGATCACTGCGCGCGGCTCTGACACAGCGCGACGGTGGCCGGTCTGGCCGCCGCCTTTGGCTCGGGAGCGATGACCAATTCCATAGCTGAAGTGGAAGAGGCCGAGCTTTTCTTTATTATTGGTACCAATACGACGGCACAGCATCCCCTTATAGGGTCACGGATTATCAACGCGAAGGAGCGAGGTGCGAAGATTATACTTGCCGACCCCCGCAGAATACAGCTTGCCGATTATGCCGATATTCACCTCAGACATAATATCGGCACCGATGTGGCACTTCTCAACGGCATGATGAATATAATCATTGAGGAGGATATATACGACAAGCGGTATGTGGAAGAAAGAACCGAGAATTTCGATCAGTTAAAGGCCGTGGTGAGTCGCTATACGCCCCGTGTAGTCGAGCAGATAACGAGTGTTCGCGCTTCTGACCTCGAAGATGCGGCACGCGCCTATGCGACAACGGGAAAGTCAATGCTTTTCTATGCCATGGGTATTACGCAACATGCCACCGGAACTGACAATGTAAAAACCTGCGCGAATCTTGCCATGCTCACCGGTCATGTGGGAAGGCCCTCTACCGGCGTAAATCCCCTGAGGGGGCAGAATAATGTACAGGGTGCCTGTGATATGGGAGGCCTGCCAAATGTCTTTTCCGGCTATCAGCAGGTGGCGAACGAAGAGATGAGGAAAAAGTTCGAGCGTGCCTGGGATGTGGAAAAACTTGACGGAAAGGTGGGGCTTACGATTACGAAGATGATGGCGGCGGCGCAGGAGGGGGACTTAAAGTCACTCTATATCATGGGAGAAAATCCCATGCTGAGTGATCCCGATATCTCCCATATAGAACTGGCGCTATCGAATCTCGATTTTCTCGTTGTTCAGGACATCTTCATGTCGGAAACGGCCCGCCTTGCCGATGTGGTGCTACCCGCTACATCCTTTGCCGAGAAGTCTGGCACCTATACGAATACGGAAAGAAAGGTGCAGATTGCCCATAAAGCGATTGATCCTCCAGGATCGGCGAGGGATGACTGGGATATTATCTGTGAGGTGAGCAGGCGATCTGGATACCCGATGAACTACAGCTCTACTGCTGACATACTGAAAGAGATAAATGAACTTACCCCTTCCTACGCGGGAATTACTTGCGAGAGGCTTGTAAAAGGTTACGGTCTCCAATGGCCCTGCACGAATGAGGAGCATCCCGGAACACCCTATCTGCATAAGGACAAGTTTACGAAAGGGATTGGCTCATTTCTGCCCTGCGATTTCAAGCCTGTTTCCGAGGTGCCGGACGAGGAATATGATTTTCTCCTTACCACGGGGCGGATATATTATCATTTTCATACCGGTACCATGACGAGGCGTATCAGCATACTTGACAGGGAAGCCTCGGAGCCTCTGGTGGAGATAAACCCTGATGATGCCAGGCGACTCGGCATAAGTAATAATGATGAGGTAGAACTGATATCGCGGCGGGGTTCCATAAAAGTGAAGGCAGAGGTGACGGACCGTGTACCTAAGCGGGTGGTCTTTTCCACCTTTCATTTTCATGAGGCACCGGTCAATCTGCTTACAAATCCCGTTTTCGATCCAGTTTCTGGCATACCCGAGTATAAGGGTTGTGCAGTCAGGGTAAGGAGATGTGCATGAAGATTTTAGCCAAGAAGGATCTCTTAAATGTTCTGAAAAACTGGTCGGATTCTTACGATGTGTTTGCTCCCGGCATAAAGGAGACGGGTGATATCATATTCGATTGCTTTGATGAGAACACCTTCACCCTCGACTACGGGAAACTTTCACTTCCGCAAAAGTCAGAGTTTTTACCCCAGAGCGAGGTAATATTCGAACTGAAGAGTGGGGAGTACAAGGAAGTAATTACCGACAACGGAAAGATGCTCTTTGGTATGAGAGCATGTGACGTAATGGGTATGAGACAGGCGGGCAGCTTCATGACCCGCGATGTAACGGACCCCTACTATAAATCGAAGGAAGAGGGGGTTCTTAAGGTTGTCATGGCCTGTGCGGGTCCGCAGAATGAAACCTGTTTTTGCACCACCGTTGGAAGCGGTCCATTTGTCGAAAGGGGGTTTGATCTCCAGTTTTACGATGTGGGAGATGAGTTCCTTGTAGAAGCCGAAAGCGAGAGGGGGAAAGATTTAATAGTCGAAGGACCCTTTGGAGAGATTGATGATGCTGAGGCCGGGACAAGGATAGAAGAGTTTAAGATAAATGCATCGATGGCTGTGGAGGAGGTGCCGGCCCTCAAAGAGGCCATGAACAGACTTCGCGACGGTTCAGTGAGCGAGAAGGTATGGGAATACTTCGGCCGAAAATGTATCGTATGCGGGGGGTGTGCCTTTGTTTGTCCCACCTGCACTTGCTTTAACGTTTCTGATTATGTCACAAAACCGGGCGAAGGTTTGAGGGTACGGTCATGGGATGCCTGTCTCTTCGGAGGATTCACCAGGGAGGCCTCCGGCCATAACCCAAGAGGCACCCAGGCACTGAGACTGAAAAGACGTCACGAGCATAAACTCCTGTATTACAATGAAACCGATATTCAGGAAGGGCTATGCGGTTGTGTAGGGTGCGGGAGGTGTTCCGACTATTGTCCCGTTCATATCGGCACCCTGGAGGTTGTAAAGGCAATCGCTGAGGCATGATAATTAAAAAAGCAGACCTGGAGGAAGGAATGTCCGAGGAAAAGAGGATACTTATTATTGATGATGACAAGGATTACGGGAGCGCACTTGGTATAGTGCTTGAAAATAGCGGCTATAAGGTGGAGCATGCCTTGAATATTAAAGAGGGTCGCGAGGCAATTGACAGGGTGCTTCCCGATCTCATTATTCTTGACGTTATGATGGAAAAGCATACTGACGGGTTTGAACTCTGCTCTGACCTGAAAAACGACGAGGCGTATAAAATGATTCCCGTAATGATGGTGACCGCTGTGACGGAAAAGACAGGTTTCAAGTTTTCTCCCGAGACAGACGGTGAATACCTGAAGGCGGACGACTACGTCTCTAAGCCAGTGCCAGTTGCGGAGCTTTTATCCAGGGTGAATAAACTTATCGGGAAAGCCAACTGATTTCAAAGCATTTCATTTCAATTCTCCGCAACCTGTCTTTGTCATATCAGGTTACTGTCATTTTCATATTTGCAGCCTTTCCCTCGATTGTTAATTTTCTTTTCTTCTTGAGGGAACGCGGAAAATGAGATGAATCAATCTTTTCTTGGTTCGGGGTTATCTGCCTCACCAGTGGGGAGTTTTACCCCTAAAAAAAGAATGATCGGGAAGAATGTATAAAATATGCTCATACAATTCATATAGTTATATTTTGGTATCGGCCTTGCAATAGTATTGATTAAAATCGATAAGGGGGGAAACAAATCATGACCGCAAAGAAAAAGGTACTTCTGATAGACGATGACAAGGATTTTCTGATGGCGACCAGACTTATACTTGAAAAGAGTGGGTATGAAGTATTTCTGGCAGAGGATGGGAAAAGTGGAGTTGATATGGTAAAATCTGTTGCTCCAGATCTGGCTATTGTGGATATGATGATGGAAACATGGGGGGAGGGTTTTGAGGTCGTTTCAAAGGTTCGCTCCATGGAACAGGGAAAGGATATGCCCCTTATTGTGCTCAGCGCTGTCGATCTTCAGGGTCCGTACCAGGCCTTTGAACCTTCTGACGAATCCCCGAAAGTAAACATGGTATTACACAAACCCGTCAAGGCCGATGATCTCATAAAATATATAGGAGAGTTGATAGGGTAAGTGTCCATGTCAGAGAAAGTTTCCAAAGAGCTTATATTTATAATTGATGATGAAGAAACCATAAGGGATGGCTGCAAGCAGGTGCTGGAGAAGTCCGGTCATGCCGTAATTACAGCGGGGAATGGACTGGACGGTATTAGAATCGCCAGGGAAAAACACCCGAACCTGGTTTTCGTTGATCTAAAGATGCCAGGTATGTCTGGCCTGGAGATAATTGATATTTTATTAAAAGATATTCCTTATGTTGTACTGGTTGTAATTACCGGCTATGCGTCTATCGTTTCTGCGGTGGAATCCATGAAAAGGGGGGCATATGACTACCTGCCGAAACCCTTTACCCCTGATCAACTAAGAGCTGTCACGAAAAGAGGACTTGAACATCGCAATCTCAGGATAGAAGCGAAAATGTTAAGAGATGCGAAGGAGCAGGTGGAAAAGGACTTCATTACCTTTGTAAGTCACGAGATGCGTTCTCCTCTTGTTACCATTCAACAGTACATGGAAGCCCTTAAGATTGTAGCAGGTGGTTGTCTGAGTGACGAGGCTGTGGATATTATAGAGCGGTGTGATAAGCGTATCCGGAACCTGGAGGATCTTGTGGAACACTGGTTGGACATGAGCAGGATAGAAAACGGCACACTTACACAAAAAAAGGAGCCGGTCAATCTTCCCGCGATTGTAGCGAGAAGCATGGATGAAATGATGCCTCTCTGTCAGAGGAGGGGTCTTGAAATGGAAAAGGAACTCCCCGGGGATCTACCCGCTGTCATCGGGGATGAAGAGAGTCTGGTAAGAGTCTTAATCAATATTATAGGGAACGCAACAAAATATACGCCGAGTGGTGGCAGGATACATATCGCTGCGGAATATGATGACCTCGACGTAACAATCAGTATATCGGATACGGGCACGGGTATTCCCCGGGATAAGATTCCCTTCATCTTCGATCCGTTTTTCAGGGGAAAGGGAAAGGATGACCGGCAGCGTGGTTCCGGGTTGGGGCTTTCCTTCTGCAAGAGAATAATGGAGGCTCACGGCGGCAAAATAGATGTCTCATCAGAAGAGGGAAAAGGAACTACCTTCGTGCTGAGATTTCACCGGTGATATTGAGAAAGAGCAGTTCCTGTTTGAGTGAATTTTCTTGCTGATTCAGGTGGGCGCGTATTCGTGGAATGAATTATGAAGTGTTATGATAACGATTATAAATGGCACAAAAAAGATGTGATTGACAGGTGTTTCATGTGCGGAGGAAATTCTGAGAGGTTGTTTGTAGTTCGACATATCGCAAGTATGAAGATGGTACACCTGTGCCCTGACTGTATGGTGGACAAGATGTCTGAATATTGTCTCGATAATACAAGGGCATGGAAGGGCAATATGATAAAAGGGGATTAAAGATGATAATCCATCTTTAATCCCCTTTTATAATCGTGCAGAAATGTTTTTTCTCAGGCAAATGCTGATGAGGTCGCAATCAGCATTCCCGCGGCAAAAATGACAGCGCCCAACCCCGCTCCTCCAGCTGTGGCCAGGATGGGTGCTATTCCTAACAAAAGAAACCCAAATACAAATCTTCCTTCTCTTGCGTCCATGATATTCTCCTTAGTTTTCAATCCTTTTAACACTTACGGCTGATATGATGAGCCTGTTTCTTGTCAACAGATGTTTCATTACAATTCCAACC
This sequence comes from Deltaproteobacteria bacterium, assembly GCA_019313905.1. Taxonomy (GTDB): domain Bacteria; phylum Desulfobacterota; class Syntrophia; order Syntrophales; family UBA2210; genus UBA2210. The sequence continues at coordinate 3,388 of JAFDAI010000026.1, read as the reverse complement.
GCCTCTACCACGTCTCCCACAAATATCTTATTTGAGGGTGCAGTGAACATGATCACTCGTATACCTGCCGTTTCGTCCTTAATATGAAAGTGAGGCCTGTTCAACCATTTGAAACTTATCTTCTGAACCTCGCCCGATATCCTGACAACATCCCCGATCATTTTCTGGTCTATCTTTCCAATCTTGCAGGCGCGTGCCTTTGTGCTGAACTGCTCGCTTGCCTGTGTGAAACTCCTGCGACTCATCCACGCCAGAGTCATGGGAATAATAAGCAACATGATCAGGCCGGGAACGGCATACAACAGAAATCGCGAATCTCCCGTCGAGGTGTAGTGCAAGGTTACAGCCACCGCACATATAGTGAATGCCACCCAGGCTAATGCTGACATTTTATCGTATTTCCTTTAATCTGCCGGCAGGTCCTTTCTGAACATCAGGAAGTATGCAACCCCGATGAAGAGAAAACCGCCGAATATATTCCCTATCGTAACAGGGATAAGGTTCCAGAGCCATATGTCGGACCAGCTAAGACCTCCGTTGGCAAGCAGGAGCCCGCCCTTCTTTGCTATTACGGCCGGATACCAGTCACTGAGGAACTTTCCTGCAGGCAGGAAGTACATATTGGCCACGCAATGCTCAAAACCGGACGCCACGAACGCCATGATCGGGAACCAGACTCCGAAGAATTTGCCGATCACGTCGTCTGCCGTAATGGCGAGAAGGAGGGCAATGTTAACCAGAAAGTTACAGCCAATGGCCTTCATGAAACAGGACCACAGACCCGCGGCCCCAACAGCCTTGTATCCCAGGATCTTTCCGGCTGCGATGCCCACCGCCGTCATGCCAAAGGCGTTAACTGCCATATTGCCATCAGCTTGGCCGCTTACAAACGGGCCGACCGCCATAAGATACGCATAAGCAAGCGAGCCTACGAGGTTTCCTATATAGACCCATACCCAGTTTCTCATGACCGCGCCCCAGGTGATCTTTTTCATCATCGCGGCCATGGGAACGATCATACAGTCACCGGTAAAGAGTTCCATCCCGGTCAGGACAATAGCGATCAAGCCTACCGGGAATACGGCACCGCCGATAAGCTTGGCGATTCCCGGACCCAGATGAGCTGCTACGCCTGTTACACATACCGTGCAGAGTGCTCCTCCAATGGCGATATAGGCGCCTGCCATAAAGCCTCGGAGAAGCAGGTTGAAGATTGAGAGTTTCGCTTTGCCGACACCAGCATTGCCAACAAGAGCAACCATTTTTGCTGGGGGGTTAAAAGCCATAAAATTAATACCTCCTATTTCTAAAATTTAATAAAATATTGTTGATTCTTTACGTTGCTAAATAGATCAGTGACATAACCACAATCACCGCGAATTATACATGTAAGGCAACAAAACTAACGATAAATTAACTTACGAAAGCTTCTTTAACCTCTTTTTTCCATATGCAGAGGAGCTTGTTGCTATAGGTATGGCATTGAACCAGCTCCCACTCACTTTCTCCTTCTTTGTCGAGTATACCCTTGAAGCGGTCTAAACCTCCCGGCAGACCTATAACCTCGCAATAGCCTTTTTCATCGCATTCGATAAATTCTGGTGGGAGTACTGCAGTTAGATCAATAATGTTTGATTTGTATTTCCATCGTGCCATGTTGTTACCTCCAAAGATTAATTATTTTATATATCAGGCTGCTTCTATCTTTACCGCGCAGACCTTGTATTCAGGAATTTTTCCCACAGGGTCAAGCGCTGGATTGGTAAGAAGATTTACAGCGGCCTCACTGAAATGGAAATTCATGAATATAGTGCCCTCAGGCGGGGTCTCGACCACACTGGCCTTTACTTTAAGACTGCCACGCCTTGAAGTGACGGTTACAAGGTCGCCTTCTCTGATTCCCAGTTTCTCTGCGTCTGTGGGATTTATCTCTGCCAGGCTCTCCGGATATTTTTCAACCAGTCCCTCACTCCTCCGGGTCATGGTTGCCGTATGAAAGTGATAGAGGACACGTCCGGTTGTAAGAATAAACGGATATTTTTCATCCGGCAGTTCCTCCGAAGGTCTGTAATCTATCGCGGAAAAGAGTCCTAATCCTCTGGAGAACTTATCTTTGTGCAGATATTTGGTGCCCGGATGTTCCGTATTGGGGCAGGGCCACTGAAGCCCTTTCTCTTCTATCCGTTCATAGGTAATGCCCGCATAGCTGGGAGTCATGCCGTTTATCTCGTCCATGATCTCTTCAGCGGAAGAGTAGTCCATGGTATAGTTCATTTTTGTTCCCAGTTCGGAAATTATCTGCCAGTCGGCTTTCGCCTCGCCGGGTGCCTCGACGGCCTTTCTTATGCGTTGGACCCTTCTTTCGGTATTGGAGAAGGTGCCGTCTTTCTCCGCGAAGCATGCCGAAGGCAATACAACATCGGCAAGTTGCGCCGTTTCAGTGAGAAAAATATCCTGTACAACAAGAATATCGAGGTTTTTAAGGGCTGCTTCAACATGGGTGAGATCAGGGTCACTGATCATCGGGTTCTCACCCATGATATAGAGACCTTTAAGAGATCCCTCATGAGCCGCGTCCATGATTTCCATAATGGTCAGCCCCGGTTTTGCAGGCAGTGAAACACCCCACGCCTTTTCAAACTTAGCCCTTGCTTCGTCACTGGCAACCTGCTGATATGCCGGGAGTACATTAGGAAGTGCACCCATATCACAGGCGCCCTGAACATTGTTCTGGCCCCTGAGTGGATTGACTCCGCCACCTTCCACGCCGACGTTGCCGCACAGCATTGCCAGGTTGGCGCAGGATTTTACATTGTCAGTGCCATGTGAGTGCTGGGTGATGCCCATGGCATAGAGAATGGACGCACTGTTTGCCTCAGCGTATATGCGCGCGGCGGTCCTGAGATCATCGGCCAGTATCCCCGTGATTTCTTCGACATAGTCGGATGTATATTTCGCGACGGCTTCTTTCATAGCCTCAAAACCCTCGGTACGATTTGCCACATATTCCTTTGCGTAAAGCCCTTCATCAATGATCACGTTCATCAGACCATTAAGGACGGCCACATTCGTGCCAGGCTTGGGGCGCAGCCATATGTCGGCATAGTCCACAAGGCCGATCCTTCTGGGATCGATCACGATCAGCTTGGCGCCATGCTGGCGGACAGCCCTCTTCACGCACGATCCTATCACCGGGTGATTTTCTGTCGTATTTGTTCCTATCGCGAGAATTGCATCTGTAAATTCTATCTCTTCGATGGAATTGGTCATTGCTCCTGATCCGAATGTGGCAGCCAGACCGGCTACCGTGACGGAGTGTCAGAGACGGGCGCAGTGATCGACATTGTTTGTTCCGATCACCGCTCTCATGAATTTCTGGAAGAGATAG
>JAFDAI010000004.1 GCA_019313905.1 Deltaproteobacteria bacterium | reverse complement strand
ACTTCCGGATAATAATTTTTCTGACTACTGGAAAATTAAAATTCAACCTCGTTAATCAGTGTGTGGGATAACCTCTGTTAAATGTCGCTACCCACTTAAAATGGGAAGGAACCTCTTTTTTCTCTGCAAAAAATCCCTTGCTAAATGGTCTCCAATTATCAACAATATTTAGAGTAATCCTCGATCCGCTTATTTCTCTAAACTTTTCCACAGTGTCTGCTAATAAATCATTTTTAATATTTTTTTTGATTTCATCAAAATTTTCATTAAGATCTTGAATGCTTTCTTGTTTTTTAATGTACTGATAATCAAAATCTTCCATCAACCTATCGAATCTTGTTGAATTGTATGTTCCAGAACGAATTTGAAAAGTACGGTTTTTGTCTAAAAATAATATGTCATTTTCATCAAATCTTTTTCCCTTAAAAGGGTTATTTACATTAACTCTTAAATCAGGACTTCCATCTTTTGGTTTTTCTTGGCCATCAGCTTTGATAAATCTTTGATCACTTACTACTATTGATGATAAATATGCTTTATTACCTCTTGCCCTAACACCAGCTTCGAACAAGAACCCCTTTGATTGAAAAGCTCCCTTTGGCATTGTGCCATCAACAGTAAAATCATTTTTGGCAAATATTTTAATAGAAGTCTTTTGATTTGGGTCACTAAAATCATTAATCGAAAAATTATCCGCTTTATAAGACAAAAGTGGAAGAGCCATAGCCTCAAGTAAAGAAGTTTTTCCGCATCCATTTTCTCCAACAAAGACAGTCAAGCCACTCCCTTCATCTTCTTGGTCTGGGATATTTATATTGTCTACTTCAAAAGCTGTATCTGGAGCAAATAACCGGAAATTCTCAATTGTGATTTTTTTAATTTTCATAATGCGTTAACTTACCCCTTTCACTCTCACTTCACCGCTCATCAGTTTTGGCAATAGTGTATCTCGGAGTTTTTCGAGTGTGCGGATTTGGGATTGATTGGTAAATATTTTGTCGAAAAATGGTTCAATTTGGACTTGAAAATCAACCAAAAATTTATCCCCTGGATATGGAACGGGAATTTTAGAAAAATTTCCAGTATTCAGATTCAGTGTAGCAGTACCACCACTTGCCATTGAATGTAACAAGTCATTGTATGACTTCATAGTGAGATATAGAAAGTAACGGTAATAATCCTTTTGGGGTATTATTGAATTTATTTGCTGATTGGTTTGGCTTTCTTTTGCATTCATGGAAACCAATCCAACAGTTGCTATGCAACTTACACATATAGATTTTGGTGCTAGTGTTTTATTAGATTGAGATAGTTTTCCTTCTTCAGACAAACTGTCAGTTGTTTCAAAAATGAAAATATTTCCGTGCATATCAGGAATTTTTATAAATGGAGTTTCTCCATTAAAATAATTATGAATTTTCTTGGAAGGTGTTTTTCCACATATAATCTCTCCGAAGAATAATAACGGCTTCTCCTCCCAATCCTCCTGCGCTTCCTCCACAAACCACTGCCTGAAAAGCGTTTCCGCCATGGTTTCGAGGGTTTTGTTCTGGCGGTGGAGCAGGTCTATTTTGTCGTCGAGACTGGAAAGAACGGAGGCGATGGCTTTTTGTTCTGGGAGAGGGGGGAGAAGAAATTCGTATTCTTTAATTCTCGTCGGAGAAGTGTGACTTACCGTTGAACCACTTGCAGAAGAAACAACATGCCAGTGATATTTTTTGTCTCGCATTAACCAATACAAATAATTTTTATCTATTTCATCGTTGATAAAGTCGACAAGACCAATTCTTTGATTGTGTAAATACGTTTTTTCTGCCTTTTTAGGAATGATTGCTGAATATCCAAGTGTATCTACTTCCTTGGATAAATCAGTCATTGTCACAACTAATTCGCCCCCTTTTAGAATATAGTCTTCTGGTATATCACCGTTGTAGTACTTGCATTTATCTTCCTTCCAACCACCGCCAATTTTAAAATTCCCAGGTGTAGTTAGTACGATATTGTTTGGTTCAGCTTGAAAAAAGTCACCCTTGAAAGCAAACCCATGTTTTACATCAATTAAATCTCCCAATGAAATTTCCTTCCACTCACTCATCCCCGCACTCCAATTCCGCCTCAATCTCTTCGATGCTTGGCAATGATGATTTAAACTCATCTGGCAGGTTCCTGGTAAGGGTATATTCACTTACTCCGATCGGTTTATGGACATCTTTCAGGGCATATTCAACCACGGTCTTGTTTTTGGATTTGCAGATCAAAATACCGACTGTCGGATTATCCGGTTCGGCTTTCAGGATACCGTCAACAGCGGACACATAGAAATTCAACTTGCCCGCAAATTCCGGCTTGAACTTGACAGCTTTGAGCTCAACCACCACATAACAGTGTAAGCGCACATGGTAAAATAAAAGGTCTATATAAAAATCATCGTCATTTACCGTGAGTTTGTATTGTCTTGCTATAAAAGAGAATCCGGCACCGAGCTCCAGCAGAAACTTCGTTACCTGTTCCACCAGAGCATCTTCCAGCTCCTTTTCATTATGTTTTTCGCGGATAGCAAGGAAATCAAAATGGTAAGGGTCTTTAATCGTTTGCAGAGCCAGATCAGACTGCGGTTTTGGCAGTGTGGCTTGAAAGTTGGTAATGGCTTTCCCCTCGCGCTGGAACAAACTACCTTCAATTTGGTGAGTCAGTACCGCCCTTGACCAGTTATTCTGAATTGTTTTCTGGATATAAAAAACAGCTTCTTCACAGTCTTTCACTTTACCCAGAATGACGAGATTATGTCCCCATGGAATTTGGGCAACAAGCTGTTGCCCAATTGACGATTCAGACCAGAAAAGAAACCATTGTCTCATATATTTCAAATTACGAAGAGAAAAACCCTTCATATCAGGAAACTCTTCCTGCAGGTCTTTGCTCAACTGTTCAAGAAAGCCATCACCCCAGGATGTTTGTTTCTGCTTCTCAACAATTCGGGCGGCCATGTCCCAATACAACTGTAATAGCTCTTGATTTATGGATACCGCTGCTTTTATTTGGGATCTTTGTACCCTTTGTTTAATATCCTGAATAAACGAAAAATATTCTTTGTCTTTTCTGATTAAAACACTCATATCAGATTCACCTTCTCCAAATTCTCAGCAATCAGGACATTTAATCTCGCTTCTTCTTTCAACTGCTCCTCAAACTCTGCTTTCAGTTTGCCAAACCGTTCATTAAAATCAAAATCATCCTCGTCGTCCGGCAGGCCTACATATCGTCCCGGTGTCAGCACATAATCGAGTCCCATCACCCGTTCAATGGAGGCTGAATTACAGAATCCTTTGATATCTTCATAGATACCCTCACCCCCGCCTCTCCCAGAGGTAGAGGGGCTATTGCGCCAGTTATGATAGGTTCCGGCGATGGTAGCAATGTCCTCTGCGGAAAACTCACGTGTTCTGCGGTTGATTAGATACCCCATATTGCGGGCATCAATAAAGAGGATCTCATCGACTCGGTTGCGAAACTTGCCGTTGGCTTTGTTCCGGCTCAAGAACCACAGGCTGGCCGGGATCTGTGTATTCAAAAACAGCTTGGCAGGCAGGTTGACAATACAATCAATCAATCTGGCTTCAACCAGTTCTTTGCGGATATCCCCTTCACCGGAAGTTTTGGAGGTCAATGCGCCTTTTGCCAGAACAAAACCAGCCTGACCGCTGGGGCTTAGATGATATAGAAAGTGTTGTATCCAAGCATAGTTTGCGTTACCCGTTGGCGGTGTGCCATGTTGCCATCTGCCGTCTTTGCGAAGAAGATCACCGCTCCAGTCGCTGTCATTAAAGGGTGGGTTGGCAATCACATAATCGGCTTTCAAATCCTTATGACTGTCATTTAAAAATGATCCTTCGTTGTTCCATCTCACCTGTGAACTGTCGATACCCCGAATCGCCAGATTCATCTTTGCCAGTCGCCAGGTAGTCTGATTGCTCTCTTGTCCATAAATGGAAATATCGTTCACCTTGCCCTGATGGTCAGCAACAAACTTTTCCGACTGAACAAACATACCGCCGGAACCGCAACAGGGGTCAAATACCCTGCCTTTGTATGGCTCCAGCATTTCCACCAGCAATTCAACAACGCTTCGCGGTGTATAGAACTGGCCGCCCTTTTTCCCCTCCGCCAGGGCAAATTCGCCGAGGAAATATTCGAATACATGCCCCAACACATCAGCACTTCGGGCTTTGGCATCACCCAGAGCGATGTTTCCCACAAGGTCAATCAAACCGCCAAGACTGGTGGGGTCGAGGTTGCCCCTGGCATAGACTTTCGGCAACACGTCCCGAAGCGAGGGATTGTCCTTTTCAATTGCATCCATGGCATTGTCAACCACTTTACCGATTTCCGGCAATTTGGCTTTGGATTGCAGATAAGACCAGCGGGCAATTTCAGGGACAAAAAAGACATTCTCCGCCTTGTATTCGTCTTTGTCTTCCGGGTCGGCACCGGCGTATTCACCCTCGTCTTTTTTCAGCTTGCTGGATAATTCTTCAAAGGCATCGGAAATATATTTGAGGAATATCAAGCCCAGAACAATGTGTTTATATTCCGCAGCATCAATATTTTTCCTGAGCTTATCGGCTGCTTTCCAAAGCTGTTTTTCTATTGGTTCTTCATTGGAATTGTTGTTTTTGGTCTTTGCCATGCATTTCTCCAGTTCTTAATTCACTTTTCCTGACCGTCAAGGAAGTCGATTCCTGTTCTTGTTTCCTGGTGATCTGTTTGTCATGCAAGATCAACGGTTAAACTGTGCGGCGCGGCTTCTTGCATCTGCACAAGTGAATGGTTAGCCAGTCACTTCAATATTATTTTCTGCACACCATGACAAAAGAGCTTCTTTAGTTTTTTCATTTTCATACTCATACCATTTTTGGAGCAAACTTCTTTTTTCAAGAAGATCTTTACATCGAGAATAAGCACCTCTTCTGCTGAATATTTTATGTATTTCATCCAAATCATTTTTCATGTATTGTGAAACAAATTCAAAGACTAAATCCCTTCCAAGATTAAGATCATTCTTGTGAGGAATTTCTATATATTTTTCGTCATCAATTTCTATATCTTCAGGTAAATCATCAATACCAATCAAATCAGATTGATAGTATATCTCTCCATTTTCAGTATTGAGAATGGCGCTATTGGTAAAAGGAGGTTGTCCACTGATAAATAAAAAAGCATTTTCTAACTCGCTATAACTTATGCTCATTTTTCTTCTCCTTGTTTGGTAAAGGCGTACAAATGTCTTCTTAACCCCATTTTGCCCTCATTGGACATCACAATCTGTGATTTCTAATTCAAATATTATTGAATCTTTCTTCATGTGAATATCGCATTTAATTCCACCGGGTCACAAAAAACAAAAACCCCGTCTCTCTTTTCGAAAAACAGGGCTTTAGATGATCAGACCATAATCCCTCTTTTGGTTACAGCTGTTCAATGTATGCCATAATGCGTTCAAAATCCGATAAAACCTGCTAAGCAATTAGCCCTATCATGGTTTTTTGTCAAGCAGTATTGTGGATACGGAGAGTTTCCCGTGGATCACAGCGGATATTAGAGGATATTGCAATGAAAGTCGGTGTCCGCCGCCTTTGTCGGGAAGTGAAGGCCCGACTTGCTGGGAGCTGTGGAATAAGACGATATGGAATAAGACGATATTGACAATTGATCTTGATTTGTATATAACAGATTGGCAATTCGTTATAAACAAGCGGTTTTGTGTATAACTCATTGGAGACAAGATGCAACCCTTTGAACCGCAACAACTTCCGATCGAGGACATCCAGTGGGATTCCCTGATCCCCCTGATCGGCAGGGCGAACCGGTCCCTGGCCTATTATGACGGTATTCTGTATGGCCTCGCCAATCCGGATGTTCTCCTATCCCCCCTCACAACCCAGGAAGCTGTTTTGTCCTCGAAGATTGAAGGCACGCAGGCAACTCTGGGTGAGGTGTTGAAGTTCGAGGCCGGAGCAGCGCCGGCTGAAGAATCCCGTGTTCAGGATATTGAAGAAATCATGAATTATCGGCGCGCCATGCGTCGGGCAGAAGAAGAATTGAAGGCTCATCCATTTTCATTGAATCTCTTAAAAGCGCTCCATGCCGTGCTCTTGGATGGTGTACGAGGAAAATTCAAGGCCAGGGGTCAATTCCGCACTACGCAAAACTGGATCGGATTCCCCGGAACGCCTATCGAAACTGCTCAATTTGTTCCTCCTGAACCTCAGAATATCAAGCTGCATCTTTACAACTGGGAGAAGTATTACCATTTCGATCGCCCCGATCCGCTTGTTCAATTGGCGATTATTCACGGCCAGTTCGAGCTGATTCACCCTTTTCTGGACGGCGATGGCCGCCTGGGGCGGATGATTGTGCCGCTCTTTCTCTTTGAGAGAAAACTGATTTCCACCCCCGTATTCTATATATCCGCATACCTTGAAAGTCACAGGGAAGAATACGTGGCCAGCCTCCAGGCATTAAGTAAGAAGACACCGGCTGCATGGACGCAGTGGATTGGCTTTTTCCTTGGCGCAATGGATGAGCAATCCAGAGAAAATGCCAGGAAGGCTCAGACCATCATCGACCTGTACAGCAACCTGAAGGGCAGAATCATCGATCTTACTCATTCACAATACGCCGTGCCGCTTTTGGACTGTCTGTTCGCGCAGCCGGTTTTTACAAGTTCGCTGTTTGACGATCGTCCAGGGATGCCGGGGAAACCGATGATCATGAATATGCTGGGACGTCTGAAAAAGGCAGCGGTGCTCAAGGTAGTGCGTGAAGGCAGCGGGCGCAGACCGCAAATCCTGGCTCTGGCAGAACTTATCAATGTTTGTGAAGGTTCGGATATTATTTGATTCTTTCTGTGAGTAAAAAATCCCGGGGCCATTTTTTCAAATGGCTTTTAAGGTCTTTGAAGTGTCAATAAAAGAACCGGGTGCCCCTGCTAATCCCGTTAAAAATCCATATTCTCCAGATTTCTGTATCCCAGGATCATTGGAAGAATTCCTACGGCAACTGTTGCAATCAGTGACACTGTCCATGAAAAAATCAGAAACAGGTGAAAGGTGTGCCCGGAGATTGCTCCGTGTATCTCAAAGCTGAAATAAGGAACGGCAAAAAGAATGATTATAAAGCTTACATAGAGAAGGGCGATTATAAAATTCAGGGTTCCCCCGAAGCCGGATACGATTTTTGCCGAATTGTCCTCTTTGAAGTTGGGATAGACACTGCCCAGCCCTATCGACAGACCTACGAGACCGACGCTTGCCATGGCAGCCAGACCGCAGGATATGCACATAAGAGATGCCCCTGTCTTGAGGATAATATTCGTTGCCACCATCAAAAATTCGCTTACCAGAAAAACGCCCGCAAAGTTTATGATAAATTTCTGGATTATAAGACCCCTGAAGGTTATTGGAGCAAGACCAAGAATCCAGAATTTGCTGCCTTCGAGACTTATCAAGGGGAAGATAAATCTTACTGTAAATCCGGCCAGGACAAGGGCGGTAGCTGAAAGGTTAAGAAATGTAACAATCATCTTCCAGTATATATTGTCCGCTATCTGTGGCATGTTTCTGAGATTAAAGATATATATAGCCAGTATGGCAAAATAGATCAGAAACTGTGACCACTGTCCGAAATCCCTGAAAAATATCTTTATATCCTTGGTTATCATTGCCGCCGTTGGTCCGGGCACAAAGGGAAGTGACCGGACAGCGCGGTTCAGTAATCCCCTGTCAGGCGGGTTATATTTTTTGTTCTTTCCGCTTCTCGAAGAGAGCCATCCTGAATAGAATATTTCCCCCGCCATGAACCAGTTGACCTGAAGGAAGAGAAGGGTTGTTGTGGTGAAGGCTAAAAAGTAGAAAAGACCGTCCGTGAAATTGTTTATGCTTAAATTTATGAGCGATTTCGCCATCCAACAGCCGGGAAACAGTGGATGTTTGAAGATCCTGATATGATAAAGAAAATTGTCAAGAAAATAACCGATTTCGTTTCTTGTAAAGAGTGCGGAGGCTATGTTTTGTTTGTAGTGCCAGTAAAGAAATGATGCCCCTATGCAGAGCGCGGCAACGAGTATGTATTTGACCGTACGGTAATCGATGAATCTGGACAGCCGTCAGGACAACAATGGACGCGATTGCGGCAGGGAGCGTTATAAAGGTCACAAAATAAAAGGGGATGAAGAGATAAAACCAGAAGGACACATCCTTTATGAAGGCGTACGCGAGTATGAAAGTCACCCCTAAAAAGAGGAATGCCCAGGAACCGAATATGACAGACTGAAAGAACCGGTAAAAGAGGATGACGTGTGTATCTATCGGTTTTGAAAAGAGGAAAGCCACTTCTTCAGATGAGTAGTAGGTTGTATAGCAGATAATTACACTGCTCAATGCGAGCATTATAAAAAGCACTGCTGAAAATATGTATATGGATTCATCAACAAGCGCCGGGCCGATAATGGGAAATTCGTGGAAGAAGGAAAGTCCCTCGTAAAACAGCGCGAGCGAGCCAAACCAGAAAAAGATGATGCCGACGGAGATGAAGGCAATCTTCAGTCTGGGTTCGCTTTTAATGCCTGCGATACTGTTCCTGAGTATCCAGATCTGGGACATTAAGATCCCTTTTAATCCATCCATCCAACTAATCCTCGGCAGTCATTTTCAGAAAGATATCTTCCAGCCCTTTTGTTTCTTCGGAGGATCTTTTTATCTCTTCGACGGTTCCCTCGCTTATCAGCCGCCCATTGTGAATTATACCGACACGGTCGGAGATTTCCTCCGCCAGGGTGAGAGTATGTGTGGACATCAGTATGGTTGTCCCCCTGTCCGCGCACGTCCGGAGGATGTCTTTTACAAGGCGGATACTTTTAGGGTCTAATCCGACCATCGGTTCATCAATAATGATAAGACGGGGATCTGTAATGAGCGCGGAACAGATAACAATCTTCTGTCTCATTCCGTGAGAATAGCTTTCCATAAGCTGGTTCCCGTAATCCTGCATATAGAAGAGCCTCAGCAGACGTTCGGTCTCATCACGGTAATAGTCCCGGTCAAGCTTGTACAGCTCTCCGATAAAATAGAGAAGTTCTCTTCCCGTCAGCTTTTCATAGACATAGGGCACATCCGGAATAAAACTTATCAGCCTTTTCGCCTCTGTATTTTTCTCTGCCATGTCATATCCGCCGACCAATACCTTTCCTGATGTCGGCCTGAGGAGGCCCGCGACTGTTTTCAGTGTAGTCGTTTTGCCTGCACCGTTAGGGCCAAGGAAGGTAAAGAATTCTCCCGCAGGGATGTTGAGGTCAAGATTATCTACCGCGAGTGTGTCTCCGAATTTTTTTGAAAACTTTTGAATTTCGATCAAGATACAGTTCCTCTTCCTGTTTGATTTTTCTCACTTACACCGGCTTCAATGCCCGGAACCGGCGGCCTTCAGAATCTCGATATTGATATTCCCGATTGCGAGAACTATCTTTGCCTGAGACGACAAGCCGCCCGACACCAGTTCGAAATGTGTCGCATCTGCGATATCCTGTCCCAGGGCAGGATCAAGATGCACCCATTTGCCGACAAATACCTTCGGCCACGCATGGTAGTAGAAGCCGTCGTTCAGGTAAACGAGGCCCGCGCACATCTCGGCGGGTATACCACAGGCCCTGGCCAGAGCCACGAAAAGCACCGTATGCTCATTGCAATCCCCCCTTCTGCTCTTCAGGACAGAGGTTGCCACGGGTACTTCAGGAGTGAAGGACTTTTCGATATTTTTATATACCCATTCGCCGATCTTTTTTGCCACATTCCATCTGTTTTTCTCATTGCCTGCAATCTCGGCGGCCTTTGCCCTGATTGCGGGGTCATTGGAATCTATCCAGATCGAGGGCCTGAGAAATTCCCCCAAGCTTTCCTTCTCGCGGGATAGTTCTGTAACATCTTTCGCGGGAGGAAATACAGGTGAGATTTCTATGATGCCCGCATCAGGATCGATCAACTTCTGTCTTTTTCCGTCGAAGTTAAAGTTCTTCAGATCGACTCCCGTTACCTTTATTTTCATGAAGTACGTTTCGCGCGGATTTTTCAATTTCCTTTTGGTGCTTACCGATACATCCTTTAAAAGATCCACAGAATCCCCTTCCGATTCGGCAAGATGCTTTTCGATGGTTTTTCTGTCTTCGATCTTCATCACCCATCCGTTCGGCGTTTCCTCACGTACAACAAGACCGTCCCGGTTAATCCACGATCTGGAGACCAGTCCGGCAAATTTTGTTTCCATGACAAGATCGCCATCTTCCTTTCCTACAACCTCGGCCAGGACTTCTTCCGTGTTCAGGGTCAGGGGGTTAAGAATACTTAATGTGTAGGAATCACCGACCTTTAGACCTTTGCCCCTGTAAATTTGCAGGATGCTCTGATCAAGGAAGAGATCATCTTTCAGATCAAAGGTCTTTTTGAAGGTGGTGTCGCCATACATGATTTCCACCAGAAGCTGATTGCCCAGCCTCTCGCCTTTTAGAATTATGCCTGCCAGTCCGGAAATGGTGGTCTGAAAATTGACAAGGTGGTAGTCGGGATCGAGTTGCTGAATCGTCATTATCGACAGGGTCTTCGTCTGGTTGAACATTTTAAATCTTAAGTAAGACCGGGAGTGAACGCGGTATCCCGTTTTCCATGGAGCGAGAATCGTATGGAGATAACCAACCCATCTGTCTTTTATATAGATCCCCTTCCAGATATCCAGTTGTATATCTTCCGGCATGAACTCTCTGATCGTGGTCTTTTCAAAATCACCCTTTATCAGACCCTCCTTTTCAACCAGGAGAAACATCATGCCTGCCCAGGATGCGATGATCAGAATGCCGATAACAATCTTTATAAGAGGTCCTTTTCTCAATGGATTCCCTTTTTTCATTTTCTTATAAGGCATCATAAATAGGGACAGCGCCCTTTTTAATGGGGGATTTATCTGAAAAGACTATTCAATAGTCAACGATCCCTTTTCTTCCTGCCCTCATAAAACAAACTGCGATTTGACCCCTTGTCTCCTAATAAATGTGTGTATAAAAAAGGGCGCTGTCCCTATTTATGTATTTATGCAGGAAGCTTCAGGACAGCGGAATTACTGCAAATATGAAGGCACTCCAGAGGGAGTGAGAGATGATGACAGGCGACAAATTGCCGATGCGCCAGTACATGGCCCCCCAGAAGGCTCCGGCAACAGCGGCTGCTCCTATAAGCATAAAATTGAATGACCATATATGAACACCGGCGTAGATTGCGGTGGTGAGGAGCCAACCTCTACGGCCTCCGAAACGTTCCATGAGTCCGTCTTGCAGAAAACCTCGCCAGTAAAGTTCCTCACAGGGACCCGTTATGAAGAGTAGCAGGAAAAAGATAATCCACATGGGGGTGCCTTCCCCCTTGCCATATACACCCCCTATCTGACGCTCCGCGAAGGGGAAGATGGCCGATGAGATCTCTTTCCCGGCCCAGAAGATCAGATACAGGACTACGGCGGAGACAAGACCAATAAGCAGGGCTTTTGCATCCAGATGAAATCTGTTTTTGCCGATCGGCCTTATCCATATAGATAGAACGGCAAGCGAGGATGCCGAGATTGTGATCTTGATCCAGAATGTGCTGAAGGTGAGGTAAAATGTGGCAAACCAGAGTATGTTCGCAAGGATAATCGTTACCAGCAGCAGTTTCCACGAAGTCTCCGGGCTTTTCAAGTCAGCCTCTCGATGATAAGGGAAATGAGGAGCAGGATACCAAATACCGTATTCAATTTTGCCGTCCGAGCATCGGCATCAATGGGAATATCTTTTATCGTCTGTCGCAACAGGTTAAAGCACAGTGGCAGCGAAATGAGCACCATCAGGGACCAGAGGTTCAGGGGTCCCGCTAAAGCCATCAAAATAACCGACAGATAAGCGAACTCCACCAGCATTACATATATCCATATGCCCTTCCGGCGGCCGGCTATAATCGGCAGGGTCTTTATGCCTCTCTTTTCGTCACTCACGGCGTCCCGAATATTGTTGGCCAAAAGTACCAATGCCACCAGCACGCCAAGGGGAAGCGAAATCCAGAAGGCATCCATGCTCAGGGTCTGCCTCTGAACAAAGTATGCGCCCTCGACCATCAACGGCCCCCACATCAGAAATGTTGAGACCTCCCCTAATCCTCTATATTTATATCTGAAGGGAGGCGCCGTGTAAAACACCCCGGCAAAGGCCCCTATCATGGCTATTACCAGAATAGTCCATCCTCTCGTTACGGCGAGAAAAATACCGACAAGCGCCGCGAGAATAAACAGAGTAAGGGCTTCGACAAACACTTCTTTGGGCTTGAGCCTTCCTTCAACCAGTGGATGGGGACGATATTGAGCAGTCGACACCTCCAGGGTATCTACTCCGCTCAGAACGTCATAATAGTCGTTAAAAAGATTTGCCGCGGCGTGCATGAAGATCACACCCGCAAGGGTAAGCAGATAAAGAAACCATGAAAAACTGCCGTCCATGGAGCCAAGAACACTTCCCACGCTCACTGAAACAGCGGTCATCGTAAAGGACCACGGTCTGCTGGCCAGAAACCACTTCTGGTAGGTATTCATTCCGTTTTTCTCCTGTATTTTCCGTTAAAATGTATGTTTCAGCACAAGATTACATAGCCGATTTTTATTACACATTCAAGATTTTTAATTCGGCAATATAAGAAGTCTGAAAAGATACAAAGATCATTTCCGTATGTACACTTATTAATCGTCAAGCGAAAAACAGAAGCCATCCATGGTGACCAAATGGTCATAACCAGTTAAAAAGGGGCTACGGTACCAACCGTAACCCCTTGATTTTCATGGTAGGCGGTACTGGATTTGAACCAGTGACTTCTACCGTGTGAAGGTAGCACTCTCCCGCTGAGTTAACCGCCCGGAATCTAGCCCGGTAATATCCTAAAGAACCTCCTTTTTCAAGACAAAAATGGAAACAGATTGACAAAGATTTGGGCAATGATATATTATACTCCGCATTTTACTGGGATATGGTGATTGTATGTTTGGCATTGGAATGCCGGAATTGATAGTTATACTTGTTGTCGCCCTGATTATTATCGGGCCGAAAAAGCTGCCCGATCTGGCAAAATCTCTCGGCAAGGGTCTCGCGGAATTTCGCCATGCTACCGATGATGTAAAAGAAAGCCTCAATGTGGACCAGATCAAGGATGAAGTGGATGATTTCAAGGATTCGGTCCTCTATGGAAAAAAGAAGCAGGAACCTGAAAACAACGACCGGAAGGCGAAAAACGAGACTCAGGATACGGTAGATAAGAGTTCGGAATAATCCGCTGTAATTTCGATTTTTTCCTTTGCACCCATGAACTTGAGCGATCATCTTCCATCATTCCACTGTCTAGATAATTTTTCAAGGCATAAAAAGAGTTACCTTTTTATTGCTTTTAACCACCGACCGAGAGCGCTAACATAACGCTAATATAATAGTATAGTACGGACCTGCATTATGACCGATCAGACAGATGAAAAGATGCCGTTTACACTCCATCTGGAAGAATTGAAAACAAGGTTAACGCGTGCGCTGATTGCGATCGGTGTCTGTTTCGTTATATGTTATTTTGTTAAGGAACAGATGTTTAAGGTCTTGACGCTTCCTCTCGTTGCCGTGCTTCCCGATAACAGTTCCATGATATTTACCAGTCTTCCGGAGGCATTTTTTACCTATCTCAAGGTATCTTTCTTTGCGTCCATTTTTCTTGCAAGCCCGTACGTTCTGTACCAGCTATGGAAATTTATATCGCCGGGTCTCCACAAATCCGAAAGGAAATATGTGGTGCCTTTCGTTACATTCTCCACTATATTCTTTTTAGGGGGTTCCCTGTTCGCGTATTATGTTGTTTTCCCGTTCGGTTTTAAATTCTTTATCGGCTTCGGAAATGATGTTATAAGGCCAATGCTTTCTCTGAGGGAATATCTTTCTTTCTCCATGAAACTCCTTATCGCGTTTGGCGTTATCTTTGAGCTTCCCATTTTTATGTTCTTCCTGGCAAAGATAGGAATGGTAAACTCCAGGACTCTGGTGAAAAAGAGAAAATACGCGATACTCCTGGTGTTCGTTATCGCTGCCCTGTTCACTCCCCCGGATATTGTGACACAGGGGTTGATGGCCCTGCCCCTTATGCTTCTCTATGAAATAAGCATCTGGGTTGTAAAAATGGGAGAGAAAAAACTTGCCCGCAGAAAAAAAAATAATAAAGAAGATGAAAAAGATGATGAATAATAAGCAACAATTGATGAAAGATATAGGAAAGAAAAGAACAAAGAAGGGGGGGATTGTAAAGAGAATCTTTCTCTGGATCTTCGTCCTGGCCCTCCTGCCGACCCTTGCAGGGGCGGGGTTCATCTATTTTCTTGTGGATGGATTGCCCAGCATCTCTTCACTGAAGGATTACCGGCCCAGCATAATAACCAGAGTATACGCGGACAACGACCAGTTGATTGACGAGTTCTATCTTGAAGACAGGAAGGTTGTCCAGGTTACCGATCTGCCAAAATTTGTAATACAGGTATTTGTGGCGGCAGAGGACGCCCGTTTCTTTCGCCACAAGGGAATCGATATCAACAGTATTATCAGGGCCTTTTTTAAAAACGTGGAGGCGGGAACAATCGTTCAGGGGGGAAGCACCATAACTCAGCAGGTAGCCAAATCTCTTTTCCTGTCACCGGAGAAGAAATATATCAGGAAACTGAAAGAGGCTATTCTGGCCTACAGGATAGACAAATATTTAAAGAAATATGAGATACTCAACCTCTATCTGAACCATATATATCTCGGACATGGGGCGTATGGTATAGAAACCGCGTCGCAACACTATTTCGCAAAATCCGCCGAGAAACTTACCCTTTCTGAAGCGGCCCTCCTTGCAGGTCTTCCCAAGGCCCCCAGCAGGTATTCCCCTTCACTGCATCCCGAACGTGCCCGCCGGAGACAGATCTACGTCCTGAACAGGATGGCAGAGGATGGATACATAACGGAAAAGGAGA
This sequence comes from Deltaproteobacteria bacterium, assembly GCA_019313905.1. Lineage (GTDB taxonomy): Bacteria > Desulfobacterota > Syntrophia > Syntrophales > UBA2210 > UBA2210. The sequence continues at coordinate 62,144 of JAFDAI010000004.1, read as the reverse complement.
AGATGGCAGCGATCGAAGCGCCTGTAGAGCTGAAAAAGGCCGAGAGCAAGGATAAGATAGCGCCCTATTTTACCGAAAACGTCCGCCGGTATATCCAGACTAAATATGGCAGCGATGTCCTGTATAGAGAAGGTCTTGAGGTATATACCACACTGGACATGACCTGTCAGAAGGCGGCCAGGGATGCCGTGGCAAAAGGGCTGAGAGAACTGGACAAGAGACAGGGGTACAGAGGAGTTCTGAAAAGGGTGCCCGAGGAAGACATTGAGTTTTTTGTGCAAGACATGAAAGTGGACATGGATAAGCCACTGGAGGGCCGTATTGTGAAGGCCATCGTGGTGGATGTGGACAGCGGGGAAAAAATTGTAAGATTAAGGGTGGGCGAATATGAAGGCACTATGACGCTGAAAAATATGTCGTGGGCCAGGGTACCCGATCCGAAAATTGCCTACAATGCGGCTAAAGTTAAAGATCCGGCGGATGTGCTCAAGACAGGAGATGTCGTGAAAGTGAAGGTCCTGAGCGTTGCGGATGGAAAGCTGGAGCTGGCCCTGGAGCAGGAACCTCTGGTGCAGGGCGCACTTCTCGCCATGGACTCGAATACCGGAAAGATAAAAGCGATGGTCGGGGGCAGAAGCTACAAAAAGAGTGAGTTCAACCGCGCCACACAGTCAAAAAGACAACCGGGGTCCGCTTTCAAACCCTTTATATTTACCGCGGCTTTTGACAAGGGCATGACTCCCGCGACCACACTTATGGACAGCCCTGTCATCTACAGAGATACACTGAAGGACAGTCTCTGGAAACCGCGAAATTTTTCAGAGAAGTTTTACGGCCCCACAACTCTAAGGACTGCTCTCATCAAATCGAGGAATCTGGTAACCATAAAACTCCTGAAGGAGATCGGGATAAATTATGCTGCTGATTACGCTGTTAATATGGGGATAACAACCCCACTCACGAGAGACCTTTCCATGGCCCTCGGGACATCGGGCGTGACGCTTCTGGAGATGGTAAGGGGTTATGGAATTTTCGCGAATGGAGGCAAGAGGGTCAGACCATTCTTTATAAAGAAGATTGTTGACCGCACCGGCAACATAGTGGAGGAGAATGTGCCTGAAGTAGAACAGGTTGTTGATTCCGGCATCGCATATATAGCCTCTCATCTGCTCCAGGAGGTTGTCAAAGGAGGCACCGGTTGGCGGGTAAAAGCCCTTGGCAGGCCTGTGGCAGGCAAGACAGGCACAACCAATGATCTCAAGGATGCATGGTTTATGGGATTTACCCCTTCGCTTGCCGCGGGTGTATGGGTCGGTTTTGATGATCTGAAACCACTGGGTAAACATGAAACTGGTTCACGTGCCGCCAGTCCCATCTTTTTATATTTTATGGAAAAGGCGCTTGCCGGTACTCCGGTTGAATCTTTCTCGCCTCCCGAGGGAGTTGTATTTGCCAAAATAGATCCCGAAACAGGAGCTCTGGCTGGTCCTGGCTCCGAAAAATACATATTTGAATGTTTTCTGGAGGGAACGGCGCCTACCGAAATTGTACCCGAGGATGATGCCAGCGAAGATAAAGAATTTTTCCAGTATGATCTTGATTCAGGGGATTGACGGTTGAGAAATCTCTTGACAAAAGAGTTTTTTTATATAAGGTTGGATTTAATTTCGTTTGAGGAGAACAGTCAGTGATACGTCCATTTGAAAAAGCGGTTACAGTTTTGGTAAGTGTACTCGTACTCGTAGTAGTACTTACGGGGACCGCTGCTTGATCCTGATGGACTAAAAAAGAAATCAAGCCGCGGGCCCCAAAGCCCGCGGCTTTTTTGTAGAAAAGCCGCATCTCGCATAAAGAGTTTGTGGCTTTTTATTTGCCTGTTCCCACACAAACTGTGAGAACCGATTTTATAATAAAAACGTTATCAGGAAGGGGAGAAATGGAAAAGACAGGAGCTGAAATACTGCTGCAGGCATTGAGAAAAGAGGGCGTTGAGGTTATCTTCGGATATCCAGGGGCGAACAGCCTGCCCATTCACGACAGTCTGGATGAAAGCCCGATAAGACATTATCTTGTGAGACATGAACAGGCGGCCGCTCATGCCGCGGATGGCTACGCCAGGGCAACCGGCAAGGTTGGTGTATGTATGGGCACTTCGGGTCCGGGTGCTACCAACCTGGTAACCGGTATTGCAACGGCGTACATGGATTCAACTCCCATGGTCGTCCTCACAGGGCAGGTAACGACGGAGCTTCTGGGAAGCGATGCCTTTCAGGAAACTGACATAATAGGGATTACCATGCCCATCACAAAACACAGCTACCTGGTAAGTGATCCGGGCGAGGTGGAAGCCACTGTAAAACAGGCGTTTGAGATTGCGAGGAGCGGCCGGCCCGGACCTGTCCTTATAGACCTTCCGAGAAACGTAATGGCTGCAAAGTGTGAACAAAGTGAAGATGAGGATGCCGCAGCTACAGTGCCGGGGAAACAGCATGCGGAGAGCAAAAAAGATAAGAAACAGCTGCAGCAAATCGCGAACTATATGAATATGTCTGAAAGGCCGGTTATTCTCATCGGTGGAGGCGTGAAACTCTCCCAGGCATGTGAGGAACTTGCCGGATTGATTGAAAAGGGGAATATCCCGTTTGTTTCAACAATGATGGGCATTGGTTCGGTATACGCTTCAAATGGGTTCAATCTGGGCTTCATAGGCACACATGGAAATAAACTGGCCAATCGTATCGTACACGATTCAGATTTTATCCTGACAGTGGGCGCCCGCTTCAGTGATCGCAGTACGTCGATCGTGAAAGAATTCGCCCCGCTTGCCACCATTGCCCAGATAGATATAGATCCATCCTCCATCGGCAAGGTCATAAAGGCGGATATATCCCTGGTGTGTGATATTCACGAAGCTCTTGCAAAGTTGACTCCACTCGTGGAAAGAAAAGAGAGGAGCGGGTGGTTGAACAGGATAGAGAAAGAAAGAAATGCCCTGGGCAAGGACAGGTCAATGAAAGAATGTGGACCAGCGGGCGCCTTTATCAGAGATGTCCAGACGGCTATGCCGGAGGAAACCATAGCTATTACGGACGTGGGGCTGAACCAGATATGGACGGTCCGATCCTGGAAAACAAAAACTCCTCGCGGCATGATTACACCGGGAGGATTGGGTACGATGGGATTTGGCCTCCCCGCGGCGATGGGTGTGAAGATCGGAATGCCGGACCACGGGGTGGTTGTCTTTTCGGGAGACGGTGGATTCTTTATGAACATACAGGAGCTTGCGACAATAAGTTATTACAATCTGCCTGTCAAGATAGTGGTCTTCAACAACGGTCATCTCGGTATGATACGCCAGATGCAGGACCTGTTCTATGGCGCCCGCTTCAATGATATAGAACTGGGTGACAAGGTTGATATAGTTGCTGTAGCCAAGGGCTTCGGCATCCAGGCCGACAGGGTCCCTGTTGAGAATTCCGGGGCAGGTATAGAAAAATTGTGCGCCGCCGACGGGCCATTTCTGTTGGAGGTGCTCGTTGATCCCGATACTTATGTCTTTCCTATCATACCGCCGGGAGGATCGAACATAGATATGATAGGTGGAAGACAGGGATAGGTTGTGGAGGGTAAAAGATTATACCCCCTGGCGTAATTATTGATTTTGGATTTTGGAAATTCTGTTGGTTCTGTCAAATTTTTTGAAGAACTGAATATTGATACGAAAGGATAGTAAAAAATGGAGATGAGAGAACGTATAATTGCGATACTGGTTAACAACAAGCCGGGTGTATTATCCAGGGTTACCGGTGTATTCGGAAGGCTTGGTTATAATATAGAGAGTCTCTGCGTGGCGGAGACGATTTCTCCCGAAGTTTCAAGAATAACGTCAATTACCAACGCGGATTCGGATTTTATCGAAAAGGTGAAAAAGCAGTTGAGCCGGCTGGTCGATGTCCTGGATGTTACCGAGCTGGTCCCGGGTCAATCCGCGCAGAGGGAAATGATACTTATAGGGATCGATCTGGATCAGAAAAACAGGCCGGAGGTAATACAGTGTGTCGGCATGTTCGATTGCAAGATTATTTCCATGCGTAATGATTACTGTATTATCCAGGCTGCGGGAAGCAGGGAAGAGATGGGAACAATCATCAATCTCCTCAGACCCCTCGGTATTGATAAGATCGCAAGGACCGGTGTGGTTGCCTTACGGCAAAAAGACAGTGAATTTTAACCAGCACGCTGTTCAAAGATACTCTTCTACTGTGGGCAGCCGCAAATTTCCCGGCTGCTTCAGCAAGACCGGAATCTCCTCACCGCAGGCATAGTTGTGCCTGCGGTGTTTTCTGTTTCACCGCCCTGTCAAAGAAATTTTCGCTTACCCCTTCGACCAAACTATCTCATTAAAAATTAACTTTTATGCACCCGTAAAAAATCAGGAAACATCATTTTTCGTCATTACGGCGGAAGCCGGAATCGAGTCATTTCAATATGTTCTGGATGCCCCCGTATCAAGTACGGGGCAAGCTTATCAAGTCCGGCATGACATTTTTGGGACTTTTTACAAAGCCGTCAACTTTTCCTGTTGTTGGGTTATATTAAAGTGTTATAATGATTTTTCTATTATTGTCACTTTTTCTTCGGTTTGTAATGTAAACATGGCATGAGAATGGGATTGTGCTTTAATCAATCTTTAATGTTACAGGGTTTGAATTGAACAGCGGGCGCATTCCTCGCTGCTTGCGGCGGGGTTAGCGAGCGAATAAAAAATAAACACTTTCCTTACCCCGATAAACGGGATAAGTGCGTTAACGAAATTATTTTCTGCCAGAAAAACACAGAAAATAATTTCTAACTTACTAAACAATTGAAGATTCCCCGCAACTTGTTGCGGGGAGCTTCAATATTACTGGAAGATCAGCTTTTTGCAGAGGTTTTCAACTTAAAACTTATTTTGATAAGGAGGCAAGAAAGATGGATTTTTTTAAAAAGAGTATGTTGGCGGGTATAGGTCTGGCGGCCTTAACAAGGGAAAAAGTAGAAAAGACAGTCGATGAACTGATAAAAAAAGGTGAAATGACGGAAAAAGAGGGTAAAGAAACCATTAAAGAATTCACGGAGAAGTCAAAAGAGTTTAAAAAAGAGCTGACGAAAAAGGTGGAAAAGACTGTTGCCGACACAATAGAAAAATTAAACATTCCGACAAGGAAAGAATTCGCGGCGCTGAAAAGCAAGATCGAAAAAATGGAGAAATCCCGGAAAACCAAGGTATAAGCAATGCTTATAAGAAAAATCGGCATCGTTTCCCGTACATATCGACATATGAACCGATACCGTCAGATCATCACCGTCCTGTTTAAATATGGATTCGGTGATCTGGTTGACCGGCTCCATGTGGGGCAATATCTCGAGATCGGCATGCAGATGGTTTCGAGAAAACGCCGTGAGCGCGTTGAAAAACTTACAAGATCTGAACGCCTGCGAATGGCTCTTGAGGAACTGGGTCCCACCTTTGTGAAGATGGGACAGATACTCTCTTCTCGCCCGGACCTTATCCCTGTGGAATTCATAGAGGAGTTGTCAAAGCTTCAGGACAGCGTGCCTCCATTTCCCTTTTCCCAGGTCAGAGAAATCATCGAGGCCGAGTTAACATCTCCGATAGATGGGATATTTCAAAGATTTGAAGAAACCCCCCTGGCGGCTGCCTCCATTGGCCAGGTACATCGGGCACAGCTTAAAGACGGAGAAGATGTCATCGTCAAAGTACAGCGACCCGGTATACGCACGACTATCGAGGTGGATTTAGAGATATTGCTCCACCTGGCGATCCTGATTGAGAGACATATTGAGGAATGGGAAATACACCGGCCCACAAGAATAGTCGAAGAATTCGCCCGTTCACTTGAAAAAGAGATAGACTATACGATCGAAGCTTCAAACGCGGAGAGGTTCGCCAGGCAGTTTATTGGAAATTCATCGGTTTATGTTCCACGTATCTTCATGGAAACAACAACGAAGCAAGTCCTTACCATGGAGTTTATAAACGGTATAAAGGCATCTGAGATTGACAAGTTGGATAATGATGGTCTTGACAGAAATATCATAGCTTCTCGTGGGGCGGATTTAATACTTGAGCAGGTATTTAAGCACGGATTTTTTCACGCTGATCCTCACCCGGGTAATGTCTTTATCATGCCGGATAATGTTATCTGTTATCTTGATTTCGGGATGATGGGGCGTGTTGACCGATATGCGAGGGAGCATTTCGCGGATATTGTGTATGGTTATGTCAGGCGGGATGAGTCCAAAATTGCGGATGCCATACTGAAGGTCGTAGAGTGGGACATAGAACCTGACCGCCGTATCCTTGAAAGGGATATAAGCGATTTCGTTGAGTCGTATTTGTACAAGCCTCTCAAAGAACTGCATATAGGTGACATTTTTCAAAAACTGCTCGAATTAATTATAAATCATGGGTTGCGACTTCCGGCAGATATTTTTCTTATGATTAAGGCAATGGCTCAGGTAGAGGGACTGGGCCTGGTGCTGGACCCCGATTTTGACATGACCCAGAGGGCCACCCCCTTCATCAAGCATATCAAGCTGGAGCGGCTTTCTCCGAAACGGGTAGTGGGTGATTTTTTCGAATCCGGAGGGGATCTTGTTCAACTTCTCAAGGATATCCCCGGAGAACTGCGGACTATCCTGAAACAGCTAAGGCAGGGAAAGGCCAGCATAGTATTTGAGCACAGGGGACTTGAAAATGTAATATCCGGACTGGACAGATCATCAAACCGGATAGCTTCTTCGCTCATTATTTCCTCCCTTATTATCGGATCATCCCTTATCATCAGGACAAAAATCGGACCGTTTCTTTTCGGTTTCCCGATACTGGGGCTTGCGGGTTTCAGTATTGCAGGCATTTTCGGAATAGGTCTGCTGATATCTATCCTTCGATCAGGAAGGATGTGAAATGGACACAGGAAGCTGAGCGGATTGAGACCTTTCCATAACTACGTTTCCGGTCATTGCCCGAGTCAGCCGAAGCCGCGAGCGAAGCGTGACGGAAGGCGACGTGGCAATCTATATGTGCATTGTTGGTTATCAGGTCTTGCTTTTTGCCACTTTCAGTTGAAACGAAACTTAGAAAAACAAAACTCTGCCTTTCATTACAAAAAAAACAGGGCTCCAAAAGTCCAGTTATAATTCCTTCCCTTGAAAATTGATGTCATCAATATATGGTAATTTTAAAATTATTTCACTCTCTTACAGACCTTTTGTCAATGTGCGGATTTGACGTCGATCCTGGGAAGTAATTGCTCTGTCATAACATTCATGTTAGTGTTTTTTTAATTTTTCTTTAAAATAAAAATGGAGAATAAAGATGGAAAAACAGGAATGGAATTCAGGCAGACTTCTTCAATTGTCAGGTCAGTACTGGGCAACATGCACGCTTCATGCTGCAGTTAAGCTTGATGTATTTACCGCAATAGGTAACAGGCTGCTTTCAAGCGATGATATCGCACAGAAACGAAATGTGAGCAAAGAGGGAATAACAAGGCTTCTTAATGCCCTTACTGCCATGAACCTGATAGAGAAATCAGATGATAAGTTTTCCAACACCCGTGCAGGCAAAACTTTTCTCTCAAAAGACTCTCCAAAATATATCGGCTATATCATCACCCACCATCACCACCTGATAGATTCATGGTCTAAGCTGGATCAGGCTGTTGAGACAGGAGCGCCTGTCAGAGTAAGAGTGTCTCACACAAGTCCTGAATGGCGGGAAAGTTTCCTTATGGGAATGTTCAATATAGGCATGAGCATGGCTCCTTTGTTGGCAGACAAAATAGATCTTTCCGGACGACATCACATGCTCGACCTGGGCGGCGGGCCTGGGACCTATGCCATCCATTTTTGCCTGAAAAATCCCGGGCTCAAAGCTATGGTTTACGACCTTTCCACTACCCGGCCTTTTGCGGAAAAAACCATTGAAAAATTTGGTTTAACCGACCGGATAGATTTCATGGACGGCAACTATATGGAAGAGGGCATTGAAGGGATCTATGATGTGGCCTGGTTATCCCACATTCTCCACGGAGAAGGGCAAAAGGAGTGTCAGCGGATCATCGAAAAGACTGTTTCAGCCCTGGAGCCGGGAGGCATGATAATCGTGCATGATTTTATTTTAAACAACACAATGGACGGTCCTCTTTTTCCAGCGCTTTTTTCCCTTAATATGTTTTTGGGTACGCCTGCCGGCCAGTCATATTCTGAAAAACAGATAACCGATATGCTTGCCAAAGCCGGTGTAAAGGAAATTCAACACCTTCCTTTCCAGGGTCCAACTGATTCCGGGGTTATTGCCGGTGTGATTTAACGCGAGTGTTTCGTGAAATGCTGGAGCTAACCCTCTGAACCATATATAAAAACGTACTCTTCATCATTTATGTCAATGACGATATTGCCGCCTATTGACTCGGCATAAACAATTCAGGATATGTTACGTATAGCTTCCTGAAAGCGAGATTTTTTCATCGGCAACCTATAACACATTATATGTAAAAATTAGGATCTTCCATGGGTCAATAGTAGACTTGACTTCATTTACAAAGATGACTATAAGCTCTGCCTTGAAGAATAAATTCATTATGATAGTTTTTACAAAAGCGGTGTGATAAAAATGGAGGAAATTTTTGATCCCCATCATTCCGTATGGACATTTAATAAGAACCTTTGCCGGGGGGATTTTACATCGAAAGTGTGAGCTATTTAACTGATAAAAATTCTTATATATGGTAGAAGACACCAAAGCCTAATGAATAAGGGGGGCTACCCAATGAAACTCTTAAAATCCATAATCAGCATTTGTTCTCTTTCTATTATGCTGTTTTTAACGGCCTGTGGTGGTGGCGGGAGTTCGTCTTCGGATGGCTCTCTATCTTTGAAACTCACGGATGCCACAACTAATGACTATCAAGCGGTCTATGTGACTATAGAGGAAGTTCGGGTCTGCCTTGATGATGAAAACGAAGGAGAAGAAAATAGCTGGCTCACCGTGGCAGAACCGGAAAAGACCTATAATCTGCTGGAACTCGTAAATGGAGTCCAGGAACAGCTCGGTATCACGGATTTAGACGCAGGCCATTACACACAGATGAGACTCATAATCGGGACGACTGCCGATGACGGATTGAATATACTGGGCGTGAATCATCCCCCCTCCTATGATGGAAATTATATTGTAGACGATGCGGATGCTTATCATAAACTGAAAATACCGAGCGGCATTCAGACGGGCATCAAGCTGGTGTCCGGCTTTGACATTTATGAAAATCAGACAACCGAACTGATTCTCGATTTTGATGCGTCGCGTTCAGTCGTGAAGGCCGGTAACAGCGGAAAGTGGCTCCTTAAACCGACAATCAAGGTGCTCGGAACTACCGTCGCAACCATTTCGGGTAATGTTGGCGAGGAAGGAAATGGCGGCCTCGAGGGGGTTTTGGTGAGTGCCCAGGTTTATAATTCCGACGACGATGACGTAATTGTCCAGGCATCGACCATAACGGACGAAGATGGTGACTACGTTTTATTCGTGGAACCGGGCGTTTATAATCTGGTTGCGTATGTGGAAGGGTATGATCCCAAGTGCAATTATATTGACAAGAACTTGACTCTCGCCTCCGCCTTAATGGGAACTCTTGGAGGTCATGTGAATGTTGATACGGAACTCGAAGACCCATATGTATCGATTAGTGTAAGACAGTCGACACAATGTGAAACGGGAATAGATACAAAAATCGAGATTGTTTTCTTTAATATAATAGATGTTGAAGACTATAGTGTGAACCTTCCCGTCGGAACTTATGAGATCGTGGCAGAGACTGAAGGATATGATCCCCAGGTTCACACCGTTGATATAACGGAGGATAGCACAACCGAGCTTGATATAAATTTTGAGAGTGGTAGCTGAATGGCTTGAGAGGGGATTGATGACGGGCGTGCGGTTAATGCCGTACCTCGTAATATACCATATCGATACCAGAGGCCAGAGGAGTCAAGTCTACTGTTGACTCTTGATTATACTGTTTTGTATTCTCTTTATCTGTTTTTTAATTTTACTGTCATATTTTCTAAGCATCGAAATTCTGTTTATTATGCTGCTTACAGTGCTGTATGCTTCAATATTAAGCAGTTCACCTATGTTATTAAGGTTTTCACCCTGTATCTGACGCAATAGATACACTGTAATATTTCGCGGTTCATTAAAAATCCCCCGACCTTACGGTCATCTCGGTTCGATTCCGAGCTCCGGAACCATAACAATCAAAGGGTTGCGTCGGGAAAGGCGACAACCCTTTTTTCTTTGAAAGAGCCACTGTAACCGAGACCCTTACAACTCATTAAATTCCTTCCGCTTTCGAGCAACTTCCTTGAGATCTTCTGGTGACACTATGTTGTAGCGATCAAGTTACCACCCTTCTTGGCATACCCGAACATATTACCGAGACTGAACGTTAAAGTCTTGACAATCTCTTTCGTTGCCATTAATTCCCCCGTGGATAGTGAAAAACTTACAGAACGAGTTAACCCACTAATTTCATTATGATATCTTGTCAAGAAAGAAAAGCTATGAACTAATAAACACTACATAATATCCTAATATCAATAGCTAATACAGGATATGTTACGTATAGGTAGGTGAAGTCAATAATGATTCCCCATTGAATCAAATTCAGATAGCCGCCAGTCAGGCCAATTCATTCCCGGGTTTTCTTACTCTTCCAACCCCTCTATCAGGGCCATGACATTCTGCCCCAGCACTTTGTGGTTGTAACCTCCCTCCAGTATGGCGAAGCAGCCTCCGCCGCTTTTCCGGCTCGCGTTACGGACCATTCGCCCCATCTCCCGGTAATTATCTGTGGAGAGGACGCCACCCCAATCTTCCTTGTGATTATCAAAACCGGCTGAAATACCAATGATATCCGCATCATCAGGAAGCATCTCCTCTACATGTCTGAGGTATTTGTTTGGATCGGATTCTGTAGGGTTGTATATGGTTACATAATCGGATTTTCCCAGTATGTTTACGGTGCCATCACCGAAATGGAGATCAAAATCCAGGATAAATGCCTTTTTTATCCTGTTTTCTCTCTTCAATTTTGATATGGCAATGGCCATATTACTAAAGAAACAGAAGCCCCATGAGCTGTTCGCAGACGCATGATGTCCCGGGGGTCTTATAAGGGCAAAGCAGGGTTCGACAAGACCGTTGAAGGCTGCCTGGATGGCACCCCCTGCCGCAAGGGCAGCTATATCGTAAAGTCCCTGTCTTCTCACGTGCGCCACATGATTATCCGTATGGCAGGCAAGAATATCCTCTTCATCGGCGGGAATCGCGTCAATAAATTCAACCTTGCCTTTTATAACCTCGATAACGGCTTCGATCCGTCCATCGGCGGCGGCAGGATCGAAACAATAAGACTCTTTAAAATCTTCGTGACATATGACTTTCATATCGTTTCCCTCCTTATGTTATCCCTTTTAATAAAGTTCAAACCCTACGGCAAGAGAAAATTGTTGTTGACAAACCCGCAACGGATAGTATATTAACCGTACAGTTTAACCAAACAGTTAGTTAAACCTTTTGGTAAAACATTTCTCAGGAGGCATTTTATGGTTAATAAATCAGCAGAATCGAAACGGGATAAAACAATCCGCCGCATCATTAACGCTGCGGCAAAGATCTTTTCTGAAGCGGGTTTCGCGGGCACCCGAATGGATGAAATCGCAAAGCGCGCCATGGTAAACAAGGCTACCATCTACTACCATATCGGCGACAAGAAAGCCCTGTATGCCGAAGTGCTCCACGATATTATAGGTAATGCGACCGAACGTTTCATGAGCGATTTAGATAAAAATCAGTCACCCGAACAAAAATTGAAATATTATATAAATGCCGTCACTCGAACCATGGATCAAAATCCACTGATTGCCCCTATTATGATGCGGGAACAGGCTTCAGGAGGACAAAACCTTCCTGAAATTATTGCCGGAGACTTTGCCTCAATAATCGGCATGGTTACAAATATCCTTGAAGAAGGTGCAAAACAGGGTGTTTTTATTAAAATTACTCCGTTTATTATACACTCTATGGTTATAGGAGGTATTATGTTTTATCAAAGTAGCTATCTTGTCCGGTCCAGATATGCCGGTTTTCCTGAAACCGTCAAAAAACTGGGCGGGAGCGTTTCGGGCGACGTTTCAAGAGAAATCGAAAAACTGATTTTAAAGGCTGTAAAAAAGTAAAGGATCGAGGAATATAATGACCGCTGTTAGAAACAACATGGAGAAATGGTTCGCTTCCCTGGCGCGGACCATATATCACAACCGGCTTAAAACCCTTTTTATTATGGCTGTGTTAATAGCGGCCATCGTGTCGCAACTTCCAAAGCTGACCATTGATATCTCCACGGAAGGGTTCATGCACAAATCCGACCCGACCCTTATAGATTATAACAACTTTCGTGACCAGTTCGGCAGGGACGAGCTTATTATTGTTGCGATCCGCTCTCCGGAAATCTTTGAAGGCAACTTCCTTGAAAAATTAAACAAACTCCATGAAGATCTGAAAGAGAATGTTCCTTATATTGAAGATATTACCAGTCTGATCAATGCGAGGAATACAAGGGGAGAAAAAGATGAACTTATCGTTGAGGACCTGCTTGAAAACTGGCCTAAAACACCTGAAGAGATTGCATTGATAAGGCATCGAACGCTTGATAACCCTCTGTATAAAAACCTTCTGATATCCGAAGACAGTAAAATGACCACCATTGTGATTCAAACCCAAGCCTATTCTTCATCCGGAGATGACATCGATGTTCTTGAAGGATTTGGAGATAGTACAAACCGGGACTTAACAAATTCAGGCAAATCTGATGGAAAAGAGTACTTGACGGATAAGGAAAACAGCGAAGTCGTCCTCGCTGTGAATGAAATCGCGGAAAAATATAAAGGCCCTGATTTTGAAATTTATATCGCAGGTTCATCGGCGGTAACCCACTTTTTGAAGCAGTCGATGCTAAAAGATGTCCGCAGGTTTTTACTGCTTGCCTTTATCACCGTGGGCGCATTTCTCTTTATCATGTTTCGACGAGTCTCAGGCGTTGTCCTGCCTCTTTTAATTGCCATTCTTTCACTTGTTTCGACAATAAGTCTCATGGCGGCATTCGGAGTGCCGATAAAGCTGCCTACCCAGATCCTCCCCTCTTTCATGCTTGCGGTGAGTGTTGGGTACAGTGTTCATATTCTGGCCATGTTCTATTATAATTTTCAAAAACGCAGCAGTAGAGAGGAAGCCATATCCCATTCCCTCGGCCATTCAGGACTTGCCGTAGTTATGACAGCCGCAACTACTGCGGGCGGGTTATTTTCCTTTTCAACTTCAGAGGTTGCGCCTATTGCGGATGTTGGTGTTTTTGCCGGCACGGGTGTACTGCTTGCCATGGTTTATACAATTATACTCCTGCCGGCACTTCTTGCTATTGTACCGATTAAAACCAAAAACAAAGACCAATCGGAAGACACGGTAATCGACAGGGTTCTTACTAAAACAGGCCTGATTTCAACCGGTCATCCGTATAAGATACTTATCATATCGGCTGTTATCATCGCCCTGTCCATAGTTGGTATTATGAAAATCCACTTTTCACACGATATTTTGAAATGGCTTCCAAAAGAAAACTCCGTCCGCATTGCAACGGAAAAAATCGACAAAGAGCTTCGCGGTTCCGTCAGTCTGGAGATTATTATAGATACAGAAAAAGAAAATGGTTTATACGATCCGGATATCTTAAATAGAATGGAACAGACTGCCGCATATCTTGAAACACTTGAGGTAGGGAAAGTATTTGCCGGAAAAGCCTGGTCCCTTACAACAATTTTAAAAGAAACAAATCGCGCCTTAAATGAAAACCGGCAGGAATTCTATGCCATTCCTGAAAACAAAAGTTTGATTGCCCAGGAACTGCTTCTTTTTGAAAACAGCGGGTCAGACGATATAGAAGACTTTACAGACAGCCAGCTTTCAAAGGCGCGTCTGATGGTCAAAGTACCTTTTGTAAACGCCATTGCCTACATTGAATTCCTTGAAAAGGTAAATGAGCATCTTCAAGAAATGTACCCGGATGTAAAAATCACCGTAACCGGTATGTCAGCGCTTATGTTCAGGACCGTAACCAACGCGATTGCCAGCATGGGTAAAAGCTACATATACGCTTTAATCGTTATCACTATCTTGATGATTATCCTCATCGGGCGTGTGCGCATAGGCCTTCTCAGCATGGTGCCCAATCTCGCGCCGATTATCGTCACCCTCGGCATCATAGGCTGGTTTAAGATACCGATGAACCTTTTTACCATGCTGGTGGGTAACATTGCCATCGGCCTTGCTGTAGATGATACGATTCATTTCATGCACAATTTCAGAAGGTATTTTGAAGAGTCCGGAGATGCAAAATTCGCTGTCATGGAAACCCTGCATACAACCGGCAGGGCAATGCTGGTTACATCCTGTGTACTCTCTATCGGGTTTTTTATTTTCATGTTTGCTACTATGAACAATCTGATTCATTTCGGTTTTCTAACCGGCTTTACCATTATCATGGCTCTGCTTGCGGACTATTTTATTGCGCCTGCTCTTATGGTGATTGTGAACAGGCCGGGGAAGACAGTCAGTCAATAAATAAGGAGAGATATCATGAAAAATATAAAGAAAAGATGCCTTACACTGGTTCTCATTGTTTTTTTAATGCTACCCTTTGCCACCCCCTGCGCCTCTGCTGATGACCCCGAAGCACGGGCAATCATGGAAATGGTGGACGCGAGAGATGACGGGGACAACCAGATCTCCGACATGGAGATGATCCTGATCGATAAAAAGGGAAGAGAGAGGATTCGCAAAATCCATACATTCAGCAAAGACAAGGGCGAGGATACACTGAAACTGATGTTCTTTCAGCATCCGGCAGATGTCAAGGACACGTCCTTTCTTACATATGACTATGACGATCCCGATAAAGACGACGATCAGTGGCTGTACCTGCCCGCACTTCGAAAGACCAAGCGAATTGCGTCAACTGATAAAAGCGGCAGTTTCATGGGTTCCGATCTTACATACTCGGATATGACCTCCCGCAACCTTGAAGACTATGATTATTCTTTTTATGAAAAGGGAAAAGAGAAAGATATAAAGGGTGTTAAAATATGGGCAATCTGGTCGATTCCCCGTTCAAAAGATGTAATTGAGGAAACCGGATATGAAAAATCACTTATTTTTGTGCGCCAGGACAATTTCTTTGTTATCCGGGCGCTGCACTGGGTTCGTGACGGCGGCTACCTGAAATACATGGACATTAAAAAGCTCGACCTTGTCGACGGTATCTGGGTGGCAACCGAAATGCATGTAACAAAGAAAAAAGGTAAGAATACAGTACATAAAACCATCCTGAAGCTAAGTGATGTAAAATTCAACCGGAACCTTGAATATGATTTATTCACGGTTCGCCGGATGGAAAAGGGGTTGTAGAATTTGAAACCGGATACTGGAAACCTTATGCTGAATAATCGCATCACTGCCGTGATTTTTGTTCTTCTTATGGTTTTCACATTATTATTGCCGAAGCTGGCTTTTGCTGTCGAGAATGAACCACTTGATGAAATAATCAGCGGCTTTGACGATAAAAAGCCTGGTGCACCTGCCGATGCCATGCAAGACGTGCTTGAAGGCTTTGATGACGATACTAAAGAAGTTAAACCCGAATTTACAAAAGATGAAATTAAACCATCTATTTTCAGTTTAAACGGCGATGTCGAATTCGGTGCTTCCTACAACTTTGCCCATGATAAACCTGAAGGAAGTGAAACCGACTGGCGAGGCCTGTCACGCCTGCGCACAGAACTGAATCTTGAACTGAACGCCAGATTCTCCAGTTCATGGCAGGCGCGCATAAGCGGTAAGGGAGCATACGATTTTGCTTATGCGATCAGGGGCAGGGATGAATTCACGAATGAAGTGATTGATAATTATGAAAAAGAGCTTGAGCTCGGTGAAACTTATCTCCAGGGGAACCTTACAAAAAGTCTTGATATTAAGCTCGGCCACCAGATTGTGGTGTGGGGAAAATCTGACAATATACGTGTTACGGATGTGCTCAACCCTCTTGACATGCGTGAACCCGGCTTAACCGACATTGAAGACCTGCGGCTTCCTGTCACAATGACCCGGCTCGACTATTACATCGGTGACTGGAGTCTGACCGGTATTGCGATCCATGAAATCCGCTTTAACAAAATCCCGGAATATGGAAGTGACTTTTATCCGGGTTCACAGCCACCGCCTCATGAAGATAAACCGGACTCCTGTTACAGAAACACCGAGTATGCGGCTGCAATCAACGGGATTTTCAGTGGATGGGATATTTCATTTTACTGGGCTGACTATTACAATGACATGCCTCATACACAGTTTGTATCCGCAGGCCCGCCCCCGCAGACCGGGTGGAAACACGCACGTCTGAAAATGTTTGGCGTAGCTTTCAACCAGGCACTTGGCAACTGGCTTTTGAAGGCAGAAACCGCGTATATAGACGGATTCGAGTTCTTCAGTCCACCCGGCAGAGAGTATTCGCGAACAGATGTATTGGCCGGCACTGAATATTCCGGTTTTAAAGATACTACACTCAGCATCGAGGCCGTGAACAGACATATCAACGATTTTGATGAAGCCTTGAAACTTCCCCCGGATAATGCCCGGGAGGATGAATTTCAGTGGGTAGTAAGATTGACCAGAGATTTTCTAAATGACACCCTTACCTTAACCCTTTTAGCATCCACATATGGTGCAACCGGCCAGGACGGCGCGTTACAACGGTTTTCCGCGGAATACGATGTAACCGACTCGATTCAAATAACGGGCGGGGTTGTACTCTACAAATCCGGTGATCTCGCAAGATACAAAAATATAGGTGACAACGACCGCCTGTTTTGCGAAATCAAATACAGCTTCTAATGCCCGCATTTTCAAAAAAATTCCTTGATTATCACTTTCAAGAAAAATAGAAACCGGATTAACAGGGTTCTTCCGGGTTAAAGAGTTGCCTGTTTACGGCAAATTGTGTTATTAGGGCGAGGCAATAAATTTAAGGACATATACTCAGGAGATGGAAATGGATTACAAAGACACACTGAATCTGCCGAAAACCGGTTTTTCAATGAAGGCAAATCTGGCCCGTAAGGAACCGGAACTGCTTGAAAAATGGGCAGAGATGGATATCTATGGAAAAATAAGAGCGGTGTCAAAGGGACGAGAAAGATACATCCTTCATGACGGCCCCCCCTATGCTAACGGGGACATCCATCTCGGTACGGCGCTGAACAAAGTCATCAAGGATATTGTAATAAAGTCAAAGAATATGGTGGGATTTGACTGCATTTATGTCCCGGGATGGGACTGCCACGGCCTTCCCATAGAGCATCAGGTGGACCAGAAGCTGGGCGAGAAACAGCATACCATGCCACAGGCGGAGAAGAGAAGACTCTGCCGTAGCTACGCCAGTGGATTCGTTGACATTCAGAGAAAACAGTTCAAGCGGTTTGGCGTGTTTGGTGAATGGGACAACCCCTATGTGACTATGGACTACGATTATGAGGCTACAACAATTGAGGAATTCGGAAAACTTCTGCTGAGCGGTGATGTTTACAAAGGGAAAAAACCGGTCTATTGGTGCGCCTCGTGTAAGACGGCCCTAGCTGAGGCGGAGGTAGAATATGCCGATCACATGACACCTTCCATATATGTAAAATTTCCGATGACGTCTGATATATCCGGCGTGCTCCCCAGACTTTCCGGTGAAAAGATCAGCGTGGTCATCTGGACGACTACACCCTGGACACTTCCCGCAAATCTCGCCATCGCTCTCCATGAAGATTTTGACTATGTGGCGGTCAAGGTGGAGGGAGAGGTGCTGATCTTTGCGAAGGACCTGAAGGACTACTGTCTGGATGCCTTTGGCTTCAGGGGAAAAGAATATGAGATTCTGGATGAGTTTAAAGGCAGCGCTTTAAAGGGATTAAAATGCCGGCACCCCTTTATCGAACGTGACAGCGTATTGATACTCGCGCCCTTTGTGACACTTGAGGCCGGAACAGGATGTGTGCATATTGCTCCAGGTCATGGCCAGGAAGACTATGAGATAGGCCTTGAATATGGACTGGATGTCTATGCGCCGGTGGATGATGACGGCAGGTTTACTCCCGATGTGGACTTTTTTGCCGGCCAGTTCGTGTTTGACGCGAATGATGCGGTGAATGAGAAACTGAGAGAAGTAGGAGCTCTTCTGAACACTATGGATATGGAGCACCAGTATCCGCACTGCTGGAGGTGCAAGAATCCCATTATCTTCAGATCAACGGAGCAGTGGTTTATTTCGATGGAGAAAAATGGTCTGCGTGAGAAGGCGCTCAGGGCCATAGATAGTGTCAACTGGTTTCCTTCATGGGGACGCGATCGTATATATGGCATGATAGAAAACAGGCCCGACTGGTGCATATCGAGACAGCGTTCGTGGGGTGTGCCTATTACGGTATTTTACTGCAAAAACTGCGGGAACTATCTGGCCACGAAAGAAATCCTGGATCATGTTGTCGCCCTGGTCAGGGAACATGGCGCCGATGTATGGTTTGAGAGAGACGTGAACGATCTCCTTCCTGGCGGGGTTGTATGCCCTATCTGTGATGGAACGGATTTCAAGAAGGAGACCAATATCCTTGATGTCTGGTTTGATTCCGGGGTGAGCCACGCGGCAGTGCTTGAGAAGAGAGATGATCTCGGATCGCCCTGTGACATGTATCTGGAGGGAAGTGACCAGCACAGAGGATGGTTTCATTCCTCCCTTCTGGAGTCAGTAGGAACCCGGGGCAGAGCACCCTATAAGAATGTGCTTACCCATGGTTTTGTAGTGGATGGAGAGGGCAAGAAGATGTCCAAGTCACTGGGCAACTTTATAGACCCCCAGAAAATGGTTGATCAATATGGGGCGGAGATACTGCGGCTGTGGGTTGCCGCTGAGGACTATACTGCTGATATCAGGATATCTGATGAGATACTGAAGCGTCTTGTTGAGGCATACAGGCGGATTCGTAATACGAGCAGATATATACTGGGCAACCTGTATGATTTTGATTGTAAGAAGGATATGGTTTCTGTGGAAGATATGGAGGAGATAGACAGGTGGGCACTCCACCGCCTCCAAGAAATCATCCGGAGGGTGAGGAACGCGTATGAGAGCTATCAGTTCCACGTTGTTTACTACACGCTGTACAATTTCTGCAGTGTCGATCTCAGCGCCCTCTACCTGGATGTCCTGAAAGACAGGCTTTATACCTCAAAGGCCGGGGCAAGAGAGAGAAGATCCGCGCAGAGCGCGATGTATATCATCCTTGATGCCATGACAAGGCTTCTGACTCCGGTGCTTGTTTTTACCTCCGAGGAGATATGGTCGAGTATGCCCGATTATGACGGTAAAGAAGAGAGCGTTCATATGGCGCAGTTTCCAGATATAGATCCTCAATATTTTGATGAAGATCTCGGTAAAAAATGGGAGACACTTATCGCCGTCAAGGGAGAGGTGTCAAAGGCCATAGAGATAGCCAGGCAGAAGAAGGTAGTGGGCCATTCCCTTGACAGTTGTGTGAATATTCATGCCCCGGAAAAACTGCAGGCATTTCTGGAGGGTTATCTCGATAATATGAGGGCACTCCTTATCGTGTCCCAGATAAATCTTGTTCCGGCGGACAAAATTTCCGACTCTTACGAAAGCACGGAGTTTGAAGGTCTGAAGATAGAAGTTTCCAAGGCACGGGGATTGAAGTGCGAGAGGTGCTGGAATTACAGCGAGACGGTAGGTAAAAATGCCGATCATCCAACCATTTGCGCGAGGTGCGTGAAAAATCTGTAGGGGGCACAGGCCTTTGAGTAAAAAACATGGCGTCTTCTTTATAACACTGCTGCTGGTTGTGGGCCTGGATCAGATCTCCAAGATATATATAAGTTCGGTAATGTCTCTTCATGCCTCGTATCCGGTAATTGATGGCTTCTTCAATATCACCTATGTGCGCAATCCGGGTGCCGCCTTCGGTTTTCTTGCGAATGCAACCCCCATGTTTCGATCGCTGTTTTTGATAGTCGTATCGGTAGCGGCTATCGTGATGATCCTGTGGTTTCTTGCGAAAAACAGGTCAGCAGGGATGCTCCTTACCTTTGCCCTTTCGCTGATATTAGGTGGAGCCGCAGGGAATTTGTTAGACAGGATACGATTCGGAGATGTTGTGGACTTTCTTGATTTTTACATAGCGTCCTGTCACTGGCCCGCCTTCAATGTAGCTGATTCAGCCATATCGGTCGGAGCCGTGTTGCTTATTGTAGAGATGTTCGTAAGAAAAAAGTTAAGGTCACTTCGGCAGTAGAACAACCACCTTCAGATATTTTCTCCCCCATTCAAGAGCATCATCGCGGTTGGAAAAAAACAGATCGATGTGATTTCCCTTTATAGCGCTTCCCGTATCATGCACCTCACCCCAACCATAACCCGGCACATACATCTTGGTACCAAAAGGATACAATCTGATATCCGCCGCGATCGTTCCATGCTTTGCTTCTGTTCCGTCGGCAGTGATACCAACCCTCTTCCTTTTACCCTTGAGAGGCCCATAGGCGTAAACCGGCGGCCCGATGCACCAGTATTTCCTCTCCCAGCCGCATGATTCGGGGCCGGCATCGTAGGCAGTTACAACCATCTTACGAACCACTCTCTTGTATTCTTTGCCTTTTGGAAAGAGACAGCAGCCATAGAGAAAAAAAGACATTACAACGGGGATAAGGCATAAACAGATTTTCGTCTGTAATCTGGTCATATCGAATGCCTTTTGTGCTTTCGTGTCATACACCATGATCAATTTGTCTATCATAATGAAGAAACATCTTTCAAGGCATAATGTGCTTGGGAGCTACCCCATCAGACCCGGAAGGAAAAGGGCGATCTGGGGAAAGGGGATGAGAAGGAGAGTGCCTATTATCAGTGCTGCAAGAAAGGGGAGCACTCCCTTGAAAATGACCTCGAGCGGGACGTCTCTGGCTACACCGCTTACCACATAGACGTTTATTCCTACAGGTGGAGTGATTACACCGATCTGGGTCACCAGTACTATTATGACACCAAACCATATCGGGTCATAGCCCAGAAACAGCACGACCGGGTAAAAGATGGGTATCGTCAGCATAATAAGCGCCAGTGAATCTATGACACATCCCCCCACCAGATACACCATGATAATAATCAGCATGACGGCATAGCGTGGCAATTGTATTTCCGATACTCCCCTTGCGATGTCGAAGGGGATCCTGGTTACTGCAAGAAAGTGTCCGAATATGGTGGCCCCTGCAACGATTATGAGGATCATGCAGGATATTCTTGTCGTTTCAGAGAGGGATGCAATAAATCCTTTCATGGTGAGATTGCGGCCTGCAAGCGCCAGAAGAAGTGTGCCGAAGGCACCGATTGCTCCGGCCTCCGTGGGAGTGAAAAACCCCCAGAATAGACCGCCCATTATCAGCAGGAACAGGAGCAGGGTTTCAATAAGTCCTGAAAGCGATGCCAGTTTTTCTCTAAGAGGAGCTTTTGGCCCTTTTGGTCCCAGTTCCGGTCGTATACGTGTCCATATGACAATGGCAAGAACGAAAAGGAGAGCAAGAATGAGGCCGGGCAACAGGCCTGCCATAAAGAGCCTGCCTATGGATTGCTCTGTGAGTATCCCGTAGACAATAAATATGACGCTCGGGGGGATCAGGATGCCCAGGCCTCCGCCTGCGGCGACCACTCCGGTAGCAAGCTCCGGTTTATAGTTGTATCTTTTCATCTCCGGGAGGGCTGCTGCGCCCATGGTTGCAGCTGTCGCATTTGTGGAACCGCAGATGGCGGCAAAGGCCGCGCATGCCCCTACGGTTGCAATGGCAAGCCCACCGGGCCAATGACCAATAAATTTATAGGCTGCGTTAAATAGTCTCTTGCTTATTCCGGAATGGTACGCAAGCTGTCCCATCAGCACAAAGAGAGGTATCACGGTCAGGTTATAAGATCCAAAGACGGAGAAGAGATCTTTCGCGATCATATTCATGGATGCGTCGAAAGAAACAACGCAACCGAAACCTAAAAATCCCACCGCCGCCATGACGAAGCCGACGGGTATCCTCAGAAATATCAATATAAAAAGAGCTGCAATACCGATAAGGCCTATTGCTGTAGGGCTCACCCTTTAATCCTCTTTAATGATTTGTAGAAATCCGTTGCAAGAATAAGAAACACGAGAAAGCAGCCGATCGTTATACTGAAAACGAACGGATATATAGGCATCTCAATAGTGAGAGAAACTTCGCCGGTACGCTTCAGGTCCAGGGCATATAAGGCGCTTTGCCACGCTATTATTCCGAACAGTAAGGCGCTGAAGAATTCGCCGGCTGCGGCAACAATGAATTGCACATTCTTCGGCATCCTGTTGGTTAAAAACTCCACCATTATATGTCCCTTTTTTGCCGTGGTATAAGCCAGGGCAAAGGAAACACCAACAGTCCCCATAAGACCCACAACCTCATACGTTCCGGGGATAGGGTGGCGGAAAAGACGCAACATCACGTCGGCGCACGTGAGCAACATCATGACCATGATGGCACCCGCCGCCAGCCAGTTGAACGCACTGCTGAAATTGTCGAGCTGTTTTTCCAGACGTAACATATGGTTCCGCGTTTCGAGTTCCGGGGATCGGAGTCAAGATCCCGATCCCCGGCCCCCGATCTCTGATCTTTTACTTGCTGTATTTGGCTATGAGTTCTTTCACCTGCCTCACGGCTTTTTTTCCCGGTAATCCTTTTTCTTCGGTGGTGTTTATATAGTCTTCAATAATCGGCCCTACTGCCTCTGCCCATCGCTTGTTTTCTTCTTCAGAGAGAGCAACGATCTCGTTGCCCTTGCTTAAGGTATACACGCGCCCTTCATCATCGCCTTTGTCCCAAGCTTCTCCATGCACGTCTACCCATTCCTCGCTTACCTCTTCAATTATTTTTTGGAGATCTTTCGGGAGAGCGTTCCATTTTTCAGGATTCATCACTACAAACATGGAGGTGGTATAGCCGACACCAGCGCATTCTGTTGTGTACTTGACAACTTCCGCCTGTCTCCATCCCTTGAGAGTTTCTATGGGTGTAAAAGTACCTTCAACTACGCCCTTTTGCAGGGCCTCGTACGTGTCGTTCTGGGGCATTGCTACGGCCGCTCCGCCGAGGGCCTTTACGACCTTGGCACTCAGCCCCGTCGAACGTATCTTCATTCCCTTCATATCTTCCAATGCCCTGACCGGTTTCTTTGTGTGCAACAATCCCGGACCATGACCATGTATGTAAAGAACTTTTACATCATCCAGCTCCTTCGGTGACATACTCTTGTAAAACTCAGTGGCTACACGGGTCGCCACTTTACCGTCGGGATAGCCATGGGGAAGATCAACCGCCGCCATTACCGGGAAACGCCCCCTTGTGTAAGCAAAGCAGGACATCCCTATATCCGATATCCCCTTTACAACACCGTCGTAACACTGATTTGCCTTCGTCAGAGTTCCTCCCGGAAAGACGGTGATTTTTATTCTTCCGTCGGAACGCTTTTTTATCTCCTCGGCCCATGACACGGCCGCTTTACACTGGCTGTGGGTGGGTGGAAAAAATATGCTGTAGGTAAGTTCTGTGGTCTTTTCTTTTTTCTGGCAGCCTGTTGTCACTAAAAATACCGCCATTCCTATCATCAAAATTATCAGAAGATTCTTTCTCATGGTTTTTTCCCTTTCAAATAATATTTGGCCCTAAACTTTGCTCCCGTCATGGGCAGCAAAAAACGCTTGTGTTAAATGTAAATACGCAACGGAAAATACAAATCTGGATGGCCTGCTTTCCCGCCCAGTCAGGGGCAAGAAGCAGGCATTAATACATGTAGTTCTTGCGGCAGGAAATGGTTGGCGGGAAAATTGAAGTTTTGTTCTCCATAACTTTTATCCGATTTTAAAGACGTAGCTGAGTTTCGTAACTGATTTCTTCCGGCTTGTCAAATTTTATTTGCGGCCCGTGGAAGAATGTAAAATTTACGACAACTTAGACTTACAGGAGCATAAATGAACCAGCTCCGACTACCCGGACGCTGCATCACGATATACATCATCCACATAGAAACATGAAAATGAGAATACCTGATATTTCAAACCGGGCTGTTTTATTTTCCTGAACGATTATTCTATTTTTTCTTTGCGGCCTTTGCTTTCCCCGGCTCTGCCTTGTCTTCGGCTTTTGTTTTCTCCAGCTCTGCTTTGTACTTTTCCGCCTCAGCCTTTACCTTTTGCAGTTCTTCTTTGGTAGCTTCCAGATCTACCCCGCTTGCTTTTTCCTCTTTTTTCGACTTCATCTGGTCCTTTATCTCGTCGTAGCCGACATATATGGCAAGAGCACCTCCCAGCAGAAGAATGATCGGGATTCCACCTGCAAGAAGATTAAGAAAAGGCTCCCACCAGATTCCCAACCCGATAAGTCCCAGGACCGCTCCTATAATACCTCCTATCAATACCTTCATAATTCTATATCCTCCCTCTATCACAATTTGAATTTTTACCATGGCTGTTGTGGCAAAGACACATCAACAAGCAGACATCTCCAGCTAACACAAAAATAAGGCACAGGCAAGTTCAAAATAGAGAAAAAGGACTTGCCTAAAAAGAAATATTAGATTAGTTTTATAGGCTTTCAGACAAACTTTATTTTATATGACAGATTCCCGGTTCCGTGGAGGACCGGGGGAAGGATGCCAATGGTGGAACTTGATTTTAAAAAGGGAGAAGGGCTTATTCCTGTCGTGGCCCAAGACTATGAGACGAGCGATGTCTTGATGCTGGCCTATATGAATAGGGAGGCATGGCTGAAAACGTTGGAAACGGGCAGGGCAACCTACTGGAGCAGATCAAGAAAGACTCTCTGGGTCAAAGGTGAAACATCGGGCAATGTTCAGATTGTCAGGGAAATTTTTGTGGACTGCGATCTTGACACAGTTATTCTGAAGGTGGATCAAGTGGGGGGAGCGGCATGTCATATGGGCTATAGGTCCTGTTTTTACCGAAGGGTGTCAGATGGAAAAATGGAAATAATTGGCGAGAGGATATTCGATCCGGAGGAAGTTTATAAAAAATGAAGAATTTGAAGCTGGGAATACCGAAGGGGAGTCTTGAATCCAACACGATTGAGCTTTTTAAAAAGGCAGGGTGGTCCATAACTTATGATTCTAGAAGCTATTTCCCCGATATTGATGATGAAGATATTTCCTGCGCCCTTGTAAGAGCTCAGGAGATGTCCCGGTATGTTGATGATGGGACGCTTGACCTTGGTCTTACCGGGAAAGACTGGATCCTGGAAAACGAGTCTGATGTTATTGTGGTTCAGGATCTTGTTTATTCAAAAGCATCTACACGGCAGGCCAAGTGGGTGCTTGTAGTAAGAGAAGATTCTCCGATAAAGACCATAGAAGATATCTCCGGGAAGAGAATATCCACGGAACTGGTGAATGTTACCCGGAATTACCTTAAAGGGAGAGGAATAGACGCTCATCTGGAATTTTCCTGGGGCGCTACAGAGGCCAAGGTGGTCGAGGGCCTTGTGGACGCGATAGTAGAGGTTACAGAAACGGGGAGCACTCTGAAGGCCAACAAATTAAGAATCATTCATGAACTTATGAAGACAAATACCCAGTTGATTGCCAACAGAAGGGCATGGGATGATCCATGGAAGAGGAAAAAAATAGAGCAGATAAGCATTCTCCTCGGAGGATCGCTTATGGCCATGGGCAAGGTTGGACTTAAGATGAATGTTGCCAGGGAAAATCTTGGAGGAGTTGTCTTGTTGCTTCCCTCTCTCAAGGCGCCCACCACTTCAGGACTGTATGACAAAAACTGGTTTGCCGTCGAAGCCGTTGTAGATCGTAGTATCGTAAGAGAACTGATACCTCTTCTCCGGGAAGCCGGAGCTGAAGGTATAATAGAATATCCTCTTAACAAGGTCTTGTAAAAGGAGGTCCGGCATTATGGCAAGAAATAAAAAAATAATCAGGAAAACCACGGAGACGGATGTCGCTGTGGAGATAAATCTCGATGGGGAAGGGACAGGAAAGATATCCACGACGATACCATTTCTTGATCATATGCTCGACCTTTTTGCGAAGCACGGGTTTATTGATTTGGATGTGAAGGGTAGTGGAGATACGGATGTAGATTATCATCACCTCGTGGAAGATATAGGCATATGTCTCGGAGAAGCGGTAAAAGGAGCTCTGGGAGACAAAAAGGGAGTAAGTCGCTATGGCACCGCCTTTGTGCCCATGG
This sequence comes from Deltaproteobacteria bacterium, assembly GCA_019313905.1. GTDB lineage: Bacteria > Desulfobacterota > Syntrophia > Syntrophales > UBA2210 > UBA2210. The sequence continues at coordinate 35,630 of JAFDAI010000004.1, read as the reverse complement.
ATGAAACCCTGTGTCATGTCTGCATTGATATTTCCGGAAGACCTTATCTGGTTTTTCGAGCCGATTTTGGCGGTAAGAAGATAAGAGATTTTGATCCCCTTCTCCTTGAGGAGTTTTTTAAGTCCTTTTCGGATCACGGGGGAATAACCTTGCATGTAAATGTCATATATGGTAAGAATCCTCACCACATAGCGGAGGCTATCTTCAAGGCGTTTGCCCGTGCTTTAAAGAATGCTGTCCGTATGGATGACCGGATCAAGGGTGTACTGTCAACAAAGGGAAGTATTTAGTGCCCCTCTGTCCGGGAATATGAAAATAGATGATAATCATGGAAAAACACCTTTCCTTTTATCTTGTTCGGCTTCTTCTCTGCGGGGCGATATCTGTAGCGCTGCTTACCGGATGTGTCTCTAAGAATGCCGGCGGAGCGAACACCCTTCGCCGGAAAGCTGCCTCCGGTTTAAAAAAGATTGCTGTTGTTCCCTTTCAGGCGGTAACTTCGGATGATCCTGGCATCAGGGTTGTCCAGTGTCCTGTTTGTGGAACGACTTTCAGAACATGCGACTTTGCGGGGAACCCGGAGAAAAAGATAGAAGAAATTTTTCTGAAAGGGATTGAATCTTCCGAACAATATTCCCTGATCCCGTCCGGGTATGTGGATGGTGTTTATAAGAGGGTTTCTGCCACCCTGTTCGGAAAATCTCCCCCGGAGATATTGACAGAGGTTGGAAAAGAGATCGGAGCGGACGGGATTATTGCGGGATACCTCTTTTATTATATGGAGAGGAAGGGTTTTGGTTATTCCGTGGAAAGACCCGCTTCGGTGGCTTTCTGCGTGCATCTTATCAGGGTTAAAGACGGTGTATCGGTATGGAAAGGCGTGTTTGACAAGACCCAGAGTTCGTTGATGGAGAATCTCTTTGATATCTTACCCTTTATAAAAGGCGGGGGGAAATGGGTTACCACTGAAGAATTATCACGGGAGGGTATCGATGAGATCTTGAAGAACTTTCCGAATTCGAAGGGAGATTCATAATTGCTTATAATCCCCGCTATAGATTTGAAGGATGGGAAGTGTGTGCGCCTTCTTCAGGGTGATTTTAACCTGTCTACCGTTTATTCGGATCATCCCGCAGATATCGCCGCAAAATGGCAGAAAAAGGGAGCGAAGCGCATTCATGTGGTTGATCTTGACGGTTCTCGTGACGGATCCCCCCGAAATATGAACATTATCAGGGAACTTGCCCGTGCGGTGGATGTGCCCCTGCAGGTGGGTGGCGGGATAAGAGACATGAAAACCGTTGATAGTTATATAGATATGGGCGTCAATTATGTCATACTGGGAACGGTCGCCCTGAAGGATAGAAAATTTGTTCTCGATGCGTGCGCTAATTACAGAGGGCGCATTATTCTTGCTATTGACGCGCGTGACGGCAGAGTCGCGGTTGAGGGATGGACTGAAAGTACTGATCAGTCTCCCGTAGAGATCGCGTCAGGTTATGAGGAATGCGGGCTGAACTCAATCATATATACTGATATACAGCGGGACGGTATGGAGTCGGGTGTGAACATAGAATCCACAAAAGTGCTTGCGGAATCTGTGGATATACCGATAATTGCCTCCGGTGGTGTCGCGGATATCCATGATATTGAAAGACTGCTTGAAGCGGCGGATTCGGGAATAATGGGTGTAATTACAGGAAAGGCCATTTACACCGGGGCATTGAAACTGGAAGAAGCTATTGCCAGAGTTTCCTCGTTTGAATTGAACAGCGAGCGAATAAAAAATAAACCTTTTCCTTAACAATCGGAGATTCCCCCCAACAAGTTGCGGGGAGCTTCAATAGGAGGATTGTCGGATGGAGGATTGTATATTCTGCAAGATTGTAAGGGGAGAAATACCCGCGAACATTGTTTACGAATCTGAAAATGTTCTGGCATTTGATGATGTCAATCCTATGGCCCCTGTTCATGTTGTTGCAGTGCCTAAAATACACGTGGCAACTCTTATGGATGTATCGGGCGGCATGATGGATGGCATGATTTCAGCGGTGCAGGAGATCGCAAAAATAAAGGGAATTGACAAAAAGGGTTTCCGGACGGTTGTCAATTGTAATGAAAATGGCGGCCAGGTAATCTTTCACCTTCATGTCCATATTCTGGGAGGCAGAAAATTGAGTGATGACATGGGGTAACGCTTAGATTCGGAGACACGGAGAAGAAATAATGACTTGTGTGGCCGGATACTCCCTGTTCAGAAAAAGAGAAAGGTAAAGATGAGATGGATATAAGAGAGCGTGTGTCGAGTGAAATGATCAAAGCTGCCAAAGATAAGGATAAGGCGAAGTTATCTGTGCTTCGTATGATCAAATCGGCTTTGCATAACAAAGAGATAGATTTAAAGGACCAGTTTGGCGAGAAAGAAATCCTGCAGGTGTTGTCCTCTATGATAAAGCAGAGAAAAGACTCTGTTGAACAATTCAGAAATGGGGGGAGACCGGAGCTTGCGAAAAAAGAGGAAGGGGAAATCGGGGTAATCCAGGAGTTCATGCCGGAACAGATGCCGGAAGAAGAGATAAAAGCGGAGATTGAAAATGCCATAGAAGAAGCGGGCGCTGCAAGCATCCGGGATATGGGAAAGGTCATGAAACTTCTTATGCCCAAGTTAACCGGAAAAGCCGATGGAAAGGCTGTGGGCGAGGCGGTTAAGGCAAGATTGATGGCTTTGTAAAAAGTCCAACTTCTGCGTTCCGCTGCATCCTTCGTCACTGCGGCGTACAGTAAGTACGCCTCATTCCTTACGATTTGCGCGCCTTGAATTTGAAGCTTTTTACTTTGCCATCTAATTTAGACTTTTTACGAGTGCATCAAGATTGGCCTGAGCAATGCGTTTGTCCATAGAGGTAAGAACAGCTTGAAGGGATATATACCTCAGGAAAAGATAGGAGAGATAAAGAGCAGGGTAAATATCGTGGATCTTGTTTCAGAGTATGTTACCCTGAAAAAGGCCGGCAGAAATTTTGTCGGTCTCTGCCCCTTTCACAAGGAGAAGACACCATCTTTCAGCGTTAATCCCGAAAAACAGATATTTTACTGCTTTGGCTGCGGAGAGGGTGGAGATATCTTCGCCTTTCTGATGAAGATAAACGGCGCGAGTTTTGCCGAGTCGGCAAGATATCTGGCTAATAAAGCTGGGATCGAGATACCTGTCAGAAAGATGACCGGCGCGGAAAGGACAGCGGCAAGCGAGAAGGAAAAACTGAACAGAGTAAACGCGATGGCGGCGGATTATTTTTCTGAGCAGCTTTCTTCTGAGAATGGCCGGGCAGCTCGTGATTATCTTGACAAAAGAAAGATGGGGGCTGCTATAACCGGAGAATTTCGCCTGGGTTATTCCCCAGAGGGATGGAGCCATCTTGTCAACTATTTTGAAGGCAGAAGGGTTCCACTCGGACTTGTCGAAAAAACCGGCCTTATCATATCTAAAGAGAGTGGCAGATTCTATGACCGGTTTCGCGGGAGATTGATTTTCCCGATAGAAGATTTGAGCGGCAGGGTTGTGGCTTTTGGCGGACGGGCTCTCGGTGACGATATGCCTAAATACCTCAATTCGCCTGAGTCTCCCGTATATACAAAGGGCAGGGTCCTGTATGGCATGTACAGGACGAAAGACAGCATCCGCAATAAGGATTACGTTATAATTGTGGAGGGATATGTTGATCTTCTCTCCCTCCGAGATGCGGGGGTGAACAATGTGGTGGCAACGCTGGGCACCGCTCTGACCAGGGAGCAGGTCGAACTGATCAGGCGATTTACGCGGAATGTTGCCGTCATCTTTGATCCCGATGAAGCGGGCAGACACGCGGTCGAGCGCAGCCTGAAACTGTTTCTTGAGGAGAATATGCATGCTAGGGTGGTCGTTCTCCCAGAAGGATATGACCCTGATGACTATGTGAAAAAATTTGGCCCGGAAGCCCTGGAGAACATTATAGCCCATTCCCCGATGATGGTAGACTACTATATAGAGGCAATAATGGGCAGCAGAGATACGCTTGAAGACAATCTGGATGCTATCAGGGAATCAATCTCTTTTATAAGCACTATAAGCGATCCGGTTGAAAGAAACCTGTTCATAAAAAGGGTATCTGAAAAACTTGGCATTGACCAGAAACTTTTGAAGGACAAGATAAGGAAGGCATCTGCTAATTACAAAACCGCAACTAAAGCCGCGCCTCCGGAAAAAAGGGCGGAAAAGGTTGACATGGTGGAATTAAACCTTATCTATATGATGATAGAGTATCCCGAGAAGATCCATGTGGTAACACGGGAGGGTATTCTGGATTGTTTTGCTTCAGAAACATTGAAAAAACTGGGGCAGGCAATAACAGATAGAACGGGCAACATTTCCGGTTTTGTCGGCGATCTGGAAGACGGTCCTGTAAAGGAAAGACTCTTAAAATTGGCAATGGAGCATCCCGTCCTGGACAGAAAGATTGTCGGCCGGGTTTTTGACGATAATATCAGGCAGATAAAAAACAAGTGGTACAAGGGCAGACACAATATACTGAAGAGAAAACTGATCCGCGCACAGGAGATGGATGACAGAGAGTTGAGCAACAGCCTGTTGCAGGAGAGAAATAGATTGTTAAAAGAAGAGAGAGGACTAACCAAAAATGAAAAAAGTAATCAAGTCGGATGAGGTAAACAAGCTTATTTCGCTGGGCAAAGGGAAGGGATTTCTTACTTATGATGATATCAATAATACCCTGCCGTCCGACATTATATTTTCAGAACAGATAGACGATCTATTGATGCTTTTCCATGAGAAAAATATTGAAATTGTCGATGTTGACAAGAATGGAAAAATTATCCGTAAACCGGCCGCTAAGACCCAGGAAAAGCCGGAAAAAGCAAAGAATGGAATACTGCCCCTGCCCCTGGCAGCGCTGGGTAAGACAGGGGATCCTGTAAAAATGTACCTGAGGGAGATGGGTCTTGTGCCCCTGCTTAGCCGTGAGGAAGAGGTAAAGATAGCAAAGAGGATTGAAAGGGGAGAACAGAGAATTAAAGAAACCCTTTTCAGCCTGCCGATCTTCATAAAAAAGGCTGTGGATATAGGAGACAGACTCAGAAACGACAAGATAAAGGTAAAAACAGTTGTTGATAATCTTGAAGACGAAAATGGTTTTACTGAAGAGAATGTGCATCGGGAAAGGGTGCAAAGACTTGCCGGCAGAGTGGCAAAGTTGGATGCACGGAATACCATACTGAAGGCAGAGTTGAAAAGGAAAGAGTTGGATGATTTTGAGAAAGAAAAGCTAAAAAAGGAACTGGAAAAAAATCTCAGAAAAATCATAAAGCTCTGTAAGGATATAAATTTCAGTAAGAGGCGCATAAATGCGATGGTTCTGGAGCTTAAGAAAGTCGTTGCCGATATTAACAGGGGTGAGCGGGAAATAACAGCATGCAGGAAACGAACGGGAATGTCACTCAATACTCTGGATAAGATGTTCTCCCGGATGAGAGGTGGCGAAGAGGAGCAGGTTTCCGAAGAGACCGGTATCCCCGTTGAAAAATTAGTGGAGTACGAAAGGATAATCCGGCAGGCACGCAATAACAGAAAGAGGGTAACGGGAAAAATTGGCGCATCAAAGGAGACGCTGAAACTGGTGGTCACTTCTATGAAAAGGGGAGAGCTGGAGGCAGAACTGGCAAAGCGGAAATTGATAAAGGCGAATCTCAGACTGGTTGTAAGCATTGCCAAAAAATACACGAACAGGGGGCTGCAATTCCTGGACCTTATTCAGGAGGGAAATATAGGGTTGATGAAAGCCGTTGAAAAGTTCGAATACCAGAGAGGGTATAAATTTTCCACCTACGCGACATGGTGGATACGGCAGGCTATTACAAGGGCTATAGCGGATCAGGCGCGAACGATAAGAATTCCGGTACATATGATTGAAACCATAAATAAACTTATCAGAACTTCGAGGTATCTGGTCCAGGCACTGGGGAGAGAGCCCACCCCGGCCGAGGTTGCGGAGAAGATGGAATTTCCTCTGGATAAAGTGAGAAAGGTGTTGAAAATAGCCAAGGAGCCGATATCTCTGGAGACGCCTATAGGAGAGGAAGAGGACAGTTCTCTCGGAGATTTTATAGAGGACAAGAAGATCATGTCCCCCTCCGATGCCACTATGAGCATGGATCTTGCCCAGCAAACCAGGAAGATACTGTCTACTCTGACACCGAGGGAAGAAAAGGTCCTGAGAATGCGTTTCGGCATCAGCGAAAAGACAGATCAGGGCCTGAATCTGGGAGAAGAAGCGGAGATGAGTGATACGGTAAAACGGGCCAAGCAGATTGAAAATAACGTATTAAAGAGAATGCGTGGAACCTCGCGGAGGAGAGAAATAAAAGGAGGAATCAAGTAAGGGGTTGGATATATTAAGAGATGTCGCTTCCTTGTTTATGTGGCGGCAAGTCAATCGCAAAGGGCCACTGCTTCTATCTCTATGGTGGCATCTTTAGGCAGGCGGCTTACTTCCACGCAGGCCCTGGCCGGGCGGGACTTTCCAAAATATTCCGTGTATATATCGTTAAACTGCGCAAAACATCTCATGTCTGTCAGGAAAATCATGACCTTTATAACGCGGTCAAGTTCTGATCCCCCTGCCTCCAGTATCTCTTTGAGATTGTTCAGCGCCCTGCGCGCCTGGAGCTCAAATGGCCCTTCCACAGGCTCTCCGGTTTCCGGATCAATGGGGATTTGCCCGGATATGTACAACCAGCCATTGGCTTTGACCGCCTGAGAATATGGACCCACTGGCCGGGGTGCCCTGCTGGTATTGATGATGTTTTTATCCATGGCGTTCTTATCCTCTTACAAGTTTTTATTTGACAACAGGATCAGGAAGATGTCAATAAAATAGTTGGGGAAATTTGATGGATAGAGATCTTCGGAAAACCAGCTCTACAGAGATATCAAATAGTTCCCTTGGAATTTTTATGAAAGATATATTTACGGTTACAGAACTGACCGGGGCCATAAAAGACTTTCTGGAATCCGGTTTTGGCGTCATATGGGTCACGGGTGAGATTTCCAATCTTCGCCGTCCCGCCTCTGGACATCTGTATTTTACTCTCAAGGATGACGGCGGACAGATAAGGGTGGTTGCTTTCAGGAGCGCGGCGGGCAGGATAGGCTTTGATCTTGAAGATGGAATGAAGATAGTCTGCAGGGGAAAACTGAATGTCTACCCCGCAAGGGGCGAATACCAGCTCATCATAGATGCCGCGGAACCGAAGGGTCTTGGAGCCCTTCAGATGGCCTTCGAGCAGCTCAAGGAACGTCTGGAAAAAGAGGGCCTGTTCGATCCTTCTCACAAAAAGAACATACCCTTTCTGCCGGGGAAGATCGGGATAGTCACATCCCCTTCAGGCGCGGCTGTCAGGGACATATTGAATATCACAGGCAGGAGATTCCCATCCATTGATATCATCATTGCCCCCGCTACTGTGCAGGGGACGGAAGCGCCCATGGAGATATGTGACGCCATATCGGATCTGAACTTAATTGGTGCGGATGTAATTATTGTTACCAGGGGAGGAGGATCGCTTGAGGATCTGTTTTGTTTCAACGATGAAAGGGTCGCGCGGGCGATCCACTCTTCGAAAATCCCCGTTATATCGGCTGTTGGCCATGAAATTGACTTCACCATCGCCGATTTTGTGGCCGATCTCAGAGCGCCGACCCCTTCCGCCGCGGCTGAGCTGGTTGTGCCAAACAGGAAAGATTTGATCGAGAGAATCCGAAGATTGAAATCACGATTGATAAATGCCCGTGGTGTGTCTCTGCGTGAATTGGAAAACAGGCTGGATTTTGTTGTGAAGGGCTTGCGTGATCCGAGGGGACGAATTTCGGACCTGCGCATAGGGTTGGATGACTGGTACATCAGGCTGTCAGGAGGAATGCGGCGTACTCTTGAAATGCGAGAGAACGGCCTCCTCCCCGCACACAGGATGCTGATACGCCTAACCCCCGGGACAAGGATTCGTGAGTTGCGTCGCAGGGTTGAAAACATAAAAAAAGAAATGGATGTGCGAACCCGGTTTTATATGAACAATCTGAAAGGCATGTTTCAGAAAAATATGTCCATGTTAGATAATCTGAGTCCTCTTTCCGTGTTGAAGAGGGGTTTTGGTATAGTAAGATTGTCTGACGGAACCATCGTCAGGGATGTGGCCATGCTCGCGGTGGGCGATAGTGTCGATGTGAAGGTTTCATCGGGGAGTTTCAAGGCAGAAGTAACCAGGATTTTGAAGGAGTAAGACAATGGCAGAGAAAAAATTTGAAAAAGCCCTGGAAGAGCTGGAAGAAATTGTAAAAAAGATGGAAGAAGGAAATATGTCCCTCGAAGAATCATTAAAGGCTTTTGAAGAGGGAATCAAACTCTCCCGTTTTTGCGCTGACAAGCTGGATGAGGCGGAGAGAAAAGTCAATATCCTTCTCAAAGAGGAAGACGCATTAAATATCAGGCCGTTTGAGGGAAAAGATGGTGGAAAACCGGAAGATGTTGCTTGAAGAATATCTTGAGACAAAAAAGAAAATTGTTGACAGGGCTCTTGAGGAATACCTTCCGAAAAGAGACGGCTTTTCTTCTGAAATCTCCGAATCCATGAGATATACTCTGTTTGCCGGTGGAAAGAGAATAAGACCTGTACTGTGTATGGCTTCCGCGGAAACGGTTGGCGGCAGCGCGAATACAGTGCTGCCTGTCGCATGCGCCATTGAGATGATCCATACCTATTCTCTGATACATGACGACCTGCCGTCGATGGATGACGATGACTACAGAAGGGGAAAACCTTCGAATCATAAGGCATTCGGTGAGGGTGTGGCAGTCCTGGCGGGAGATGCCCTTCTCACAGAGGCCTTTTGCCTTCTGTCCGGGAGAACCCCGGGGATATCCCCTGAAAAGAGTCTGTCCATAATTCATGAGATTTCGACAACGGCGGGATTTCAGGGCATGATAGGTGGCCAGATGGCGGATCTCAGGGCAGAAGGTAAAGAAGTGGATATGGAAAGGGTGAACTACATACACACCCACAAGACGCAGGCGCTTATAACGGTTTCCATCCGGGCGGGCGCAATAGTAGCCAGCGCCAGCGAAGATGACATGAACGCCCTTTCGGAATATGGGAGAAAGACGGGACTTGCCTTTCAAATAGCCGACGACATACTGGATATTGAAAGCTGCAGGGAAATCCTGGGAAAAGACACGGGCAGTGATGAGGGAAGCAAAAAAGCGACCTATCCCGCGCTGATCGGCCTTAAAGAATCCAAAGAGAAAACACGAAAGCTTGTGGAAGATGCGCTGTCAGACATAAGCCGTTTTGATGAAAAGGCCGAACCCCTGAGAATGATAGCGAGGTTTATCGCTGAGCGAAAATCATAAGTTTGATGGGTACATCAAGTTTAATGCGCTCCGAGAAGACTTTTTACGAGTTTGTCACGTTTTGTTTGGAAAAGACTTTGACAGGACAACAGGATATACACAAAGTTGAGATCAAGTAAATAAGCGCGAGGATTTAAGCGCGGATCAGCTCCATTTTTTAAAGAGCTGGAGAAGGTTTTGATGGATCAGAAGAATGGCATATTGGAGGGCATAAACAGCCCTGAAGATATCAGGTGTCTGAGTATTGAAGAATTGAATATTCTTGCCGGAGAAATCCGGGAGTCGATACTGGAAGTGGTTTCCAGAAACGGTGGCCACCTTGCGCCATCTCTGGGGGCGGTAGAGCTCACTCTTGCCATCCACTACGTGTTTGATACACCAGGGGACAAGGTCGTCTGGGATGTGGGACATCAGGCATATGCCCACAAAATCATTACTGGCAGGAGAGATGATTTTCATACACTTAGAAAGATGGGCGGCATAAGTGGTTTCCCCAAGAGGGGAGAAAGTGTTTATGACACCTTTGGCGTGGGGCACAGCAGCACCTCCATATCCGCTGCTTCCGGTATTGCCGAGGCAGGGTGTCTTGAAAACGGTGATTTCAAGGTAATCGCGATCATTGGAGATGGCTCCATGACCGCCGGAATGGCATTTGAGGGACTCAATTGGTCTGGGGAAAGGAAGAGGAATCTGATCGTTATACTGAATGATAATGAGATGTCTATCTCGCCCAACGTGGGCGCCATGTCATCGTATCTGAATCGCATTATGGCGGGCCAGCAGATTACGAAACTGAGGGCGAAAATCCGTGATTTTCTGAAGACCGTGCCCGGTGTAGGAGAACATGTAATCAAATTCGCAAGACAGACTGAAGAATCGTTGAAGGCCTTTATCGTTCCGGGCATGTTGTTTGAAGAGTTGGGATTCAAATATATCGGGCCCCTTGAAGGGCACAGGCTGGATCACCTGATAAAAAATCTCCGGAATGTTAAGGCCATGGAAAGACCCGTCCTGGTCCATATCATTACCAAAAAGGGAAAGGGTTACAGCTTTGCCGAAGAGGAACCGTCCAGATTCCATGGCGTAGGACCTTTTGATATCGCCACCGGGAAAACTGTCGCCGCAGATAATTCCATACCCTCTTACATGGAGGTGTTCGGCCGCACAATGGTGCAACTGGCGCGCGAAAACCATGCAATTGTCGCGATAACAGCGGCCATGACGGATGGGACCGGCCTTGACCAGTTCTCAAGAGAGATCCCTGAAAGGTTCTATGATGTCGGCATCGCCGAGCAACATGGTGTTACATTTGCCGCGGGTCTGGCCACAGAGGGGTTTATACCCGTTGTTGCCATATATTCTACTTTTTTGCAGAGGGCCTATGATCAGGTGCTCCATGACGTTTGCCTTCAAAATCTGCCTGTTGTTTTCGCTCTTGACAGGGGGGGAATAGTTGGAGACGATGGGGCCACTCACCATGGACTTTTTGATTATTCTTACCTCCGAACCATTCCGAATATCGTTGTTATGGCCCCGAAGGACGAGAATGAACTCCGGCGTATGCTCAGAACGGCCGTGGGGTGCGGAGGGCCCGCTTCAATAAGATACCCACGTGGCAGCGGAGTGGGCGTTCCTCTTGATCAGGCAGCGGAGAGTATTGAGATAGGAAAGGCCCAGATCGTCCGCGAGGGTAAAGATGTGGCTGTAATAGCCATAGGCTCCACAGTATATCCTTCCCTTGAAGCTGCCCGAAGACTTGCGGATGAAAATATCCAGGTAACCGTTGTCAACAGCCGCTTTGTAAAACCCCTCGACAAAACTCTCTTATGCGAGCTGGCATCTTCGTTCAAAAAGATCATCACAGTGGAAGAAAATGTCCTTATGGGTGGATTCGGCAGCGCGGTTCTTGAATTGTTTGCAGAGACGGGAATCTCCGGGGTCACTGTAAAGAGACTCGGCATCGGGGACGAATTTGTGGAACACGCTACACAGGCCCAGTTGAGGAAAAAACATGGCATTGACGCAGAGGGCATAGCAAATGCCGTCCGGAAGATTGTGGAATCCTGATCGGTATATCTCTTTTTCTTTCGCTTCTTTGTCCCATTAAATCTGACAGACTCGTAAAAAGTCAGTTTTCTTCGCTCAGAACCATTTTGGGGATGCTGTTATTGCCCGGCTAAAAATCTAAAACTCTCCCGCATTCGCGGGATCAAACAATTAGATTTTCTTAACACCGGTTACCACCAGCATCTTTTTCCCAAAATGCTTGGATTCGCTACGAAAAGACTTTTTACGAATGCATCAAATCTGAATCACATGAAGACTAAAAATCCTAAGATCAGATTGGACAGACTCCTGGTTGACAGGGGCATTGCGATGACTCGCGAGAAAGCCAAAGCCCTTATAATGTCAGGCCTGGTTGTGGTGGGAGAGGAAAGAATCGACAAGGCGGGGACCCTTGTACGCCATGATGCCGGGATAAGAATAAAGGGCGGAGGAAATCCCTATGTCAGCAGAGGAGGATTGAAGCTCAAAGGGGCATTGCTGTCCTTTGATGTTGACGTGAAAAATGTTGTGGCCATGGATATAGGCGCCTCCACTGGTGGATTTACCGATTGCCTCCTTCAGGAAGGGGCAAAAAAGGTATACGCGATAGATGTGGGGTATGGCCAGTTCGACTGGAAACTCAGAACAGACAGTAGAGTAATACTTTTTGAGAAGACCAATATCAGATATTTCTCAGGTGAGGAGATAGAGGACAAAATAGACATCGCCGTCATAGATGTCTCCTTTATTTCCCTGAAGCTGGTGTTGCCCGTCGCATTTAAACTCACAGGTAAAAATGCCGCCATCCTTGCTTTGATTAAACCACAGTTTGAGGCAGGCAGAGGCGAAGTGGGCAGGGGGGTTATAAGGGATTCCAGGGTGCAGAGAAAAGTTGTTGAAGAAATTGTAAAATTTTCAGAGGAACTGGGTTTCGAAACGGTGGGCACATGCGAGTCACCGATTACCGGTCCGGCCGGAAACAGGGAATTTTTTCTGTACGCCAGAAAACATACCGGAAATTAACACGGAAATGAACTATGGGAATTAAACTTGCCGAGACAGCAGGCTTCTGCATGGGTGTGAAGAGAGCAGTCGATATGGTCCTTGAGATAGCCCGCAATAAAGGGGATAAAAAGGTGTATACATACGGTCCACTTATACACAATCCTCAAACAATCGAACTTCTCAGAAAACGAGGTGTTATTCCTGTGGATAGTATTGATGAGATTCAGGATGGGATCGTTGTTATCAGGGCTCATGGAATATCGCCCCGGGAAAAGAAAGAAATCAGGGAAAGGGGAGTAAAAATTGTAGACGCCACATGTCCCAGGGTTGCAAGCGTCCAGGCTATAATCAAAAAGCATGCCGCGCTTGGTTATACAATTATCATAGCTGGAGACAAAGAGCATCCCGAGGTCGCAAGTCTCCTGGGATATTCTTCAGATAATGGAATTGTTATTAATGATAAAAAGGATGTCAACGATCTTCCCCCATACGACAAAGTATGCATCGTTGCTCAAACCACGCAGGATGCTGTGAAATACAGGAAAATAACAAAAGAAATTACACGAAAATTTCCAAGAGCCGTAATCTTTAACACCATATGTGATTCGACTGAGAACAGACAGGCTGAGATCAAAGAGCTGGCCTCTGAAATGGACGGAATCATAATCGTGGGGGGGAAAAACAGCGCGAATACGCAAAGGCTTGCCATGATAGCCAGAGACCATGGAACATTAACCTTTCATATTGAGACTGCTGAAGAACTTAAAGATGCAGACCTCAGTAAATGTAAAAACATTGGTGTCTCTGCGGGGGCATCCACGCCCAACTGGATAACTGAAAGCGTGATAGATTACCTTATCCACAGTCAAAAAGGAAAGGCGCCGGGGAAGCTGAGAGGTTTTTACAATCTCTGGATATTTTTAGTCAGAACAGATATTGCTTCCGCCATTGGCGCCGGATGCCTCTCATTCGTCAGCATGTTGCTTCAGGGGCTCAGTGTGGGATTGTCGAATATCCTGATCGCCTCTTTATGTGTATATGCCATACATACTATAAACAGGCTGCAGAGCAGAAGTTTTGGAAGGATAAGGGGAAGCTTCAGGGAAGAATCCTATATAAAATACAGAGGCATCTACATAACCGTTGCCATGATCTCTCTTGTGCTTGCATCCGTGCTTTCCTTTGTGGCAGGTCCGGCGCCTTTTATTCTGGTCGGACTTGTTTCGCTCTCCGGTTTGCTCTATAACGTCAGTGTAGGAGGAAGAAGGCTGGAAGATGTGCCCGCTTCCAAAAATGTTTTTACTGCTATGGCATGGGCTGTCGTGACTGCTGTTGTTCCCCAGATGAGCGTTAATCTGGAGATAACCTGCGGTATGGTGGTGGCGTTTCTGTTTGTGTTTGTTCTTGTTTTCTCGAAATCCGTGCTTTCAGATACGATTGATGTTCAGAGTGACCGCCTGCTCGGTCGGGAGACAATACCCGTTGTTATGGGGAAAACACATGCCCGGACCCTGTTGAAGGGCATATCAATTTTTGCAGGCATTGTGCTTGTTGCTGCAATGTATGCGGGATGCACTCCCTCATTGAGTTTAATATTGCTGGTGCCGGTGTTTTATATATGGATTTGTCTGAAACTTTGTGATAGGAAAATTTGGTTTTCCCGGATGACACTTGAGGGGTTACTAGGAATGAACTATGTAATTGCCGGATTGAGTGCTTGTCTGTGGTTTGTTGTAACAAAAATACAGTGAGACCTTTGAAAGAGAGATCTTCAATGTATATGAGATTATTAAAAAGGACGCTCCTTTTCGCTTTGCTTTTTGCAATGATTTCAGCCTGTGGGGGGTTGCGCTTCTCTCAGGTTGCTCCGGGCATTGGGGATTTTCATCCTGAAAAGATATGCGTGTTTCCGGTTAATACAGGCGCCTATACAGAGGTGGGAAACATAGCCGACAATCTCATTGCGGGTGCAGTTTCTGAACGAGGGTGTTTCTCCGGCGTTATTTCACCGGGGAATATGACGAAACTGATGCAGAACAACGATAACCTGAAACATACAGCGGCAGACTATCTTGCAAAGTTGAAAAAGGTAAACTTTTCCGATCCTGATATGAGCAGATATATAGGTAAAACATGCAATGCTGATGCTCTCCTTGTTGTGGATGTGGATTTCTGGAATTATACAACACGGGGAGATGATAAACTCGCCAAGGTTGGCTTCAGCATGGATCTGATAGAGGCGCAGACGGGAAAGATTATGTGGAGGGCAAAACACCACGATACAAAGAGCTATAAGTGGTTCAAGCCGGATTTGGCTGATCTTGCAAAAGAAGTTGCAGAGGAGATGATCTCTCATATGCCTCATTAGGAGACCATCCTAAATAAGAATATCGGAAAATATCTCGGAGAAAGAATTTCCGGGGTCGTTGAGGTTGTGGCAGTTTAGTCCCGATAAATCGGGATAAATATTTTTTGGAGGGTAAAATAGAATGGCTTATGTAATTACTGATGAGTGTATCGCGTGTGGAAGCTGTGAAGATGAGTGTCCTGTGGGAGCGATAAGTGAGGGAGAAGATAAATACGTAATCGACGCTGAACTCTGCACCGATTGTGGCGCATGTGCCGATATATGTCCGGTGGAGGCTATAGAGCCTGGCGAGGGAAACGACAAGCCATAGCCGCGCTGGCTTTTTCTTTTATCCCTTTTTTTGTGAGGCCGGATGAAATGGGTTTATTTATTACATTTGAGGGAATCGAAGGTTCCGGAAAAACGACCCAGATCAGGATGGCGGGGGGTTATCTGAAAAAAAAAGACGTGCCTTGTGTATTAACCGGCGAGCCCGGAGGCACTCCCGTAGGAACCGAACTGAGAAAAATCCTGCTTGACAAGACGTCTCTTGTGCTGTCCTGCAGGACGGAATTGTTGCTCTTTGCGGCGGACAGGGCTCAGCATGTTGAAGAGGTTATAGAGCCCTCTCTGGAAAAAGGAGAGGTGGTCTTGTGCGATCGTTTTTCCGATGCTACTGTCGCATATCAGGGTTACGGTAGAAAACAAGACATAAAACCCATACGGGCAATATGCGATTTTGCGTCTCGGTCTCTGACTCCCGATATGACGCTTCTTTTTGATATTTCCGCCGATAAGGGGCTCGACAGGGTAATAGACCGCGCGCGCAGGATGGGGAATGTTCCACTTGAGGATCGTTTCGAGAAAGAGCACCTGAGATTTCACGAAACAATCAGAAACGGATACCTCGCGCTGGCTGAAGAGAATCCGGATAGATTCAAGATTATAGATGCTTCCAGAGATGTTGATACAGTACACCAGGAAGTGCGTATTCATCTGGAGGGGTTAATCGAAAGACAGGGTTATGCCGTTCAGTGATATTTATGGTCAGGACAAGCAGATAAGCGTACTGCAGAGTACTATGAAGAGGGGTCGTGTCCCACATGCTTATCTTTTTCATGGCATAAAAGGTATCGGGAAAAGGACTACGGCTAAAATCCTTGCAAAAGCCCTGAATTGCAGAGAGAAAGATGGTGATTCCTGTGGCACGTGCCCTTCATGTTTGAAGATAGAGCATGACAATCATCCCGATATTGTTTTTATAGAACCCGAAGGTATCTTTATAAAGATCGATACGATCAGAGCTCTGCAGGATCAAATAAAATTCAGGCCATTTGAGGGTAGAAAGAGGGTTTTTATAATAGTAGATGCGGAGAGGATGAACGACGCGTCGGCTAATGCCCTCCTGAAGACTC
The DNA here is from genome assembly GCA_019313905.1 of Deltaproteobacteria bacterium. Taxonomy (GTDB): domain Bacteria; phylum Desulfobacterota; class Syntrophia; order Syntrophales; family UBA2210; genus UBA2210. Next base: position 19,362 of record JAFDAI010000004.1, on the reverse strand, counting down.
TTGAAGAACCGAAACCTTCCAATGTCCTTATATTGACTACGTCTCGTGTCCATAAGCTTCCTCAAACAATCGTATCACGGTGCCAGAAGATAAGATTTAATCCTGTGCGGCCGGAGGTAATAAACTCTTTTCTGACAGACAGGATGTCAATGACTGAGGAACCTGCACGGGATATTGCCTCGTCGGCTGGAGGCAGTATCGGCAGGGCGCTGGAAATAAGAAAAAAATCATCTCTTGACTTTATGAATGATGTGATCAAGATACTTTCAACTGCCCGCGCTGTTCCCATGTCACTGCTTTTTCTTGCTGACAATTTCGGGAAGGATAGGGATTCCACCCTGCAGAGGCTTGACATATTAAGGGGATGGTACAGGGATATGCTGGTGTACCGGGAAACACACGACGTCAACAAGCTGATTCACCGGGACGTTGCCGACACCACGAAAAAACTTTCAGAAAGAATGGCAGGGGCTGATATCCTGGAGAGTATAAAAACCATAAGTAACACACATGGTGCCATTGAACGCAATGTCAATAGGCAATTGATGTTGGAATCCATGGCATTCCGGTTAAAGGCCTTTAGTCCGGTTTAAGATTATGGAAGATAACCAGAGTTCTCTGAGCATTGTAGGCATCAGATTTAAAGACAGGGGAAAGGTGTATTCGTTCGACGCCATCGATGTTGCTTTGAAGGAAGGCGACAGGGTTATTGCCAATACTGAATCAGGCCCGGCGATGGGAGTTGTTGCAACCGGCATTTATGTCCTCCCGCACAGCAGATTGCCCCATAACCTTCAGAAAATTGTGCGTAGAGCTACAGATGAGGACATGGAGGTTCATGAAGAGAATCTAAAGACCGAGGAAGAGGCATTAAAATTCTGTATAGAGAGGGTCAAAGCGAGAAATCTTTCCATGAAGCTGGTTGACGTTGAAGCTCTATTTGATAAAAGCAAACTGGTGTTTTGCTTCACCGCGGAAAACAGGGTCGATTTCAGAGAACTGGTAAAAGATCTTGTACAGAAGTACAAGACAAGGATTGAACTGAGACAGATATGGGTCAGGAGTGAGGCTCGCATATATGGCGGCATAGGCATGTGCGGCAGGGAACTATGCTGCTCCAGCTTTCTCAACAACTTTGCGCTTGTGTCGATAAAAATGGCCAAGGAACAGAATCTGCTGCTCAATCCGGAAAAGATATCCGGTCTTTGTGGCAGACTTATGTGCTGTCTTGCGTTTGAGCATGAAACCTATGTGAAGGCAAAAAAGAATATGCCTAAATGTGGAAAGATGGTGACCACCACGGAAGGAAAAGGCAAAGTAGTAAGACAGAACATACTTGAAGAAATGGTCGTTGTGGATCTCGGTGATGGAAAAGAGGTGGAGGTACCTGTAGATGAGATCCAGAGGAGAGACAGAAATCGGAAACCACCAACAAAAAATCAGGAATGAGGGTCTATCATGACAGGCCCTGACTTTTCGGAGAGAAACATGAAGAATTTTTACGTCACTACACCCATATATTACGTGAATGCGTCTCCGCATATAGGACACGCATATACCACCATAGTAGCCGATATCATGGCTCGCTTCCACCGGATGGCCGGATATCGGTCCTATTTTTTAACCGGTACTGACGAGCATGGAGACAAGGTCGCGGAGGCTGCAGGACAGGCCGGTGAAACCCCCCAGGATTATGTGGACAGGATAAGCGGACAATTCAGAGCCCTCTGGCCAAAGCTTGCGATAACCAATGACTATTTTGTCAGGACAACAGATAAAGACCATGTGGAAGTGGTCAGGTCAATACTACAGAAGGTATATGACGGGGGGGACATCTATTTCGGTGAGTATGAGGGATATTATTGTGTGGGATGTGAGCGATTCTACAGGGAAAGCGAGCTGGTGAATGGGATGTGCCCCGATCACCACACGGTTCCCGAAACCAGGAAAGAAAGTAATTATTTCTTCAGAATGAGTAAATATCAGGACTGGCTGATCGGGTATATCAAGGATAATCCGGACTTTATCAGACCTGAAAGATACAGGAATGAGGTACTCGCCTTTTTGAGAGAACCACTCGAAGACCTCTGCATATCAAGGCCCAAGACAAGACTGACATGGGGTATAACGCTTCCCTTTGATGAAAATTATGTGACTTATGTATGGTTTGACGCGCTGATAAATTATCTGACGGGGATAGGATATCCCAACAGTGAAGAATTTAAAACCTTCTGGCCCGTTTCTCAGCACCTGATAGCCAAGGATATTCTCAAGCCGCATGGCATCTACTGGCCCACCATGCTTAAAGGGGCGGGTATAGATCCTTATCAGCATCTGAACGTGCATGGGTACTGGAACATTGACCGGAACAAGATGTCGAAAAGCCGCGGGACCGTGGTGAAACCACTCGATCTGAAGGACAAGTACGGTCTGGATGCGTTTCGATATTTTCTCATGAGAGATATGGTCTTCGGTCTTGATTCGAACTTCAGCGAGGATGCCTTTGTCCAGAGAATAAACTCCGATCTGGCGAATGACTTGGGAAACCTGGTCAGCAGGTCCCTCTCAATGGCGGTGAAATACTGTGACGGCCGGGTGCCCGAGGCGGGCAACTATCCTGATGATGCTCCCCTTATCGAAAGGGCGGCAAAACTTTTTCCCGAAGTGGAAAGATCTTTCCAGTCCCTGATGTTTCATAAGGCCCTCATTTCCATATGGGACTTTATCAACATGACAAACAGGTACATAGTGGAACGGGAACCCTGGGTCCTGGCCAAAGACCCTTCTTCCAAGGCAAGGCTGGACACAGTTATTTACAATATACTGGAAGCCCTTCGTATTATCTCCATCCTGCTCTTTCCCTTTATGCCCGATTCCGCCGGGGATATCTTGACCAGACTCGGCATAGAGGATATTGAATCCCCGAACTTTGACAGTGTGCGTACATGGGGCGGTCTTTCGGAGGGCAATGTCCTCACTCGCGGCGAATCCCTGTTTCCCCGTGTGGAATATGAAAAACCGGAGAATGCGCCCGCGGCAAAGCTTACAGACATAAAAGAAGAGATATCCTTCCGGGATTTTGAGAAGATTGACATGAGAGTGGCGCGGGTTGTTGAAGCCGAAAGGATAAAGAATTCAGATAAGCTGCTGAAACTGAAGGTTGATGTTGGCGAAGAAAGGACTATCGTCGCGGGGATCGGTAAAAACTACAGGCCCGAAGATCTTGTAGGAAAGAAGATAACCGTCATACTGAATCTGAAACCGGCTAAACTGATGGGGGTAGAGTCACACGGCATGCTTCTGGCGGCGGATGCGGGAGACAGGGTTTCGCTGCTCTCCTTTGATGGCGATGCCAATGTAGGCGCGAAGATAGGTTGATACGCATGTCGTCTGTGCAGTAGGCAGATTATCCAGATCCCTTATCTTTTGAAGACCTTTTATGTTCGGGAACTATGAAACCATGTAGATTACCGGGTATTCCGGCCATAGTTTCTCTTCTTGCCCTGTTTCTTATGACGGGATGCGGCCCACGGCAAATTCCTTCCCATAACTATCATCCGGTTACAAAAGAAGAAAAGTTGAACCGGATGGGCTACGCCATCCAGGTTGGCGCCTTTTCAAAAGTTGAGAATGCCGCCCGACTTGTCAATTGTCTGAACAACGATAATCTGGATGCATATTATTTCCTCTACAAAAAAGGGTTGTACAAGGTTCGCTTCGGTAGTTTTGAATCCAGGGAACTTGCCTGCAGAGAAGCGGAAATTCTGAGGGCAATGGGAGTTATAGATGAATTCTATATTGTCCGTCCGGATGATTATTCCATAACGAAGAAACAGAAATATGGTGAGACATACTTCAGAAATGAGATAGTGAAGACGGCCGGGAACTTTATCGGTGTCCCCTATCAATGGGGCGGCTCTTCCGCCGAGAAGGGATTTGACTGCAGCGGGCTTGCGATGGCGGTTTACAGGCTGAATGGCCTGAAGCTTCCACGCACGTCAGGGGAACAGTACAAAACGGGTGCCTGGGTCAGCCGGGAAAGACTGGCAAAGGGTGATCTGGTATTCTTTTCCACTTCCGGCAGTAGAAGGATCTCCCATGTGGGAATATATACCGGTCAGGATAAATTTATCCATGCGCCACGAACGGGTAAAACAGTGCGCACAAGCTCGCTCTCAAATCAATACTACAAGAAACGATATGCCGGCGCCAGATCTTATCTGTAATTATGCCGGGATAGATTGCGGAACTGCCTATATCCCTTGTCGGGATTCACCCATGCATGCGATTTTCTGTTGCCTGCAGGTATTGCCTGTGGTATTTCTTGCGCCACATGTGTAAAAATACAGTCTGCGAGGGAAGGATATGAAAGATAGATTTGATGTGGTAGTCGGTATCCCATCTTACAACGAATCACAGACCATAGGTTATGTTACCAAAATGGTTGGAGAGGGGCTTGCCAGATACTTCCCTGATGCGAGAAGCGTCATCATCAACTGTGACAACAACAGCATGGACGGCACGAAGGACGCATTCCTTTCTGCGGAAGTTCCCGAGAAGATCAGGAAAAAATATATATCTACACCGGAAGGGATAAAGGGAAAGGGGAATAACTTCTACAACCTCTTCCAGTTTTGTAGAGACGCGGAGGCAAAGGTTACGATTGTTGTCGATGCGGACCTTCGATCGATCACACCCGAATGGATAAAATATCTCGGTCATCCAATAAAAGCGGGGGAGGATTTTGTCGCCCCCTTCTATTCAAGACACCAGTTCGACGCCACTATCACAAATCATCTGTGCTATCCACTCATATTCTCCCTGGCAAGATTTGACGTTCGGCAACCGATAGGGGGAGATTTTGCCTTCTCGCCAAGGCTCTGTTCCTACTGGCTCGACCAGGAATGGACCGATATGACAAGACAGTATGGAATCGATATTTTTATGTCGCTTAACGCGGTTTTCGGCGGGTTTAACATATGTGAGTCGGGGCTTGGAAACAAGATCCACAACGCAAGCTCTCCAAAGCTTGGGAAGATGTTTGAGGAGGTGGTCTATACGCTTTTTTCAACACTTCTTCGATACCGCCACATGTGGTTGGAGACTCCGCTGCTGGAGGATTCACCCGATATATATCGGCCTGAACATACAACAAACCGATACGGCCTTGAAAAGGTGATGGAACCACAAGCCCTGTCCATAGACATCATAGGACTGAAGAAACAGTGCCGGGACGAATACGAAACGTATAAGCACCTGATAAAGCAGTATCTGAACCCGTATACCTACAACAGGATCCGTTACATGTTCATGATCGACAATTATGATCTGGACACAATGATCTGGACACAGATTGTATACCGGCTCCTTTTCCTGTTTGATGGCGCCGAGGAAGAAACAAAACAGGAAATTATTGATGCCCTGAAACCTCTGTATTTTGCGCGCAGTATTACTTTCGACTACAAAACCTTTCGGTACAGCGTCAATTTCGCGGGAAAGGAGATAAAAAATCAATCAAGGGCGTTTCTATCCCAGAAACCGTATCTGATGGGACTGTATCTGACAAAGAGTCACATATTCAGACCCTGATTGGAAGTGGATATATCCTTGCGGATAAGTTCGAGAACGGCACTGTTCCAGCCTGCCGGGCCTGGGTGGGGTGCATGATGAAGCTCCGGGGTGTCAATCTCCGGCTCGTAAGTACCGTCAGGCCTCTGAATCAGGACAGGATAATCAACCATACGCAGAAACGGCAGATCGTTGGCGGCATCTCCCAGCCCTACAATCAGGGCATCGGGATACTGATGACGGTAGCAATCTATAAGTATGCCGGCGGCCGTACCCTTGTCATTCTGACCGCTTAAATGGTTAAATCTCCCACCACGGGTAAGCGCAAGACCATCCGATTCAACCAGTTTTTCCAACCGATTCCATTGAGCTTCATCCCCGTCAAACAGAAAGGGTTCGTCGTATTCTCTCTCCTTTGCCATGGAGGAGGTCTCTATCGAAAGCCCCGTAAGACGGGAGATACTCTCCACCGACAGAGAATGAAACCCCCTGATCGGCAGAGCATCTTCCCGGATGATCCTGTCAAGAAACTCCGTCAAACGCGCATAAGGGATCCCGGATTCGACGACCAGGTAGTTACCTGTTCTCCTGGCATAAGAAACAGGAAAGGGGAAACACCCTTCCGGGACAAAGATCCCGCCCCCATTTTCCGAAACAAAGGGGTAGGTGTTGCCCAGACTCCTGCGCACAGACTCGATTTCCTTCTTTGTCTTGCTGCTTATCATGACAAGGGGAATCTGAAGTGTAGATATTTCTTTCAGGGCCTCCCTTGCGGGTTCATACGAATAGCTTTCGGCATCCAGAAGGGTACCGTCTAAATCGCTAAAAATAATGATCATCACAATTCCTCTGATCCCGTGATTTCCTCCACGGCATCCTTTTTTACCATATTGAAGCTCCCCGCAACAAGTTGCGGGGAAAGCTCCCCGCAACAAGTTGCGGGGAATCTCCGATTGTTAAGGAAAATGTTTATTTTTTATTCGCTCGCTAACCCCGCCGCAAGCAGCGGGGAATGCGCTCGCTGTTCAATTCACCATACCCTTGATTGACTGGGAAAAGGGAAACGGAGAGGGAATGAAAAGTTTCTATTTCCCAACACAAAAATTTGAGAATATCCTGTTCAGGATATCTTCGTTTGTCGTCTCTCCGGCGATATTACCCAGGTGATCAAGGGCATCTCTGATATCAAAAGCAGCTAATTCCGCGGCACTTTCGCGGGAGATGTTGTCTTTTGCCGCTGCAAGAGATTCTGCGGTCTTTTCAAGGGAGATTTTGTGACGAAGGTTGGTCAGGACAACGTCTGACTCCATATGCTCCCCGTCATCTGATGCCAGCGAGTAGATCCTTTCCTTCAGTTCGGAAATGCCGCCGCCATATTTTGCGGATATCCATAGTGGTTCCGCGTCGGGTATTATATCGGTTAGTTCCACATCCGTTATCTTGTGCGGAAGATCCGACTTGTTGATGGCCAGCACTATTTTTTTCTTCCTGTTTCTGTTTATGATTTCGACGTCTTCCTCTGTAGGGCGGGTATTGCCGTCAATGAGAATAATAACCATGTCCGCGGCCAGGACCTTTTCCCATACAAATTTTATTCCCTCTTTTTCTATGGCCTCTGTGGATTTTCTGACCCCTGCCGTATCGGTGAGCTTTACAGGGATTCCCCTGATATTGATTGTTTCCTCAATAAAGTCCCTTGTGGTTCCCGGGACGGAGGTAACAATGGCGCGTCTCTCGCCGAGAAGCCTGTTCAGAAGGCTCGATTTCCCCACATTGGGCTTTCCTGTGATTACGACATTAAGACCATCCCTGAAAAGCTTTCCCTCTTTGTATGTTGAAAGGATGCCGTTTATGCGGATGATCACATCCTCCACATCTTTGGACAGGTTACGATGGGGGCCAAGTGATACATCTTCTTCGGTGAAATCTATCGAGGATTCAAGGGACGTGAGTATTTCAATCAAACCGGAACGTATGGATTGCAGTTTTTCTGACAGTTTGCCTTTGAGGCTGGAGAGGGCAAGAGCACGGCCCCTATCTGTTTTTGCGGTGATCAGGTCTGTAACCGCTTCTGCCTGAGACAGATCCAGACGGTTGTTGAGGTAGGCCCTTCTAGTAAATTCACCCGGCTCCGCGGGACGAGCCCCAGCCTTTATTACTTCATTCAAAACTGCCTGCAGGACAAGATATCCGCCATGACAGTTTATCTCCAGGGTGTCTTCTCCCGTGTAGGAGTGAGGCCTTCTCATCAGGGTAAGCAGCACCTCGTCAATGATGCTGCCTGTTTCTGGCGATATGATGTCGCCATGATACAGGTAGCGGTTTCTCAGGGGACCAGTGTCTGCCGTCGGTCTGAACAGGGTTCGGCAGATTTCTTCCGCATCCGGACCACTTACCCTCACAATACCGATTCCTCCTACACCGTGTGGCGTGGCTATGGCCGCTATTGTGTCGTCTTTTGTCAACATTGATACACTTGTAAAAAGTCAAGATTGGATGGCAAAGTAATCCCGACATGTCGGGACAAATTTAAGGTGCGCAATTCCGATATGTCGGGATTTACAAAGCCGTTAACATTGCGTAATAACTACTTCCCGTATCTCAGGTCAGGACTTTGTTTTGCCCCCTTTGTTCGGCAGGATGACGATCTTTCTAAAGGCTCCCTCTCCGCGGCTTCTCGTAACCAGATCTCTGTCGTCTTGTAATGCGATGTGTATTGTTCTCCGGTCATGCGCATTCATCGGATTTACAGTAACGGGTTTTTCCGTCCGTTTGACCTTTCCCCCCAATTTCTCAGCCAGGGATATAAGATTTTTTTCCTTTTTTTTCCTGTAATTCTCCGTGTCTAAGGTGATTCTTCTCCTAGCCCTTCCGTTTTTATTCAGCACTTTGTTTGTGAGATACTGCATGGCATCCAGGGTTTGCCCACTTCTTCCTATAAGTAAACCGCCTCCGTCACCCTGAATATTCAGTACAGTATAGTTCCCGTTTGCTTCTGCATTTACGGGAAAGTCAAGTCCTATATGCGAGAGCAACCCTTCGATAAATACCTTTGCTTCGAGCGCAACATCTTCAGTGAAATCAGTGCTTTCCTTTGATCTTTCTCCCAATGAATTGTCCAGACTGACATCATCGGATTCGATGTCTCCTTCCGTCCTTTCTCCCAACGAACTGTCCATGCCAATATCAATTGACAGGAGACTGGCTTTGATAAAGGCCTTGCTACCTCCCACAAAACCGAGAAAACCCGGGGACCCTTCGGAGAGTATCTCTATATTCAATTTCTCTCTTGAAACGTTAAATTCCATACAGGCTCTTTGTATGGCTTCATCTATTGTTTTTCCTTCTATCTCTATTACGTCTTTCATGTTTTCGGTTGCCTCATATATCAAGGATTTGTCTTATTTATGTAATACTGCTGTCCGATACTCAACACGTTGTTGAATAGCCAGTAGATTACCAGCCCCGACGGGAAATTGAGGAAGAGAAACGTGAATATAACCGGCATCCACATCATCATCTTTGCCTGCATTTCATTTCCTCCCGGTTGAGGGCTCATCTTCTGTTGCAGAAACATGGTTGCACCCATAATAATCGGCGTTATGTAATACGGATCTTTGGCCGAAAGATCCTGTATCCAGAAAATGAATGGTGCGTGCCGCAGCTCTATTGAATAAAGCAATGCTCTGTAAAGCCCGAAGAATACGGGGAGCTGGAGTACCATGGGAAAACACCCGCTCATTGGATTTACTTTGTTTGCTCTGTAAAGGGTCATTGTTTCCTGCTGGAGTCTGGCTTTGTCATCTTTATATTTTTCCTGGAGCTTCTTCATCTGGGGCTGGAGCTTCTGCATTCCCCTCATGGATTTGTAGCTTATATTCCCCAGTGGCCAGAAGATAATCTTTACCAGTATGGTAAGAATGATAATCGCAATTCCGTAGTTATGCACATATTTGTCGATCCATCTGAGTGCCTTGAGGAGTGGAATGGAAAGCCACTTTACCCATGATCCAAAGCTAACGGAGTTTTCAAGACCGACATCCTGTGCCTGAAGCCTGTCATACTCCTTCGGACCAACATATAAAACATATCTGAATGATCCCGATTGACTGGGAGGTATAATATTTTTGGGGCCCTGGAGAGCTGTAGCAACCATATCTTTCGAATCTTTGGAAACGACAAAGTTGGTGAGAGACGGTTGTTCCGGTATCATGACCGCTATGAAATATTTTGTTTCGAATCCTCCCCACGACACATCCGGTCCACTGAACTTTTTTGCCCCCAGTTTCTTTATCTTTTCAGAGACGGTCTTGTTTTTTACATATGAAATGGGACCTTCATGGCTATATTTGCTCACCTTTTCCGAAGGATCAACATACCGGTTCCAGTCAAGAAGTGCATTTTCCCGGATGGTGCCATCCGACAGGTTGGTAAGCTTGACCTCAAGATCGAAAGAGTATTTATCCGGATAAAAAGTGTATATCTTGTCCACCCTGACCTCGCCCGGATATGACCAGGAAAAGACCAGCTCTTTTGCATCCACTGCATCAATAAGATCTACGGAGTCTGATTTTGATTCGTATATTACATCCGCCGGGATATCTATGCTGGATTCCGGAAAGGTTATGGTAAGGGGATAGTCTGTGCTCCCTCCCATCTTGACCAGTTCTACCAGAGGCGAATCTTTGCTCATATCCTTACGGTAATCCTTCAATTTAAAAGATTTTAAACCCGCGCCCCTGGAGTTGAAGATGGCTGTATACATGGACCCCTCTACGATAATATCCCGTCCAGCCCCCTTGTCTTCGTCCTTTTTCGTCAGTGATTTTTGACGGTTAATGGCAGGTGGCGCATATGTACTCTGATCGCCGATGATTTCCTGGGATACATTTTCTGTTTCGCCGACCGTCTCGCCGGTATTCTGAACGAGTTCACCCGGTGTACGGGGATGAGGCTGCTGAAAAAAATACTGGTATCCCATCAATAACACTAATGACAGGGCAATGGCGAGAAATGTCCTCTTGTCCATTAAAGACCTCCATGATTAACTATTTTACTGGATCGTATCCACCCGGATTGAAGGGATTGCACCTGAGTATGCGCAGCAAACCAAGGAGGGCTCCCCTGAAAGGTCCATGGCGCTCAATAGCTGTTATGGCATATTCAGAGCATGTAGGAGAAAAACGGCAACTCTGAGGGAAACAGGGAGAGATAACTATCTGGTAAAACCTTATGAAAAAAACTAAAATCTTTTTTAGAATCCGCATGGGCGCTACTTTTTTTTAAAGAGATCGGCTAATTCCAGATATACATCCTGGTATTTAAGCGAAGACACATCCTTTTTCGCTATTATTACCACGTCTCTTGAATCAGGCAGTCTGTCTTTGTTTAATCTGAAAAACTCTCTTAAAAGGCGTTTGATCCTGTTTCTCTTTACCGCGTTTCCCACCTTTTTGCTGACCGTTACTCCAAGCCTTTTTTCCCCTGATGGATTTGGGTTCAATATAACAGTGAAATTGCTTGAGTGAACCCGGGTCCCCCTTTGATATATGTTTAAGTAGTTTTTCCTCTTGCGTACCCGTTCCTTTTTTCCGAAGGATTGCTTTTCCATTTGATTCGGGGTACACCCCAAACGCTACGTGGCGTTCTATGATCCGATGCCATCAATACAGAGTTAAACGGCAAGCCTTTTTCTTCCCCTTGCCCTTCTTCTGTTCAGTATTTGCCTGCCCCACCGCGTTGCCATTCGGGCTCGAAAGCCGTGTGTTCTTTTTCTTTTGATGTTACTTAAATGGGTTAAATTCTTTTTCATCAGTAAAAGCCTCTCTCAATATATGTAAGCTGTCCTTTTCACCACAATTTAAAGTATTTGTCAAGATGTAATTGGCAAATGGGCGAAACCTTCGATTTTTTTGAAGTCTGGATTCCCGGGAATATGACCCGATCTGGATTTATCAAATCGGGATCGCGACCCCAGGTTACAATTTTTCGGCACCAGATGTCCCGTTTGACAAGGGCTGCAGGTATTCGTGGACCATCTCAAGCAGTTCGTTCATCTCGTTTACCAAAATGGCGGCTTTTCTGAATTTGCTTCCCCCCTTCAACCCTTTAGTATACCACAGAAGGTGTTTACGAAAATTTTTTACCCCCATTTCTTTACCATACAGACTTATATTCATCTCAAGATGCTGAAGTATTACTGCTTCCCTTTCTATTGGAGAAGGCGGGTCGGGAGTAGTTCCATTCGATATGAAAGCTGTTATTGCCTTGAATATCCAAGGGTTTCCAAGGGCACCCCTTCCCACCATCACCCCGTCACAACCGGTTTTTTCTATCATTTCAAGGACGTCTTCAGATTTCCTGATGTCGCCACTTCCTATAACGGGAATGCCTATGCTTTTTTTTGCCAGGCCAATCAGATTCCAGTCAGCTATTCCGCTAAATCCCTGCCTTACCGTCCGCGGGTGCAGCGACAGAGCATCCGCACCGCAATCCTCTGCTATTCCGGCAATCTCAATAGCGTTTAGTTCGTCATTCCCCCATCCGGAGCGTATCTTCACTGTAAGTGGCAGATGAGTGGCTCCCCTGACGCTCTTTACAATAGCCTCGAATTTCGCGGGATCCCGCATCAGGGCGGCGCCCGCCCCTGTCTTCAACACCTTTTTTACCGGACATCCAGCATTGATGTCTATGAGGTCGGCTCCCAGCTCGGTCACAATCCCGGCCGCTTCGCGAAGTATGTCCGGATCGGACCCGAATATCTGCACACCGAGGGGGCTGTCGTCCGGGGACGATTTGAGATATTCGTAACTCTTATGAGTCCTTCTGACCAGACCGTTTGCGCTTACCATTTCAGTAAAACAGAGAGAACTGCCGAAGGTTCTTGTCAACACCCGAAATGGCAGGTCGGTAATGCCGGCCATCGGCGCCAGAAAGATATTATTTCTAAGGGATAAACTACCTATATTCATTTTGGAAAGCATATGATTTCTCTGTGATAACCGGACAGGGAGACCCCCATCAAACAGTGCATGAGGTTTTTCGCGCATGGCCTTTCGATTTCTTTTGCCGCAAGGCATGCAGCACATTCGTCAGATCTGTCGTCACAGCACACCTTATGAAAACCCTTTTGTATGTGTAACTGAGAATATCTGCCCGTCGAAATTGATGCACTCGTAACAAGTCGTGATAAAATGTTACCCTGCTTTTTACAATATACAATCACGAGACCTTCCAATCAAGTTTTTTAACGAGCGCAGATTATCAAAGTTATATCGGCTTTTGTTATCCGATGTGTTAACGCACTCTGATCCTCACGCAAAGCTTCCCCCAGCCGGAAAAATATGATATCAGTGCGCAGCAATTTGGATATACCTGTCCACAGAAAAGAAATCGATAGCAGGAGATCCCCTATGGACAACAGCTGGACGCTCGTAGATAACCAGCAAAAGCTCGAATCGGCACGGAGCGACATACTCAGCGCGCGGCATATAGGAATAGATACCGAATATGATTCATTCAGGTATTTCCGGGAAAAACTGTGCCTGATACAGATACGCACGGAATCTCGCGCATATATCTTTGATCCGCTTCTGGATATGGATATCTTTTTTCTGGGAGATGTCTTCGCAGATGTCGCAACCATCAAAATTATCCACGCATGTGACAATGACATCCGCCTACTGAACCGGGATTATGGCTTCAGGTTCAAAAATATCTTCGATACCTACAGGGCGGCTTCCATTCTGGGGAACACGGCCCTTTCTCTTACATCAATCGTCCGGGAATATCTGGGGGTGACACTGAAGAAGACAAAAAAGATCCAACGGTCGAGATGGGATATACGTCCCTTGACAAATGAACAACTGGATTACGCGGCACTTGATACCTGTTATCTGACAGGTCTGTACTCCTGCCTCAAAGAAAGCCTGACACGCTATAGACTGGAAGAAGAGGCCGGGATCATCTTTGAGAAAATGGCAGGTGTAAGGTGGAGTGAAAAAACCTTTCATCCGGAGGGCGTTTCAAGAATTGACGGGTACGACGATTTAGAGGATTTTCAGAGGCATCGGCTGAAAACCCTCTACCGCTGGCGGTTTGAAACGGCAAAAAGGACCAATACAGCCGCTTTTCTTGTCCTCTCCGACCGGAACATTATGGACATGTCAAGGAGAAACGGCCAGGCCATTGAGTCGTTGAGTGAAACCGGCATAATATCAGCCGCAAAATCAAAGGCCTTTGGCCCTGAGCTTATAAAAATACTCAGAAAGACAATGAAAACAGCTTCGTAAAAATCAGGGGCAGGGGAACATGTGTGGCTGTCTTATGCAACAGTTTCCCCGCTGTTAATGAAATTTCTGCTCGCTGGATTCTACAGATTTTATTTCTCCAAAACTCGATTCGTATTTTTTCAAATTGTCTTCCAGTGCGGCAACAATTCTCTTCATGTGACCCAGCGAGACAACAATTCTTGAAACCAGGTGAGTTCCTCCGGGAAAATTAAAAAGCCAGTCAATGACAAATTCTTCCGGACTGTGGGTCACAAGCATATTATTGCTGTACCTGCCCCTGGACATTTCGTCGCTGGTTTTAATCTGTACCTGCTTTGCCTGATCATTTTTTTCAGCCATACCTGTCTCCTTTTTGATTAACTGCTTAGATTCACAGGGACAATTTGATTCCAATTTTGATTCTTCACGAAACTATCAAATCTCCCTTTGAGCATGAAAATATTCAAAGATTCTGTACGCGGCATCTTTCCCTATTCCAGGAACCTCTTCAAGTTTTTCACGGGAGGCGCTCGCTATTTTATCCATTTCCAAAAAATGGGTGAGCAACGCATTCTTCCTGGCCTTGCCGATTCCGGGAATGTTGTCCAGCACAGAACGAAAATCCTCCTTTTCCTTAACCTTGCGATGGTAGGTTACCGCGAAACGATGGGCCTCATCTCTCACTCTCTGAAGGAGAAAGAGCGCCTGCGGATGCTTCGAAAGATAAAGGGGATTTTTCCTGTTCGGTAAATATACCCTGTCCCTGTAAACCCAGGATAGCCCTCTTGCCGGGAGCATGCGTGATTCTTTCGCAAGTCCGATGGCGTCCACTTCTTCCAACCCCAGCCCGCGAAGTACGGAAAGGGCGACACCAAGCTGTCCCTTTCCACCGTCAACAACGATCAGATCGGGGATATTTTTTTTCCTTCTGTAACGCCTTTCCAACACCTCGCGCATCATCCCGTAGTCGTCGGCATCTTCTTTCGTCTTTATCCTGAAACGCCTGTAGCGTGATTTTTCCGGATCTCCTCTGTTGAAAGAAACCAGCGAACCGACGGCATATTTCCCACCTATATTGGATATGTCAAAACATTCTATCCGGCGTGGCACCTTTTTCAGCAGGAGTTTTTTCATAAGCTCTTCAAGTACCCCCTCATTATCCGTCTCCAGCTTTTCCTCTGCCCGTAACGCATTCTCGGCATTGGACAGCGCCATGGCAAGGAGTGCTTTTTTGTCCCCTCTCCGGGGAAGAATAAGAGAGACTTTTCCATTCTTCTTTTCAGTAAGCCACTGTTCGATGACCCCTGTATCTTCCATATATTCGGGAACGATAATCTCCCCGGGAATTGTTGCTCCCCTGTTGTAATACTGTTTCAGGAGAGATGAGAGGACCTCGGACGATTCCATCCTTGTCTTCATAAGGGGAAATCTCCTCTGCCCGATGACGGCCCCCCTTCTTACATATATGGTGTATACCTGAGTCCTGTCCCCTGCCCTGTAAAGACCGAAAACATCCTGATCTTTGAAAGATGTGGACACTATTCGCTGCTTTTCCAGTGTTGCCTCAATCGCGCTGATCTTGTCTCTTAGCCGCGTCGCCTCCTCAAAGTCCAGCTCTTCAGCGACCTTGTCCATCCGCGACCGGAGCTGCCGGATGAGTCTCCCGCCGCGCCCCTCCACAAACAGGATCGCCTCCGTCACAATCTTCCGGTAATCTCTGCCTGTAATAAACCCGCAGCAGGGGGCGAGACACCTCTCTATCTGAAACTCCATGCAGGGCCTCTCCCTTGTTTTGAATTCCAGGTCTCCGCATGTCCGGAGGGGGAATATGCGATGCAGATAGCGAAACATCTGCTTCACTGAAGCACTTGATGAATAGGGCCCGAAATATCTCGCTCCGTCTTTTTTCACGCGCCTCACCAGTTGAAAGCGAGGAAAGTTTTCCTTTGTGTCAATCCTTATGCTGTAAAAATTTTTATCATCTCTCAGGTTGATATTGTACCTGGGCCTGTGTTTTTTTATCAGGTTGTTTTCAAGGATCAGGGCCTCTTTTTCCGTTTCTGTTACAATAAATTCTATATCATTTATTCTGGAAAGCAGAAACGACACCATCCTTCTTGAATCCGTTCCCCCGAAATATGAACGCACACGGGCATGAAGATTCTTTGCCTTCCCGACGTAGATGATCCTGTCATCTCCGTCCTTCATGAGATAAACACCCGAACGCCCGGGGGCATTTTTTATCTTCTCTTTCAGCAGGTTCACATCTTTTATCCCCACAACCCGATCTCCGTCTCTATCCGCGACAGTTCCCTGATCTCGTCCCTGATCTTTGCCGCCTTTTCAAATTCGAGGTTTTTGGCTGCCTGTTTCATCTCCCCTTCCAGTCTTTTTATCATAGCTGGAACATCTCCGGACACATACGCTTCCATCTTCTCATCGACGCTGACAGTGACATAATCCGCTTCATAGACGGAGCCCAGAATGTCGGTTATCTCCTTTTTGACAGACTCCGGGGTAATATTGTTCTCCTTATTAAATTGCTGTTGTATCTGCCGTCTTCTCTTCGTCTCTTCAAGACATGCCTGAATGGCTCCTGTGATCTTGTCCGCGTACATTATGACCTGGCCATTTATGTTTCTCGCCGTCCGTCCGCTCGTCTGTATAAGCGCTCGTTCGGAACGCAGGAATCCCTCCTTGTCCGCGTCAAGAATGGCCACAAGAGAAACTTCCGGGATATCGAGCCCCTCTCTGAGCAGATTTATCCCGATAAGGGCATCATACTTCCCCATCCGAAGGTCCCTTATAATCGCAACCCGTTCAAGGGTGTTGATATCGGAGTGAAGATACGCCACCTTCATCCCGAGATCGTGATAGTGTTCAGTAAGATTTTCCGCCATCCTTTTTGTCAGTGTGGTTACAAGTACGCGATCCCCCTGTTCGGCCCTTCTGTTGATTTCGCCAAACAGATCATCCACCTGGTTGGCAACCGGTCTGATCACAATTTCCGGGTCTATAAGTCCGGTGGGACGTATTATCTGTTCCACAACGATCCCTTCCGACTTTTTTAGTTCATAATCTGCCGGGGTAGCCGATATATAGAGTCTT
Source organism: Deltaproteobacteria bacterium (assembly GCA_019313905.1). Classification (GTDB taxonomy): domain Bacteria; phylum Desulfobacterota; class Syntrophia; order Syntrophales; family UBA2210; genus UBA2210. The sequence goes on along the minus strand of JAFDAI010000004.1, from coordinate 2,416 downwards.
TGATTTGGAAAGGCCTCAAATTCCTTAAAGGTAAGGGGCCTGTTATCAAGGGCGGAGGGCAACCTGAATCCATATTCTATAAGGGTTCTCTTCCGTGATCGATCCCCCCTGTACATGGCGTTTATCTGTGGAACAGTGGCGTGACTCTCATCGATAATAACAAGCGCGTCACTGGGCAGGTATTCCATCAGCGTGGGGGCTGCTTCTCCCGGTGCGCGCCCTGTGAGGTGACGGGAATAATTTTCTATCCCCTGGCAGTATCCCATCTCCTCCATCATCTCCAGGTCAAACATCGTTCTCTGTTCAAGGCGCTGCGCCTCCAGAAGTTTGTCCTGTGATCTCAGGCTGTCAAGACGCAATGCCAGTTCGTCCCTTATCGCGATAATGGCCCCCGCCAGAGTGTCTTTTGTGGTCACATAGTGGCTTGACGGGTATATGGCTGTCCTGCCAAGCCCGCTCAACTTTTTCCCCCGGAGGGGATCCACGAGGGATATGGATTCAATAACATCTCCGAAAAAATCCACCCTTATCGCCCGTTCTTCTTCATATGAAGGGAATATTTCCACCACATCTCCACGAACGCGAAAGGTGCCTCGATGAAAATCCATATCGTTGCGTTCATACTGTATCTCCACCAGTTTACTGAGAAGGTGATCTCTCCCGATTTCCATATCTTTTTCTAGGAGTATCTGCATGCCGGCATACTTGTCCGGCGCGCCTATCCCATAGATGCATGACACGCTGGCCACAACAATCACATCCCTCCTCTCCAGCAGCGAGCGGGTGGCCGAATGGCGCATCTTGTCTATCCTGTCGTTTATGGAGGAATCTTTCTCAATATATGTGTCAGTACTCGGCATATAGGCTTCGGGCTGGTAATAGTCATAGTAACTGACAAAGTACTCCACGGCATTCTGCGGAAAGAGTATCTTGAACTCATTATAGAGTTGCGCCGCCAGTGTCTTATTGTGAGCGATAACAAGAGAGGGCCTCTGCGCCGCCTCAATAACATTTGCGATGGTAAAGGTCTTCCCGGAACCGGTAACCCCGAGAAGTACCTGGTGTCCCAATCCTTTCTCAACACCCTCTATAAGCCCTGCTATTGCCCGGGGCTGATCCCCCTTAGGTCTGAAATCTGTAACGATGTTGAATTGCTCCATTTCATACTCTCCAAAAACCTATATGGCCACAGATTGTTCTATTTGTGACCCAAACTTCCATTTTTGTCAATAGATTAACTCTGTCAAAAGTGCCCACACGCAACAATCTTTTTCTCAATTGACATAAAGGAAGAGTTCTCATATATTTTCCCCGTGACAAAACAGACTATTATAAGAATAAGGACGCGGGAGGTTGTACCGATGAAAGGCTGGATATTATACGAGGATTCTGCGAACAGATTGAAGCCTGAAACATACGAAATAAATCGCATGATAGAGGTCGCCGGAGAAAATAATATCGAGATTACTGTTATACAGCCGGAACAATTTGATCTGATCGTCTCCGGAGAAAACCGCGAGAGTATCCTGCTCGATGGTGAACCCGTGTCATTACCGGATTTTCTGTTACCGAGGATGGGCGCAGGTACAACATATTTCGCGCTGGCTATAATAAGACACCTGGAACGGCTGGGTGTGTACTCTTTCAGCCCGTCACACAGCATAGAGGTCGTCAAGGACAAATTGTACACACACCAGATCCTGGCCGAAAACAACCTGCCCATTCCCAAAACAATGCTTGCAAAGTTTCCTGTTGATATTGAAAAGGTCCGTGAACATATAGGATTCCCCGTTGTTGTCAAAACCCTCTCCGGTTCTCAGGGCTTCGGCGTATTTCTGTCTGAATCGGAAACCAGTTTTGAAGATCTGATGCAGCTGATAGAGGCATCGGACAGCACAACCAATATTATCCTTCAGGAATTTATCGAATCAACGATGGGACGTGATCTAAGAGTTATAACCATAGGCGGGCGGGCGATTGCCTGTATGGAGAGAAGCGTATCGGATGGCAGCTTCAAGGCCAGCTTTTCCCGCGGAGGCACTGTCAAACAGCACGAGATCACCCCTGAGATCGAATGGCTGGCCACACAAACCTCTCAGATACTGAAACTGGACATGGCGGGAATAGATCTGCTGTTTGCCGGAGATCATTACAAGATATGCGAAGCCAACTCATCCCCGGGATTCGAGGGAATAGAAAGTTGCTGTAACATAGACATCCCAAAAGAAATCTATGATTTTATAAGAATCCGTTTTGGCGTATTCGATAATTCGAGTATTTTTTCCAATGCACCGAAAATACCTGATCTTCCCCCGAAATAACAGACACCCAGTTAAGCTGCCATAGACAGCCTGCCAAAGTCAACAGGAGAAACATATCCCAAATATGAATGCCTCCTGATCCTGTTGTAGAATAT
>JAFDAI010000119.1 GCA_019313905.1 Deltaproteobacteria bacterium | reverse complement strand
GCCCAGTCAACGGCGACCTCGTCTGCCGAGTCGCGAAGCTCGGAAGCGGGGACTGTGCAACAGCTCATAGATGAAATGCTTGTCCTTGCCAATTCAAAGTATGATGGCAGGTATCTTTTTTCGGGCGCGAAAACGGAAGAAGCCCCTTTTTCATCTTCTGAAAGAACTGCCGCTGAAATAGGCGAACCTGTTCAGGCCGATGGAAATGGTGATTTTGACGGTACGGTGACTTCAGACGGAGCCTATTCAGGCAGTGTGAATGGGACTTATGTTGTGAAAATAGTAACTGATGGTTTGGAATTAGCCGAGACGGAATATCAGGTTTCAAGTGATGGAGGAAAGACCTGGGGTCCGGTGAAAGACGATTTGGCTCATGATACTCCTGTTGATTTGGCTGATGGGGTACAATTAACGTTTACCGAGGGAGGGACAAACCTGTCTGAGGATGACATCTTTTACGTCCATGCCTTTGCCGCAGATCCAGCTCATTGCAGCTATTATAACGGTAACGGTGGGGAACTATCCGTGAATATCGGCGAAGGAGCACCCTTTGCTTACTCCATTTCCGGTGAAGCAGCCTTTACTGACAAGGGGGATGGAGAGGTTGAAATATTCAAAGTTCTCAGCGACTTGAAAGGTTTTCTGGAAGCTAATGATCCGAGCGGCATTGCCTCCTGCATAGACGATCTTAAAGTTGCGTCCGATCAAATATCGAAAAATATTTCCAGGTGTGGAACCAGGATAAACAGGCTGGAGATAGCGAAAAACAACATGGCCGATATAGGGATGGATTTAGCCGAGCTGATTTCTAAGGTAGAAGATGCTGATGTGTCTGAAATAATAACCAAGTTTGCCATGAAAGAGGTTGCCTTGAAGGCCTCATACTCTGTGGCATCAAGGATCGGAAATTTAACAATAATCGATTTTCTCAGATAATAACTGCTTTTTAAGAGACTGGCATATGCTAATCCTGACAAGGAAGTTGGGCGAAACAATCAGAATCGGTAATGAGATCAAGGTTACCATCTTAGATGTAAAGGGAAGGCAGATAAGGATAGGGATAGATGCCCCCCCTGATGTAACCGTTCATCGTGAAGAGGTTTACCAGATGATACGGGAACAGAATATCTTGGCGGCAGAATGCGCCGATTCAATCGGCAAGAGCCTGTCTCAAGCATGGAACAGGTTAAAAAAACCGAAGGAGAACCCTCGTTAAGTGGTCGAGTAGTCAAGTGGTTGAGAATTGTTTCCCAACTTGACAACTCAAACTATGAGATCTTTGCATGACAGCTGTTTTAGTCATTGCGAGGAGTGAAGCGACGCAGCAATCGCGTGTATTATCAGTGTGTTGCGAGATTGCTTCGCATGTCCCCTTCGTTGCGCTTGGGGCTTCGGCTCACCGCAATGACAATACAGGTATTTTGCAAAGCTCTTACTAATTGACGAATTCCGAAGGAGGAAGTTTGGTGAGAATTTCTACCACACGTTTTGGAGATATAACTATTGATGAATCCAGGGTTATTCAGATGAAGGGGGGAATACTGGGTTTTGAACATTTGAAAAAATATGTGCTTCTCATGCAGGATGAAAAGACTCCCTTCTGGTGGTTTCAATCCGTTGAGGATGGTTCAGTTGCTTTTGTCGTTATCAACTCCTTTGCCGTAAAACCGGATTACGAACCGGTAGTATCTGATGATGAAGTGAAATTACTCGAAATTGCATCGCCTGAGGATGCAGTTTTGTTTTCTGTTGTAACGATCCGTTCTGATCCGTTCACGGTGACGGCAAACCTTAGGGCCCCCATTGTGATCAACGCAAAAAAGATGCTGGCAAAACAGGTTGTCCTTGTCGATCTGGATTATTCGGTTCAACATCCCATAACGGAGGATAACGCAGTTCTTGAAGAGAAGGAAAAGGCAGAGATAATTCCTTCTGTGTTGGCCATATAAAAAGGGAACCCGCCCAAACGGCCAAAAGATCTCACAATATCTTAACCGCTCCATAACTCCAGTTGCAACCGTTCACGGTTAACGGTTTACAGTTAACCGTTGATCAAAACATAAAAGCAAGAAGCTCAGTTGTGAGAACTACCCCGCAGCAAGGCTGTTGGGGTATCTCAAATAGGTTATACCAAGTGGCAATCTATCCTGTTGAGATTGCTTCACATTCGTTCGCAATGGCCTCTATAATAGTAGTCGTTTGAATGCAACTTGGTATTAATTTCCAATTTATCGAACTGAGCTTCGGGAAATTAAACCCAACGAGATTAAAAAAACTGTAAACCGTGAACCGTTACCTCCAGTTTAGGTTAGCGCTTATGCCCCAGATCCCTGCCCCCTTCCTGAATTAGATACTTTGCACACCCTGATTTCTAAGATATTTGGATTTTAAGCGAGGTGTACACAAGAAAGTTATTATTGATAGGAGAGAGAAACTCAGCGAGGCTGTTAGCGCAGATCCAGCGGGGGAGGCC
>JAFDAI010000063.1 GCA_019313905.1 Deltaproteobacteria bacterium | reverse complement strand
CCTCATCTCATTTGTGGTGATACATATTCAGATATTCCGATGTTGGAAGCTGCAAAGGAAAAAACAGATAATACGTGGTCCATCTTCGTAACAAAAGACCACAAACTTGCCGAAAAAGTAAGGAATGTTTGTTCAAATTCTATAATCGTGACAGAGCCGGACATTCTAATAACGATTTTGAATTTTCTATCGAAAGTACAAAGGGGGAAAAATGACTTCGAGAAAGTTTAAGGGCGCCGTTTTTGATCTTGATGGGGTTGTAACCAATACCGCCCGTATACATGCATTGGCCTGGGAGGATATGTTTAACAAGTTCCTCAAACAATTGGCGGAAAGAGAAAATAAGCCTTTTGTACCCTTTGACCGGGCGAAGGATTATCTCCAGTACGTCGATGGTAAGCCGCGGATGGAAGGTATCATCTCCTTTCTAAAATCCCGGAATATCGAGCTTTCCTATGGAGACATCAATGATCCTCACGGGAAAGAAACCATCTGTGGCTTGGGAAACAGGAAGAATCTGAAATTTCAGGAGGTGTTGCGCAAAGAAAAACCACGTATTTATGAAACTTCGGTTAAATTTATTAAGAATCTCAGAAAAAAGGGAATCAAGGTAGGTGTGGCATCTTCAAGCTGTAACTGCCGGCTTATATTGCAAGCTACAGGGATAGAACACCTTTTTGAAACAAGGGTGGACGGCCAGGTATCACGCGAACTCAATTTGAAGGGAAAACCAAACCCCGATATATTTGTCACAGCCGCCAGGAGAATGGGGCTCACGCCCAGCGAGTGCGTAGTTGTTGAGGACGCTGTTTCAGGTGTTCAAGCCGGTAAAAGCGGCAATTTTGGATTGACCCTTGGAATAGCCCGGAAGCATAACGGGGAAATTCTTAAGCGAAATGGTGCGGATGTTGTTCTATATGATCTTGCTGAAATCAGTGTTAGAGAAATAGAAGATTGGCTTACAAAAGGTATCGAAAAAAATGGCTGGAACCTCGAATATGATGGTTTTGATTTACATGAGGAAAATCTGCGGGAAGCCCTTTGCACAGTTGGAAACGGATACATAGGTACCAGGGGATGTTTTGAAGGAGAACATGCATCGGATGTTCACTATCCCGGAACTTATATTGCCGGCATATATAATAAACTGGGGACAAAGATACAAAATAAAATCATTTACAATAATGATTTTGTAAACTGTCCCAACTGGCTTCCCATCGAATTCAAGATTGGATATGAAAATTACATAAGTCCCCTTAAGATGGAACTGTTCAGCTACAGGCAAACCCTTGATATGAAAAGGGGTGTCATGAAACGTTCCATCGTCTGCAAAGATGCACTTGGCAGGATTACCCGTATTCACAGCGAGAGGATCGCAAGCATGGCAAACCCGCACCTTCTGGCAATCAGGTATAACATCACTCCCGTGAACTACTCTGAGAAGATTACGGTACGTTCTACCCTCGACGGGACTGTCATAAATGATGGTGTTCCCCGTTACCGCCAGCTCAATTCAAGACACTTGAGTGGGATTGCTCAGGGAAAGACTGAAGATGGGATATTTCTTCACGTTCAAACAAGCCATTCAAAGCGCCAGATCATCATAAATGCCAGAGTCGCTGTTTCTGAAAACGGCGAACCGCTTTCAGTTAAGAAGAAAACCATTCAGAGGAAGGCCAAAATAAGTGAAGAGATGGGATTTCCCGCCCGGGAAAATTTTACCTATACGGTGGAAAAGCTTGTTACTGTTTATACATCCCTGGACCAAAATGTTACAGATATCAAAAAGACGGTATCCAATACACTCTTTCAATACAAAGACTTTGGCAGCATCTATAGACCCCATGTAAAGGCATGGAAGTCTTTATGGGACAAATTTGATATCAGGATTGAGGGTGATACACAATACAGACATCGATGCTGGAATGCCGGCCCGCGGTCTTCATGGCGAAGCATACAGGGGACATATTTTCTGGGATGAACTTTATGTTTTCCCCTTTTTCAATCTTCACGCACCTGAAATAACGAGGGCCCTTCTTATGTATAGATACAACCGTCTTGATGCGGCGAGATCTTATGCCGAGAAATATGGCTATAAAGGCGCCATGTACCCCTGGCAAGCGGCTGACGACGGCAGAGAAGAAACACAAATTCTTCATTATAATCCACAAGACAGCACATGGGGGCCGGATCTGAGCCGGTTTCAAAGAATTGCCATATTTTATAATGTCTGGAAATACGTTTCGGACACGGAAGATAGAGAGTTTCTGGAAAATTACGGCGCTGAAATCATGCTGGAGATTGCACGTTTTTGGGCCAGCATCGCAAGGTATGACGAAAACACAAAAAGATACCACATTGAGGGTATCATGGGACCGGATGAGTATCATGAAAAACTTCCCGGTTCTGAGGAACACGGTCTAAAGGACAATGCCTATACGAATATAATGACTGTCTGGTTACTTGAAAAGACTCTTGAATTGATCGGCAGGCTTCCGGAGAACGTATTGAAAACGCTCAGGAAAAAGCTCACATTCAAGATCGCGGAAACAGAAAAATGGAAAAAAATCACGGAGAAAATGAATGTCATATTATCAAAGAAAAATATCATCAGTCAATTCGATGGATATATGGAACTCAAGGAATTGGATTGGGATTACTACCGCAATAAATATGGCGATATTCATCGTATGGACCGCATTCTGAAGGCCGAAGGCGACTCTCCGGATGCCTATAAGGTGACAAAACAGGCCGATACGCTGATGCTATTCTATCTCATCGGAGTTGAGGAAGTATGTCGCATTCTTGAGAAGCTCGGTTTTGACGCAGGTGATCACAATGAACTCCTAATGCATAACTACAAATACTATGAGAAAAGAACCTCTCATGGGTCAACACTCAGCAATCCTGTACATGGAATAATTGCGAGCGATATACAGGATACCGGAAACAAAATGGTGTGGGATCGGTTTATAGGGGCCATAAAAACAGATATCTTTGATACTCAAGGGGGAAGCACAGGCCAGGGGATACATTGCGGCATGATGGCCGAAACAATTGGCATGATCAGGGGATGTTTTGCCGGGATAGATATTTCAGGCGAGGCGCTTGAGCTAAATCCACACATGCCTGAACTCTGGAACAAACTATCTTTTAAGATATACTTTAGAAACATCTGGTATAATCTTGAATTCACAAAAAAAGATGTGAGAATAAAAATTGAGGGCAAATTGGGGAAACAAATTCCGATTAAAATAGCTGGAAAGAATATTAAACTTACTGCGGGCAAGACGAAAAAACTAAATTTTACTAATAGTTGACAGTTTTGCGGGATGCCTAACAGTTAATTTACACAGCAGGTAAAATCCTGTCCATGAAATCGTCCATGCGCCTTGGCAGTTTTGATGGGTGAGGCTCCGTCTCAGTCAGCCAGCCATTTTTTCATGTGCGGCAGTTCTTCAGATGCCCATTGGGGGGACAGTCTTTTTTCAAGGAAGAGGGCAAACAGCTGCTCCATTGTTTTCATCGCGATCTCCACGAGGTAGATTCTCTCAAGGATTCTTCCTTCCCGGTCTTCCTCCTCCTCATCCATTGGCACCGGGAGTCTGAGGGCCTGAAAACAGAAAGTGTCGGCCTTGAATGTGAATTCGAACTGGTCATTTCCCGTGCCGAGTCTTATCCGCGCTTCCGTTACTTTCTTGCCCTTGCGTAGTGCCGACTTGCCCTCCTCGAGATCCGCGTGAAGTCCCCTGCAGGCCACCGTCTCGGAATACTCTCCTTCGCCCGATTCCAACACTATCTTCTGCAGGAATATCACTTCGGTGTCTCCACTGTCCGGGATCATGACGCTTCCACCACGCTCTTCGCTCTTGAACCAGAGCCACGTCAGAAATTCTCTTCCTGGAAGCGGGATATTGCTGGGCATCGACTCCGCGTCCCCTGGCATAAAATGAGTGAGGGGCAGGTCGAATGATCTCTTGAACAACTCCTTGAAATCGTCGTTCACCTTTTCCGAAAGCGAGCCGAACAGCAGCCACTCCCCCGATACGGACCAGCAAACCTCGTAGAATGAGGGGACAGGGTGCGCCCTGCTTAGCAATCCTAATTTGACGGTTTCTCTGATATCTTCCCGCTGTCCCTTGTAGAGCTTCTTCAGGCCCTTTTCCTCCAGGAATTCTTTTTCTGCTCTGAGTACCCTAAGCTTCAGGAGGGCGGGGGGCACTGTCCGGCGATCAAGACGAAGGGAAAAGACGATATAGTTGGCTATCGAGTAGTTCGCGTATTCAAAATCGGTATCCAGTATATTGTCAAAACTGGTCCAGCCAAGGGATTTTTCATCACTTCCGAGTGACAGTTCTCTGAAGGCGAAGGATTTTATCTGCCTGTCTATAAAATCCGGGAATTTGTCCGGCAACCGGCCGGCGACGCGATATTTTGTGAAAGTCAGAGTTCCTTTTGATAATCCCATAGTATAGCATGCCACCTTTCTTAATTGGCAGACGGTTGTCTGTCAGGTCGGAAACCTAACGCAGTTCAGGAGTCGGTGTCAAGCCATTTACAATAGACACCCCCTTTTTTTTGTGATAGTCGTTTACAAGGTTTTCAACAATTTGTATCAGGTAACATGTGGAGATATTTATGGATATAAAAAGAGTCGGAATTATCGCAAACAGTGACAAAGAAAAGGCCGCCGAATATTCATTACGGCTTGGCAGATGGCTTTCCGATAGAGGGTTGGAAGTTCTCTTTGAGGAAGAGATAGCCGGAAAGATAAATATGCCCGGGGTTTCCAGGAATGATCTGGCATCCGCGGTGGATATGATCGTAGTTTTCGGTGGTGACGGGACTCTCCTTATGGCGGCGCGCATGGTAATGGGGTCTGATGTGCCTGTTCTGGGTGTTAATCTGGGTGGATTTGGTTTTATGACGGTGGTCAATCTGAACGAGATGCTTGGCACCATGGAGATGATCCTTAAGGAGAAATGCAGCATCTCAAGGAGAATGATGCTCAGCGTGTCCGTGGAAGGCGCGGAATATCCCGCACTTAATGACGTTGTAATTAACAGGGGAAACCTCTCCAGGATGGTCAATCTGGAGACCTTTGTTGATGGGAAGTATCTGAGTACCTTCAAGGCGGACGGCCTTATAATATCCACCCCTACAGGTTCCACCGCGTATTCACTGTCTTCAGGCGGTCCCATTATCCTGCCGGAGCTCGATTCTATTATTATCAATCCCATATGTCCGCACACTCTGACGAAAAGGCCTATTGTATTGCCACCGGAGTCCATCATAGAGGTGATAGTGTGGACAAAGAAAGGTGAGGCGTCTATGACACTCGACGGGCAGGATCTCTTTATATTGAAGTCGGGCGACAGGGTGGGTATAAAAAAATCAAAGAACCATATAAATCTTGTAGAATCTCCCCATCGTGATTATCTGGAGATCCTGCGAACCAAACTGGGATGGGGTGAATTACCCTGATAAGATGCTGATAGAACTGAGTATAAAAAATTTCGCCATCATTGATGAATTGAATGTTGTTTTCACGAAGGGACTGAACGTGATCTCCGGGGAGACAGGCGCCGGTAAGTCCATAATCATCGGTGCGGTGAGTCTTCTCCTTGGGGACAGAGCATCGAGCGATTTTGTACGGTCTTCCGAGGATTCCGCGGTGGTTGAGGCGCTTTTTGATGTGAGCGACAATGAAGATATAAGGGAAAAGCTGAAAGAAGCGGGCATGGGTGAGAACAACGAACTGGTGCTCAAAAGAGTTGTTTCCAGGGGTGGCAGGAACAGGATTTACATAAACGGGAATCTGGCAACACTGGGGATGCTTTCATCGCTTGGAGAGCCACTCGTCAATATCTGCGGTCAGCGCGAGCACCAGGTTCTTCTGGATGCCTATAATCATATCGACATATTAGACAAATTTGGCGGGCTTATGCCCCTCAGGTCCGAATTCGCCGGTCTCTACAGCGACTGGCAAGTATTGGAAAAGAAACTTGATGAACTGAAAACAATAAATAATGAAAAACGCGAGAGAGAAGAACTCCTGAGATTCCAGTTGGATGAACTTGAAAAGAGCGGTCTTAAGGTCGGCGAGGATCTGTCGTTGCAAGACGAAAAGAAGATTCTCAGCAACGCGAAAAAGCTTGATGAATACGCTGGTGAGGCGCATGATATTCTCTATACCAGGGAGGGTTCAGTGCTGGAAAAGCTGGACAGCGTTGTCGGTAACATAAAGGAGATAAGGAAAATAGATCCCGGGTTGAAGATCTCGGAGGAAGAACTGGAATCGACGTTCTTCAATCTTGAAGAGATTGCTTTCGTGTTAAGGGATTATGTGAAGGGTATAACCTTTGATCCGGCGAGGCTTGAGGAAATTGACGACAGGCTTGAATACCTGGGCAAACTGAAGCGCAAGTATGGAGAGGCGATAGAGAAAATCCTGAGAAGAAAGGAAGAGATAGGGGAAGAGCTGGAAGGAATGGCCTATCTGGGCGAAGAAATCTCCCGTATTTCCGGGGAGATCGACCGGAGAGAAAAACTGCTCTTGGAGAAGGCGGAGGAATTGTCCGGGAAGAGGAGGAGTATCTCGGAGGTCTTAAAGAAAGCAATAGAGGATGAGATTCACTCGATGAGGATGGCCGATACGCTGTTTGATATCCGATTTGCGAATCATCCCGGAAAGGGAGATATTTCTTCTCTGAACCCAAAAGGTGTGGATGAGGTGGAATTCTACCTGTCGACCAATGTGGGTGAGGAATTGATGCCTCTGAATCGCATAGCCTCCGGGGGTGAGCTGTCCAGAATAATACTTGCCATGAAAAAAGTGCTGGCCGGCAGCGGATCGGTTGGTACGGTCGTGTTCGACGAGGTGGACAGCGGCATAGGCGGGGCGGCGGCAGAGGTTGTGGGGAAAAAGCTGAAAAAGGTATCGAAACACCACCAGGTTATATGTATAACCCATCTTCCCCAGATAGCGTGTTTCGGAGACACACACTTTCTTGTTTCAAAGGAGGTGTACGAGGACAGAACAAACGCCGGCGTGGATCTGCTTTCGGAACCACAGCGTCTCGATGAGATCACCCGAATGCTGGGTGGTGTTGAGGTTACGGAAAAAACCAGGGAACACGCATCTGAGATGCTGAAGATGTCCAGAGAATAAGGTGGTGCAGGAGATGTTGAGAAAGGCAAAGGTAAGCGATGTAAAGGTGATCCACCGGATGATCAATCTTTCATCAAACAGGAACGAAATGCTTCCGCGGTCGTTGATGGATCTGTACGGCAGCCTGAGGGACTTTTTCATATATCTTGACGATGATGGTTCCATTGCTGGTATCTGTGCCATGCATATCTTTTGGGAGAATCTGGCCGAGGTAAGGTCCCTGTACGTGAAAAAGGAGTACAGGAGATCGGGTATTGGCAGGGACCTGGTTGAGGCATGCATTTCCGAGGCGATAACGCTTGACCTGCTGAGGATATTCACGCTTACCTATCAGACTGAATTCTTTAAAAGTCTTGGATTTATAGTGATTGATAAGGAGGGTCTTCCTGAAAAGGTATGGTCCGATTGTCTCAACTGTCCGAAGTATCCTGATTTCTGTGATGAGGTTGCAATGATCATAGAACCTTGATGGCTAAACAGGGATCAGGGTTTTATGGTAAAACCCTTACGGATAAATTCCGAATCTCCGGGAGGTGTTTTATGAAGTCAAAATGTTGTTTTTATCTGATATTACTTGTGTTATTAGTTACCCAACCGCTTGGTGCAGCTGAGGGGAAAATGATAACCATAGTCCACTCTAATGACCTGCATTCTCATCTTCTGGGATTTTCACCCAATATTGATTACACACCTTTGGAAACCGGCAATGATAAAACCGTAGGCGGATGGGCCAGGATAGCAACGGTCATACGGGATGTAAAACAAGGTCGAAACAACCCCGTGTTGGTTGTAGATGCCGGTGATTTTCTCATGGGCTCGCTGTTTCATATGCTGAGCCGGGAGGAGTCTTTTGAGCTCAGGCTGATGAAGGCGATGGGTTATGATGTCACTACCCTCGGGAATCACGAGTTTGACCTCAAACCCGCTGGACTGGCTCGCATTTTAACTGCTAATCAACAGGATCAGATTCCATCTATTGTCTTTTCCAATGCGATTTTCAGTAGCGAAAGCAAGGCCGATGATGAGCTTGAAAAGGTTTTTGCCGAAGGACTTGTAGTTCCGTACCTGGTGCTGGAAAGAGGAGGTATTCGAATCGGTTTTTTCGGACTGATGGGAAAAGACGCTGCTGAAGTATCGCCTTTTGCTTCGCCGGTGAAATTTGAAGACCCGGTTGCCGCGGCCAAAAGGATGGTCAAAAAGCTGCGTGAAAAGGAAAAGGTGGACATCGTTATCTGCCTGTCGCACAGCGGTCTTTCAGATAACCCGGAAAAGTCCGAGGATGAGATCCTTGCAAGAGAAGCGACGGGAATCGATATCATCATCAGCGGCCATACTCATACGAAAACCGATGTCCGAAAGGTAAATGATACCCTTGTAGTTCAGGCCTGGTGTTATGGAAAACAATTGGGCGTCATGGACATCAACTGGTCGAACGGCAAGGTATCCCTGAAGGATTATTGCCTTATCGATATCAATGACTCCATAAAGGGCGATGTCAGGATCGCGGCTATGATCAATGGTTTTGAATCCCGCATCAATGAAGATATACTGGCCGGGGAAGGGCTTGAGTTTCGTGAGATTATCGCGCGCACCCCTTTCAGGCTTGAAATCGTGGAAGATGAGTGCAACCTGGGTAACCTTATTTCCGATTCCATTCGCTGGTACATCAATAAGCACGATTCCGATCTGGATGATCCGGCTACCTGGGTTGAAGTGGGGGTAATCAGCAACGGGGTCATTCGCGATGATATTGAGGTTGGCAGGACAGGTGACGTTGCGGTATGCGATGCCTTCCGCGCCATACCGCTGGGAATAGGTTTCGATGAAGCATCCTCCATGGGATATCCGCTTATATCGTTTTATATATACCCGGGTGAGCTGAAAAAGGCACTGGAGATACTGACCAGTGTCTATCCCCTGAAGGGCGGCGATTATTATCTTCAGGTCTCCGGGGTCAAATTTTCATACAATCCCAACCGGATGATTTTTGATCGGGTGACAGAGATATGGCTCGGGGACGAGGAGAACGGATACTCCCTGCTGGACTACTCGGCATCCAATAAAAGGCTCATCCGGGTCGCGGCCGATATCTACAATGCAACATTTTTAAAAGTTGTGGGAAACTTTACCTGGCATGTCTTGGATATTGTCCCAAAGGACCGCGATGGGAATCCTGTTGACGATTTGAGAAGCGTTCGGATCGATGCAGACAAACGGGCCCCCGGAATCCAGGAACTCAAGGAGTATGCGGGGGTTCTGGAGTATGTTCGGAGTTTTCCCGATATCACGGGCGATGGGGTGCCGGATATCCCGGAAAAATACAGGGGTAAACTGGGGCGTCAGCTTGTCGAGGCCACCTGGAATCCCTTCAAGCTGCTAAAACGAGGAACCCATGTTACATGGATTGCCTGCGGTGCGATTTTCATAGTTCTTTTAATTGTCATTTTGATTGCCGGTTTTATCTGGCGCAGGGTTAGACGGTGAACAGGCTCATTTATTGCGGATAGAAACAAGAACGCCGGCCGGATGGCCGGCGTTCTTTGTTGTTTTGATACTTATGCCTTTTTCGGGGGTTTTGACAACAGCGTAACAGCCGCTCCCAACAGGCATGCAACTCCCGCAATGATAAAAGGAGTTGTCCATATTGAAGGATCACCACCACCCTTGGCGGCATCCTTGAAATATCCGGCGATCTGGGGTCCGATGATACCGGCGATACCATACGCAACAAATATGAAGCCGTAGTTCAATCCCACGTTTTTGTTGCCAAAATAGTCTGCCGTAAGGGCCGGAAAGAGGGCGAAATTGCCACCGAAGTTAAAGCCGATGATACAGGCGCCGATAATCAGTGTAATAACTGTTCCACCCATCTTGTAAAAGAGGAGCATAATGATTCCCTGGAACAGGCACATGAGGAAAATAGACATTTTACGTCCGAGTTTATCAGAAACCGTTCCCCAGACGATACGGCCGAGGCCGTTGAAGATCGCGTACAGGGCCATGGCGGTACCGGCCGCGGCAGAGGCAGCCGCAGCGGTCATTCCCGCGGCTTTCAAAGAGTCAATGCCGAACAGTTTGATGCAGTAGATGACCATTAAACCGGCTATGGCTGAGAACAGGAATGTAACCCATGTCATGTAAAACTGTGGGGTTTTCATCATCTCGCCTGAATCGAAATTGGTCATGCCCAAAGCCGCGCTGCCTGGATTTGATCCCGATTCTGACGATGCAGGTTCCGGTGGAGTCCATCCTTCCGGAACATATCCCTCCGGAGGATCAATCATGACAACACTTCCCAATAGAACGACAACAAGAAAAATAATTCCATAAAGAAGGAAAACGCTCTGAACACCTCCGAGACCGAAGAAGTTCAGGTTATTTATCAAACCAAACCAGGAACCGGCTGCTTTAACCCATATTGTTGCGCCGAAACCGAACCCGGCGACAGCCAATCCCGTAACCATTCCTTTCTTGT
>JAFDAI010000118.1 GCA_019313905.1 Deltaproteobacteria bacterium | reverse complement strand
CTTAATATTAATCCGGGGCGGCTTTTACAGCGCCCCATAACAAACGGAGCATGGAGCAAATGACTAAATATCTGTATAACGAATTAGCAAAGCGCGATATTATCAACATGGCATCCGATATGTTGCGTAGCGGACACCTATACCAGCGCGATACTGACGGCAAGTTGCAGGCAGACGGCAAGGTGGCGTGGGACACTCCCTGGTATCATGTCAAGGATCATGTCGGCATTAACTGTCAACTCTGGTCGCATTTTATGTGGCGGCAGTTATTCAAAAGGCAGCCGAAGTGGTTAACCGAAAGCCGTCAGTTTTTGCCATCGGGCTGTCAGCAATGTTTCAAGGTGGTTGTGAGGCCGCCGACGCTAAAGGCTTTGTTTTCACTTTTAGAACTTCAAAAGCGGTTAGACAAGCCGAGCAAGTGCGGTATTGAACACAGGCTTTATGTGTTCGGGCATTACGGCGGGTATTTTTACACCAGGGGATTAGAGCAGGGCAAGCGGCGTTATAAAGAAGTTAGGGCGGCGGTTGATGCTGATCCGGGACTTGGCCCGGAAATTAAGGTCATTCTCAAGCGAGCGTGTACCGAGATGGAAGAGGCTGTGGGGCCGTCTGATAAGTGGGAAGTGTTTAAGGATCAGATGGATCTTGAGTCTTTGATTTATGACTCGTTTAACGTTGACCGCATTGCTCGCTCACAATCAGAGATGGGGCAGCGGTACGTTGTGGCGCGCTGGATTGAGCACGCTTATTCATGGGGCGATGAAACCGCGCTTGAATATATCGATCCTGAGCGACCGTTTTGTGCGCCGCTGGTTACATATCATCATTTGGTTGACGAAGAAAGCGAGGTGAAGAAATGAGCATGGCAGTCGTGTTTAACATACCGCACTATGACGCGAGTATAAAGCACAAGTACACTATTGGCGAAAAGGCTTTTATTTCGAGAGCGTTGGGCAGGAAGTTGGTCACGGCTAACGTGGTCACGATAATTCCGGCGCAGCAACTTCGAGAGGAGCAAGCGTCGAGGGTTGCCGCTAAACGTGAAACCGCTGTTGTAAAACCTGTTGCTGAAAAGCCGGAGCCGCCTGAAGTTGAAGAAATTAACCTGCAATGCAAAGGCGTAACGGCATCGGGCGAGCAATGTAAAGCTATGCCAAAAAACGGCGACGATTACTGCTGGCGGCACGAACTTCAAACATAATAAATTCGGAGTATAACCTTTAACGAAAGGGAGGCTGACAAATGGCCAACTATGCACCATCGACAAGAGAGAGGATATCGGATTTAGTCGCGGGGATGAGGCTTCAAACGGAAGTCTTTAACTGCGCGACATACATTAACCATACAACCAACACCGGACAGTTTGAGTTGTTCAATGTTTTTGGACGCATTTTGCTTATGCACCTTTACATTGAGGCAATAACAGACTGGGGGAACGGTGCTTCTGTCGTTTCGTTCACATACGATAGTAACACTCCGGCCATTGCCGTAGCAGAGATATGCGATGCATCCGACTCTGTTGCAGATGTTGATCAGGGCAGGCGGATAGTATGGCCTGGCGGAGTTGTTGGAACAACAGCAACGATTACACCGAGTGCGACCATTTCCGACTATGTCGCGCCGGGGGCATTCCATTACATCGGGTCGCAAGACGGAGAGGGAACCATCGGGATGCTGACCGCAACGGCAACCCTGGCAAGCGGAACGGCGCAGGCTTTTATGAACTATGTGCCGCTTCAGGTCGGGGCTTATGTTACTGCAAATGCGGCTCCGGCAACTGCATAAGGGGGTGGATCATGGCGATAAAATTAATGACCACTATTCATCGTTGGAACGGCGTTTCGTCAGACATTAAACCCGTATCCGGTACGGCAGAAGGCTCGACGTTTCATTACATAGATACTGGTGAGGAGTTTATCTTCACCAACGGAATGTGGGAAGATGATCTGCGTTTAAGAAACGCGCTTAAAGAAGTCTAACAATTAACAAAGGAGAAAACCAATGTACGGAAAAGACACAGATGGTACAGGAAGGCCGGTGCTGGTAGAAGATACCGGTGCGGTAATCATGTCGCAGGGCGGGAAGTATCGTGCGGCAACGGAAGCAGGGCGTGTGTACTCGGTAGCGAATCAGGCTGTCGTAAATGTTACGGCTGGAATGGCTGCGACATATACGGGGCTTGCATTGTGCAACCCGGTCGGATCGGGAAAGAACTTTGCGATTCTTGGTCTTGGTATAGCTGCCTTGATAGCTGTCCCGACAGCGAACTGCATGATGGGTGTTATGACCGGGGGTGGCGTTGGAGCCGCAACTGCCATAATTGTACCAAAGAACAGATTGCTCGGCGGGGCTGCATCCGTGGCCTATGTTGACAGCGCTGTGGTATTTACCGAAGCTCCGGTCTTGGATCAGCTTTTTGGATCATTTCATACGGGTGCTGTAACAACCGGGTTGGTAGATGGTATGTATTTCGATCTTGAGGGGTCGAT
>JAFDAI010000025.1 GCA_019313905.1 Deltaproteobacteria bacterium | reverse complement strand
CTATTGCTTCTTCGTGAAGATCCGCGGGGGAAACATCCTTCTTTCTGACAAGCTCAGCCATTCCGAGTCCATCATACCGGTCGTATTCCTTGAATTTACCCATAACGATTCCCTCCCTTCAGGATGTAATGAAAAAATGCCTCCGGTTTGTGTTTGTGAAATACATATCGACTTATCCACGAATCCGGTCTTTTGTACGTTTCTCAGCTATAAACTTGAAAGTTGAAATAAGCAAGGAATTTCAACAACTATTAACGCGGGTTGTTGAGACCATCTATTTTAATGGACAGAAAAGGATCTAAAAGAATTTGGGGGTACCTTAAATTTCTATTAAATATTGACAATACGAACAGATAGCTGTAGGTTTAATTTTATAGACGGCGGGATTTACAGACTTACTAACCTTTCATTATTTTTGAAGAGGCAATCCCCCCGATGTATTCAATAAAGGTAAACAAACTTCAAATACTCATCGGTTTCGCTGCACTCCTTGTCGGGATCCTTGTCTATCTCATTGACCGGCCTCCTGATACTGCTTATTTCCTCGCCGGATGGGCGAAGGATATAAGCCTTCACGACAAATTTCCGAACATGTTTGGTCATATCGGCAGCAGCCTTCCCGCATTTGCCCACGTTTTTTCCTTTATCCTGATAACGGCGGGCATCCTCGGCTCACGCAAGAGAGGATGTCTTTTTATTTGTCTATTTTGGTTTTTAATTGACGGCGCCTTTGAGATGGGGCAGAGATACAGCTCAATACCCCTGAAGTTCATCCCCTCATGGTTCGATGGAATACCCTTCCTCGAGAACACAGCAAGTTTCTTCCGCCTTGGAACCTTTGATTATCTCGACCTCATCGCTTTTTTACTCGGTACCGTCTTTGCATATATTATACTAACCATTACAATGGAAAGGGGGAACAGTTTATGAAAAAGAGGAAGAATCCATTTCTTAAAGTCACAACCGCTATCGGTCTTGCCTGCATTATTGTTTTGGGATTCATTACAATAATCGGAACGGGCGGAGGTAGTGAATCCACGGTTGAAACTACCCGAGACGGCAGGGGCGTATGGTTCATCACTGGCTCGGAGCATGACAGGCTCTATGACGTCTTTGACGCGATGGGCTACGCCGTAGCCACCGACCGTCTCTGGCAGGCGGAAACATTTAGGCGAGCCGCCAGGGGAAGGCTGGCAGAGATATTCGGCCCCGATCAATTAGAACAGGATATCCTGGTACGCATTACCGGCTATTCCGACCAGGAACTGGAGGACGGTTTTGATGCCCTGGATGCGGAGGTGCAGGATGTGATCGAAGGTTATGTGGCGGGCTTCAACAGGCGCATAGCCGAGATTCGTGATGATCCCTCCCTGCTTCCATTCGAATTTGCCGCCCTTGGATTTATGCCTGAGGACTGGACGTACAAGGACATCCTGGCCTGGGCGGCGCTAATGATGAGAAACTTCGATGTCGAGGCGCAGAAGATGGGACAGATCGATAACGCGGCATTGTACCAGGGGCTCATGACCCTTTATCCGACGACGGGAGCGGGTATGTTCGAAGATCTCCGCTGGATAAATGATCCCGACGCGCTGACCTATATCCCCGGAGATATCGAACTTCCCGGATCGAAGGAAGAAACACGGTCTCCACTTATGGAAAATCCTCCGTCATTTCCCGACGTCAGCGGTTTTGCTAAAAGCATGGCAGAGATGCGCTCAAGGATCGATGAAAACCTGAAGAAGATAAACGCCTATGTTAAGATGGGAAGTTATGCCTGGACCGTAGCGGGGAGCAAAACCGCGGATGGCAATCCTATTATCTACTCGGGTCCGCAGATGGGATTCACCGTTCCCTCCGTTGTCGGCGAGGGTTCCATAAAGGCCGGTGGCTTGAATGTCTCAGGCATGATAATCACAGGAATTCCCGCGATTGTTATCGGACGCACTCCGCACCATGCGTGGTCTATGCAGGTCGGGCATGCCCATACAGTGGATTATTATTTTGAAGATCCTTCGGACGTGACACTTGACAGGATGGAGACCATCCACGTGGCAGGCGAAGACGATGTCGTCCTGCCTGTCTGGAGAACCGCTCACGGACCAGTGGTCAATCCCATCCCCTACGATCCGGGCACCTATGTGCCTGACCCCTCAAACCCTATAACCTCATGGAAATACTCCCACTGGGGTTATGAGTTCGAGTCTATGAAGGCATATCTTGACATTGCCCGGGCGACCAGCATGGATGAGTTCGGGGAGGCCATAGAACTTGTGCCGTTATCTCAGCATTTTTGTTATGCAGATAAAGATGGAAACATAGCGTACTGGATGTCGGGAAGGGACCCCGTCCGTCCTTCCGGTGAATGGCGGCTTCCCCAAGGCGCCGTCGGGCCGCCCCTTGAGTGGGATTCAGCCGTCCTTATCCCCCGTTCTACCGATCGCAATAACGGCCAGGGTTACTACTGTGGCTGGAACAACAAGACGAACGCGGGCTACGCTAATTCATACAATAACCTCTCATACTTCTTCGGCCCGTTCAACAGAGCCCATGTGGTCGATGACTACCTCTCCGAAAACAACGATCTGACTTTTGATGATTTGAGGAATCTCTCACTCAACATCGCGACTACAGACTCTTTCGGAGGCGGGGGAAATCCCTGGGAGTTTGCCTCTGATTCTTTCACCTATGCGGTAAACAATGCCCCCTTCGATCAAGCTCGCTCCGATGCACTTGCCCTTCTCGCGGCGTGGGACGGACATTTCGTAGACGGCGGAAATACAGAGTGGGCCGAGGGGATGGATCGCGCCGACGCATGGGTTCTCATGGATGCGTGGATCCGGGAGGTGTTGAACCTCACCTTTGAGGAACTGGACGCCCTTGAAGAAGAAAAAGAGGTGCGCCTCTTCAACGTTCTCCTTCACGACCTCTTACCGGGGGGCATAGAGAACAACTACGACTGGTACGAACCATACAGTTCCTATGATGAAATAATCGTTGAAGCACTCGACAACGTCCTTGGCAATTTGGGCGCAAAACCCTGGGGCGATAATGAAAGGGGAACTATCACATTTAACCACGATATGCTGGGACAGGTATGGGAGATCCCCTTCTCGTCACGTTCCACCTACGCGCACTGCGTCGAGTTCGGAGCGGCGGGTCCTGTCGGGATCGAAAGCATGTTCCCCCTGGGAGAATCGGGAACCATACTTATGGATGAATTTGGCGATCCCGTTTTCGATGACAATTTCTTCACCATGACGTCCGTCTATGACGACTTTTCGCACCGGGAGTTTCCTCTCTTTACGCCGTAATTTTGCGGAACCAGGGAGATTCTCATAAAAAAGGGCGGGATGATTATCCCGCCCTTTTTGCATTTTCAATCTGACTTCTCAACCTTTATTTTATGGAGCAGAATGAGAGAAGAAGGATCCCTCGTTATTTTCAAATTGAGTCGGATGACATCAGAATGATCTATGCAAAAGCGACAGTTCCTCGGGTCATCTGTAGACCTGAAAGAGGCTTGCACCACAACTTATTAGTTTTATTGGTCGGGGCGGCAGGATTTGAACCTCGACGCACTTAATAATATCAATGGTTTACAAAGGGGTCACACCATCTTTGCACCACATTACAACTCAACGAATACTTATAACTTTCTTCCTGAAGTCAGTAAAGTTAATTTTTAAAAAACACTGAAGATTTCACTCTGTAATTAGGACGTATTCATAAAACTCCATCGTCAACAACCTCCAAAAGTGACATGATAATAATCCATTCCTCTCAATGCAATCGTTAGCTCAATTTACCAATTTTAATTATAGGGACATCAACTTAATGTATTCTTTGATTTTAATATCGAGCCAGTTTTCATTGATTTCATCAAGAAATTTTTCAGATTCAATTACTTTCCCACGATATCCGGGTTTGCCAGGTGGGAATCCTGTTCCTCTGTACCAAATATTTTCCGGATTAATTTTCCATTCAAAGGCTTCTTCTGGCGGAATTTCATCTTTTACCTTTTGTCCTGTCGGATCGCACTTAATCCATCTATGTGCGTGAAAAGTATCACCAACGAAAATATGTAATGTTCTATCAGACTTTGGGAAGAAAATAGCTACATTAAAATCTTGATCAACATAAATAAAATGTTGGCCTAAAAATTCCGGTCCAACAACTTCAATTCTTTTGGCTCGAGACCATTCTATTTTACCTTCAATACCTGTCAATTTCCCTAAAACTCTTAAAAACCCCATTAGATCACCTCACCAAATCATCGATTGAGCTAACGCTATGGATGAGACACGATTGTTGCGAATTGCTCCAATCTTTTTGTTTACAAAATAACTTTTTGCGGAGGTGGAGAGTTGTCTCGTAAACTTTCCACATATCTTTTGCAATCTCGCTCAGTTCATTAAGAAAATTGGGACGCTTTCCTATAATTTTTTAGCAATCTCTCTTTCTTATTTAAATAGGGGAGTGTCCCTATTTAACCCTATTTAGCCGTTCTTATTAACCGATTTGACAAGGGCATTTTATTAATATAGCCCACATGCTAGTTATTAAAGAGAGGAAAATAATTAAGCAGAAACAGAGTGTAAAAGTAATGGTATCAATTTTACCTTTGTCATCCAAGACAGAACCTAACTCTTTTACTAATCTTTTCTTTTCCTTTCTATATTTCTCTAAACTAAAAGCATAGCGAATAATAAAACCACCTCCCATTAAAGAAATCAATATATCGCATAGTATAAGAAAGTACTTAAAACAATGGCAGAAATGCGAAAACTTTATGGCAAAAGCAAGACTTGTAATACCTGTAATTGCGATGATAGCTAAGTAAAGAAGATACCATTGTTGTTGTTTAGTGTAACGAATATCGTTGAATGTGTTTTCTAGTAATAATAAGTTGAGGCTTGTTTTATCATCATTCGGCATTTCTTGTTCCTCCAATTACTAGTTCATACTATCTTTTTAACGCCATCAGCCATTATTATATAAGCTGTTGACTGGGTATTTCAGTTCAAATGTTATCCAATACTGATTGAAAATTTTTTACGCGGTTTTTCTTCCAGCAGATCATCGGAGATTTCGAAATAAATTCTTTTTACAAGTGCCACAACATTATCGGTCTTTTGGTCCTTATTTGGGTTAGTTATCAAATCATGAATTGTAACCACTCTTATTGTATCTTTACCCATGGATTCTAATAACGGGAACATAGAACATGGGAGGGTTATATAGACAACAGCAGATACTGCATTATTTTCTTCCCTGAGGCGAATATCTCCAATGTATTTTTTATTATTATCGATATGATCGATTTCAGGGAACTGATCATTAAATTCAATTGCTAGATATCCCTCTGCTTTTTGTTTATCACGTATGGTTTTCTTTAGGTCACCGTAATTAAAGGCTGAAAGTTTACCCTCCATCTCCATCTCGGCATGAAAAACCTTTTCACCTCTTTCATTAAGACCCGAACCTATATAAGCAGAAGAAATTCTTAGATAAGCTGTTAAACCACCATTAATCATATGTTCCTCCATATAAGTCTAACGGTTAATATGCTTGTTTGGTATTTTCTGATTTTTAAGAAAGGAGCTTTTTGTAATAAGACCATATGCCTATTCCGGTTATACCCGTTTGAAGACATGTACAATTTTCAAGATGATAGGAATGTTAATTCTTTAACTCCATTAAGATGTCTTGTCAAGGGATATGACGGTAAAGCTTTCAGATGATAATAGTCGATTTTCTACTGAAATGATTCTGAAGACTTGTAGGTATATTCAATCATAAGAGAAACAATTTTCTCTTAAAGTTGCATTACACCTCTGACAAACGCACCCCGGGAGAAACACCCTTTTCCCAGAGCCGGAAAGATCGCCTACCCTCTCCCCGTCGCCTGATTCCTTTTAAGCACGAGAAAAGGCCTTTCTGTCAAGGCCGAGCGAAGCGAGCCGAAGGGAACCCTTGACAGGAAGGTCGCTCGTGCTACATATTACAGGCGTCAGGAGGGGGTATTGTGCCGGAACACTCAGAAACAAATAAAATGAAGCATTTTGAAGAATGGGCAAAAGGTAAAAGTTCTCTTATAAAAAACGCTTCTCTCCTTGTTGCAACATCCAGTGAACCTTTTCTTGAATTTCTCGAAACGATAAAAGCAGGAAAGAGAATAGAAGGATATGTCAACCTTCCGCCTGCTAAAGAGTGGCTAAACCTCTACCGGAATCACAGAAAGGTCTATGAAGGAGTGACAAATACGTTTCGTTGTGTTGACGATGAAACGGCGAGATTTATAGACTTCTATGAAGAAGTATTCTCCGGTCTTAATACGACAAAGCAGTTCGCCCCTTCAGAACGGAATGATCTGGCAAATGAACTCACACCGGAAAAGCAGAAAGAACTGTTCGATCAAACGAAGGCCAGGGTTAAGGAATTTGAAGATTTTATCGAAAACGATGTCATAAACGATGAAGAAAATACCCAGGAACAAAGTGACGATGAAAAAAGAAGAATACGCAAACTACTTTATAGACCTGAGATGCTCTTTTTCTTGAGGGTATGGGCACCCTGTTTTCTTCTGTATGGTGAATACCCTCCGTTTCTTCTCAGAAAGGCACGTCAAGGAGACGATGACGCGCTTGGAAAGCTGTTAAGGCTTGACAAGTGTGTCATAGATGATCCGAAGGTCATGGCAATCTTTCAACGTAGAGCTGTGTCAAAGAAACATGCGAAAATGACCCTGATAACAGACGCTCTTAGAAATACCCCAAGAGTAAAGCTTTCTATACGGAAGATAAAATGTCTCTTTGCCGGGTTTTTATCCCTTATATCGATTGCGTTAGGTCAGAAGCTTACTGCCGCCGAAATACACCGGCTGTTTGATGCCGTGGCCCATGATATGACTGATGAACTTGTTGATCCTGATTTGATCGTCTCACCTGAGACATTTGAAAAAGCCATCCAACGAGCAAGAACCTTCTGGCAGATAATTCCACAACCGGACAAAAAATAATTCAATTTCTGTCCGGTTGTCTTTAATCTCTTTCTGCTAATTCCTTTTTTCATGAAAGGAAAAGAAACCTACAGAAACATCAATCAAGCGATATCTGACCAAAGAGTGACTGGTTCGAGTGATCCCCTGCCCTCTGCCGGGCCGGTAGAGAGACCGCACAAGGGCAGGCAAGCGAAAGGGTCAAGGGATGAATACAGGTCAGTACATGATTGTGCCTGCTCATCAATGACGGATCATTCCCCTTTACATGATACCGGAACCGACATGGCGTTGTCTGTAACACGCCATGCGCAAATTTCACAGCGGACAGAATGGGAGCTGCTCACCTGTGGTATTGATACCCTAGACATGTCTTTGTATGTTAAATGGGATGAGAATTGGGAACACCTCAAAGATGTATTTGACGGAAGAAAAGAACTCGCTCAAGGTTGTAACGGAATTCCCATAGATAAAACAGACATACGCCCTCATATCTTTATGCCAACGGCAAAAGCTCCAAACTTCAGATACAAACTCAAATTCCCTGAATACATCATCGATATCGGTATAGCGCAAACCTATAAGGGCACAAGTCCAAATGTTTATATATCGATTACATCAGAAGCTTTATGGCTTGTTGGCATAGATGACGTTATCAGTATTATCAGAAAGGATATAGAATCTTTCGGAGGGCACATTGAACAAATAAAACCGAGCCGTTGTGATCTCTGTGCAGATTTCAGAATTCCGGGCGGTCTTTCTTTTGAGTTTCTGCGGGAACATATGGTCAGTAGATGCACGAAACTTCGTCCGTTCTTGGAGGGGGACACATTAGAAACCCTCTATGTCGGAGGCAAGAAGGCCGATGCTCAAATCCGTATTTATGACAAGGGGAAGGAAATTGAAAACAACCGGAAAGAACCCTTCTCCAATGCGCGATGGATGCATGTTTGGCAAACTAATGATCTTACAGATGTATGGCGTTTTGAATTCCAGCTCAGGCGTCCATTATTAAAACAGTTTCGCATTGATACCATCGAAGACCTGAAGACTAAAGCGGCATCCGTATGGAGGTATCTCACCAAGGAATGGTTTTCTCTTAGAAACCCGGACAATGAAAATCAATCACGAAGAACCTTCTATCGGGAATGGAGAAACGTACAAAGTTGCGGTGTCTTGCTCGGTTCTTATCAGGATGGTGTTACTCGAAAATACAACTCACAGAATAAAGGTTTTCTTGACTGGTACATACAAAGGATTGCCAGATATATCCTTACATGTGCCGTTATTCTGGAGAATGAAGACCTACCAAAAGTTCTTAAAACAATCAGCTATTCAATTTTAACCTACTGGAGCAGAAAGGATTTTTCTGAAGAATATATAAAAGAATCAATCAAGCTTGGAATCCAAACAAATATCCCTCCGGAAAGTGAAGGAATGAGAAAAATACAGGAAGCTTTGAAAAGGAATAGTTGATTTGATTTCGACATTGCGACATAATAGCCCTCAAAACATAGGGGGTGAACTGTGTATGATTGGGTCTATTTACTCACGTCAGCGATGTCCTGAATGCGGTGGTTCCCTTAAAGATGATGGAAAAACAGGGTTATACTGTCCAAATCACAATAGTCAGAAAGCTTCATCATACTTCGTAAAATTCAAAGGTGTTTATAAAAACTTCTTCCATTATGACAGTGCAAGACGGTTTCTTGAAGGGATTCGCTACAAGGAAGATGAAGGAACCTTTGACCTCCGGGATTATCAGGCCGGGAATCCTTTAGGATTCAGTACACTTTCAGAAAAATGGTTAAAGGTCAAATCAGGAGAAATCAAAACCAATATTATAACCGCAAGACACTATCAAAATCTTAAAAATTATATTCAGACTGCACAAAACTTCTTTAGCAATACAACCATTAAAAATATCCAATACGGAGAACTTGAAGACTTCAAGGACTCGTTAAGGGTTGGAGCTAAAACTACTTCAAATTACATGTCATGTCTTCATCAGTTTTTCACGTGGGTCTGGAAAAGAGAAAAGAAATCTTTCAGACAGTACGAGTTTCCAGAGTTTCCTGAATGCAAGTTCACACTCGGCTTTAGAAATGTTATCGACAAGGATACACAAGAGGCCATTCTTGATGAAGTATGGAATATCTCGCACCACCTGAATCCGAAAATCTATCTTGCCATCAGGTGGCTTGCTACTTATATCTCTATACGGCCCAGAGAGTTACTTTCTCTCAAGGAGGGTCATATTGATACCGGAAACGGCTACTTTCTCTTTCCTCACCCCAAAGAAAAGCGTTACAAGGCCGTTCCATTACTCGATGAAGATGTTGAAACACTGAAGAGCTTCCCCCCTGCCCTTCCGAATCTCCATTTTTTCAGACACAAACCGGCTAAAGGTCAACGTGTATTTAAAGAAGGCGCACCCTTCGGGCAGGATCTATTGCGGAGATATTGGAAAAGGGCCTGTAAAAATCTGGGGATTACCGATGTTGATCTTTATGGAGGAACAAGGCACAGTTCTGCCCGGGCATTGAGAAAACATTTTTCACCGGAAGAAATAAAACGGGCAACGATGCATTCTACAAATAAGGCTTTTGAACGGTATTTTCAGATTGAGTCGGATGATGTCAGAATGATCTATGCGAAGTCATCAGGCAAGGAAAAACATCCCAAGGAATTGAAGGACGTCTGCACCACTTTTGCACCACTTTCTGGAGCATAAAATTTTAGTTAAGTTATTGATTTTATAATATAAAAATGGTCGGGGCGGCAGGATTTGAACCTGCGACATCCTGCTCCCAAAAAAGAATTTCCCCCTTCTCTCTCCTTTTCAGAACCATTCAAGAGCATTCAAAAATCTATTGACATTAAGGGGATATAGCAGTATTATCTCTTCATAGCGTTTCATGTTTTTTCACTGTTACGCCCTAAAAAATAGTCCGTAGGAAGTCCGGCAGGCGTTCCCGGACTTATATGAAAGGGGGTAAGAAATGCCATTGACCGATTTAGAAATTAGAAAGTTGAAGCCAAGCAGTCAAGAGTTTTATCTTGCCGATGGAGAAGGGCTGTTCATAAGGATCTATCCATCGGGGGTAAGGTCCTGGACTCTGCGTTATGCATTCCAAGGTGAGCAGAAGCGAATGACCCTTGGCAAGTATCCGGCTGTTTCTCTTGCTATGGCGCGGGAAAGAGCTGCCCTTGCTCTCCGCGAAGTAGAGCAAGGGATTGATCCTGCTGCAAAGGCCAGGGAAGAAAGGAAAAAAGCAAAGTTAGACCCCACCTTTCAAGATTTACTTGATGAGTTTTGGGAGCGTGAGTTGTCGAAAACAAAGACCGGAAAAGAGCGGCGGCGGCTTGTCAAAAAAGATGCCCTACCCTCCTGGAAACGGAAGAAGGTCAACACGATCACGCGCCGGGATGCAGTACTCCTAATTGACAAGATGAGGGAACGAGCTCCGATTGGTGCAAATCGCTTGCAAGGGGTGCTTGTCAGAATGTTCAACTTTGCAGCCGAACGGGGAATGATTGAATTTTCTCCCCTGGGGGGGATGCGAAAGACAAAGGAAACCCCTCGAACCCGTGTACTCTCTGATGAAGAGATTAAACTCTTTTGGGAAGCAATGAACCTTGAAAATACGGAGATCGACATTTACCGATTGACGAAACTAGCCTTGAAGATGATCCTGTTAACCGGGCAGAGACCGGGAGAGGTTGCAAACATGAAGTGGGAGCATGTTTCTGATTCATGGTGGGTGATACCGGCGGACGCTCGAAAAAATAACGAAGAGAACAGGGTTCCGGTTGTTTCTATGATGCAGGATATTATTGACGAAGCTAACATTTATTCAAGTGATTCTTTATGGGTGTTTAGATCGACACACAACGAGGGAACGCCGATTACAGTGGGGGCAATGACGAACGCAATCCGGCGGCACTGGTCTGAAATGGGGATTACGGAGGGTTTTTCCTCACATGATATCCGGCGGACCCTGCGCACCCGTCTTGCCGAGATCGGGATTGACGATGTTATCGCGGAGCGGGTTTTGGGGCATAAGCTTCAAGGGCTTTTGGCCGTGTATAATCGCTACCCCTATGACAAAGAAAAACGTCAAGCACTGATAGCCTGGGAGCGGCGGTTGCAATCAATCCTTGGACTTGCCCCTACAGGCGGAAAAATTATTTCAATGGGGGATTACAAACATGGCTAAAAAACGAGCGACCAAACCACTACCAGAACGTTATGGCAAGGCAGTTCCAAAGGACACCCCGAAATCGCTACAGTTAAAGGCATGGATGGAAACAGAAGATGCGAGACTTTTCGGATCCCAAAAGTGGATTGAACTCTTTCATGATGATTTTAAAAACACTGAGAATCCTCTCGCGGCATGGGATGCTTTCATGGTGGCAAGAAAATACAATGAACCCGTTCCCACTTGGGTACTTGAATATCTTGAAAAGGTCGGGAAGCAACTTTTAAAGGCCGAAAATACCTCTTCCGACCTCCCCCACTGCTTGGGGTTCATGAAAGATTCCGGGCCGGGGCCGTGGAAAGAATACCATTTACTTCAGATTCGACGGACTGCGCTTTCATATGTTTACAAGGCCGCCATAGAGGAACCGGAAAAAAGCCTTTTTGATATCTGTTATGATGCGGCGGAGGCTGTAAAGATGCGATGGGGGGCTGTGGGGAGAGCTAAAAGGGGAACCCGAACCGACTATGAGGACGCGGACTTATCCGGCGATACAATACTGCGGTGGTACCATGAACTTAACTTTTAATTATTTAATATAATTAAGTTTTTTAATGTTACTAAAACTTCGTAGGATGCAGTAATTTTTCAAACGAGAATACTGTGTTTTAATGCCCATCAAGAGCAAAATTTGATGGGCATTTTTTATGCCAGAAAGGAAAAGGAGAGATGACACGAGTAATCAGAAAACCGGAATTACTGTCACGGGTCCCCCTGAGTGATCCTACTATCTGGAGGCTTGAGAAGGCCGGACGATTCCCGAAGCGGCTACAGCTTGGGGGAAATTCGGTTGGATGGATTGAAGAGGAGATCGAAGCATGGCTGGCCGAACGAATGGCGGCACGGACCATTCCCCAGGGTGTTATCGAGGCGCGATAAATGATGGAGAGCTACACTGAAGCCCTAAATCGAATACCTCCCCCCGGAACTGGGTGCCATACTGCGCTTTTGTCAGTGGCGAATTATGGAGCGAAAGCCGGAATAGATGGTGAACAGCTCTATGCTGAAATTCGGCGGGCAATCCCTACGGGCACCCGACGGATTCCCGATAAGGAAATCACGGAGGCAGTAAACAAGGCACTGTCCGACCACAAGCGCGGAACGTTCACACCACAACCACGGCTGGCACCTGCTGTCAAGAATGGAGGGGCGGCGTTAAGAAGGATCATTTCCGAGGGGTCAATCACAAGTGAGGCCGATTTCTGGGAAACTTCCCCCGTACGACTACTGGATGAACCAAAAAACGATCCTACCCTGCTACTTGAAAACCTTTACGAGCCGACCGACCTGATATGGATCGGCGAACGGTTTGACAAAGGCATTGTTGGAGAGACGATTCGCACCCCTTCAGACTGGATTACCTTTTACAACAACGGTGGAACCCTTGCACCTCATATTGTCCTAAATCCCCTGAAGGGCTTGGAAGGCACCACTAAGGCAGGAAAGCCGTCATTTAGAAGCGACAACACCATCAAGTTATATCGTTACTGCATTGTCGAGTTTGACGAGCTTTCAAGGGAAGATCAACTAAAGTTTTGGAGTGCCGTCAAACTTCCGGTTGTTGCTCTGATTGATAGTGGGAACAAGAGCATTCACGGCTGGATTGATGTTCAAAAACTTGGCAAAGTTGAAACGGCGGAACAATGGCAATCAATTGTAAAGAATCGCCTGTATGACACTATTTTGACGCCTTTGGGCGTAGATGCGAGTTGTTCCAATGCTTCAAGGTTATCGCGCCTTCCGGGGCATTTTCGAGAGAAAAAAGGGGCATATCAACGGCTATTGTGGCTAAGTTCGGAAGGAAGACCAATATCATGCTAAACCAATTTGAAGAGCAGGTAAAACAAGCGGACGGGCAGGAAATTTCATTTGCCGGGATTCTGGCAGAGAGTGTCCTTTCTGAAAATCAACTAAAGAATCTTGATATTCCCGCCGCCACAAAATATCTGGGGCCAATATCCAAAGGTTCGATTGGGCAGATTTTTGGCCTACGCGGAATCGGTAAAACGTTTTTCAGAGATGCGATATCAATCTGCTTAACCCGAAACCTTAACCTTGGGCCGCTAAAAACAGGGGTACCCGCTTCTGTTCTAATCGTTGATGCTGAAATGCCGCTGGATCTTCTCAAAAACCGGCAGGCCCTTTCACAAAGCGCACCTGTACCACTGAAGCCGATGGAAATGATATCAAACGAATATTTGTATCAAGCTGGACATCCGGCAATCAATTTACTGAACCCTGCATGGCGGGATGCTTTTCTTGAGTTGATGGAATCCAACGATTCCTGGGACGTTATCATATTCGACAATTTGTCCTCATTCATGCCGGGGTCAAAAGAGAACGATAGTGAAGCCTGGGGGCCAGTTAATGAATTTTTGCTCAAACTCAGATGGATGGGGAAAGCAGTCATATTCGTTCACCACGCCGGAAAATCGGGGGATCAACGGGGAACTTCGGCAAGAGAAGACCAGCTTGACTATGTTTTTAAGCTTACACTACCAGCGGGCTACAATCCTGAAGACGGGTGTAAATTTGATTGCACTCTTACAAAAGCCCGGGGGATTTATGGAGCCGAAGCCGCACCCTTCAACTTTGAGATTGTTAACGAACACGCCGGTATGTCTTGGACAACTTCGAGCCAGAAGGAAAACAAAAAGAATGCAATCATAACATTGTTAGGAGAAGGATTAACACCAGCTGAAATCTGCTCTCAATTAAAAATTAAGAAAGCGTATGTTAGCCGGACGAAAGCTTGGGCAGTTTCAAAAGGGTATCTGGATAAAAAGACATCCGGCTTCACCCCTCTTGGAGAGGAAGTTTACAGGGAAAAGTTTACAGTTTACACCCCCTAAAGGGGGGGGTGTAGTAAACTACTGAAGTTTACAAGAAAGTTTACAATGAAAAAAGGAGTTAAATAATTGATATTAAAAGAAAAAGAGACCGGGAGTTTACTGGAAAGTTTACTGGTAAACAGTAACAAAAGTTAACTCGAAAAGTTTACTGGGAAAAACGAGGTTTGAAAGGTGAGAAAAACTAAACAGAGACTTAAGGAGGCGATAGAGGCGGCCGGGGAACTGAAGCCAGGCACTGTGACGCATGTCATTGTCAAACATGATCCCGATTGTCCGGCGTTGCTCACTCACAGGATGCGGGATTGCACATGCAAGCCGATAATTGAGAAGGTAACAAAGCAATAAGAGAGGTGTTTTAATGACATCTGAAGGGTACAAAGAGCGAATCAGAAAGGCTGTTGAAACATATCTGGAAGCGAATGAAGAAAAGCCAAAGAACTATAAGCGGCGAAGGATTAAAGACAGGTACCCCGTGCCTTATGCCTGTAGAGATTCTAAAAAAAACCGGATTGGGGCCCGTCTGTCTGAGGGAGACCAACGACAGGACAGTTTAAACCGAGAGATCGGAGAACGCGGGAAGTTTCGAAGCGGAGCGAGAGCAAAGTATAAGCGCAGAAGATGAGAATCACCTGAGCCGAAGCGACAGCAAGTAGTACCATAAAAAATAAAATATAAGGAGATTTATAATGTCATATACACAGAAGGAAGTTGAACAAATAGTAGCAAATGCCGTAAATAATTACGGCGGAAATTTGAAAGATACAGTCACGGAGCTTGGAGAAGGAATCGAAGTTTTCAAAGCTCAATATGCTGCAAAATTAGACGAGTTCGAAACCATTTTGGGACGGGGTTCTTTTGGAGGCAGTAGTTGGTCCTCCGGTGGAACAAATCTGTCAGCTAAAGAGCATAAAGAGAAATTTCTTGCTTGGCTGCGACAGGGTTCCGACCCTGATGGTCTCAAGAGCCTGGAGATCCAGGCTTCTCTTTCCACTTTGGATGATACCGAGGGCGGGTTTCTAGTTGCCGAAGAAATGGCGAAGGAAATCGAACGGTTAGCCACGGATTCAGTCGCAATGAGGCGGCTGGCAACTGTGGTTAATTCGAAGGGTGAATACAAAAGGCCGCTCAGCAAAGGCGGAGCCGGTGGTGGATGGGTGTCTGAAAAAGGCGCCCGTGACGAAACAGATGCGCCGGACTTAACACTCTTCAGCCCGCCAATGCAGGAGATATACGCCATGCCCGCAGTTACTCAGAAATTGCTCGATATGAGCGATTTTGACGTCGAGGCTTGGCTTACCGAGGAAGTGAGTAGCGTATTTGTCGAAACAGAAGGCACCGGGTTTATCACGGGCAACGGCGTTAGCCAGGTAAAGGGAATAATTGACGATTCAAAAATGATCGACAATGATTCCTGGGAATATGGCAAGACCGGCTATATTGTTGGAGGTGCCGCTTCCACGTTCAGCGATGCTGATAAGCTTTTCGATCTCCAGCATTCACTCAAGCCTGTTTACCGGCAGAACGGAACCTTTCTGATGAACGATTCCACGCTCGCTGTAATTCGAAAGATGAAAGACGGAGAAGGCAACTATCTGTGGAGGCCGGGCCTTGAGGCTGGGTCCCCGGATGTTCTTCTGGGTAAGCCGGTTGAAATAGACGACAACATGGATGATATCGGAGCCGGAAAATATCCGGTGGCCTTTGGTGATTTTAAGAAAGCATATAGAATCATCGATCATGTTAATGGGATCAGGGTTTTGAGAGATCCCTATACCAGCAAAGGTTTCGTGCGATTTTACACTATCAAGCGACTTGCGGCTGGAATTTCTAACTACCAAGCCATAAAGTTTTTGAAAATCGCAACGAGTTAACTATTTTTCCCGGAGGTGAGCCCGGCTTGCACCTTTCCCAAGAGCGAGATGCAGGATAGCTCACACCAGGACGAGGCCTCGTGTCCTGGATTCGAAAATAACGGGGTCGGCCGCCAGAGGAGTCATTACCCTTGGGGCGGTGCGCTGAGTGAGGGCGCCAGTACTCATTATGGATACGACCGGAAGGCCCGGAGACGGGGCATCCCCCTCCGGTCAACATAAGCTATACTGAACGCAATGCAGAGAAAAAGGGCGCAGACAGTTGGGCAGATTAGATTATTCGGGTAATGATATTAGCAATATACTCCCCCCGCCTCCATTCTGTGGAAAGTAGTAGCGCCGTGAAACCGAGTTGACCTCATTTACAGAACTAATCTGGAATTTCAGAAATCAAAAGAGGTGACGATATGTCAAGAGGTGGAGCACGACCAGGAGCCGGACGAAAGAAAAAAGATAGAGGAAAACAGGTGTTCTTCGAGGACGCCGAGAGCTATTTGTTGGCAGTTGTTCAGGGCGTGACGGAGCCGGATTCTATCAGGGTTGCGGCTGCAAAAGCCCTGATAGCTTATCAGACGGCAAAGAAACGGGGACCGGTGAAATCCCCCTCACCCGGACAGCTTGATAAAAAAACAGCCTCGAGCGTAGAGCAAGCTAAGTTGGCGGAATTTGAAGAAAAAGCCGTCAAGATTCGAGCGAAATTGAACAGAAAGGATTTGAGTCATGAAAGTTAGTATTGTTCCAATGCCAGAGGCGTATATGAAAATCAAAAAGAAACTTCGGCCACAGCATCCGCCTATTTTTCAGGGGACAGGTGAATCGACACTTGAAGATATTGAACTGGCAAGAGAGCTTTTCCGCCTCCTCGATGACGAGTCGAAGGAATGGTATGGTCGTCGTGGAATATTCGAGGGCCTTTGATTTAACCAAAGAATCAAACAGAAACAATCATTAGGATAGTAAGGCAACGGCGTTCATCTAACCCCGATGGTAAGCGATCCATAGAGCAAGCAAGGCAAGGAGATCCACTTGCGTTTGTAATTAGCGTAAACTTGCATAGGCGACACCTTACTGCTTACCAGAGATCCGAAATTGTTTTAAAATTAAAACCGGTATTACAGGAAAAAGCGAAGGAGAGACAAATTGAAGCAGGAAAGCTTAAGCAGAAATCTGCAGAACCTTCAATAGAGACCCGTAAAGAACTTGCCAAGATAGCTAATGTTTCCCATGATACCATTGCAAAGGTTGAAACAATATCTGAAAAGGCAACAGACAAGCTCCAGGGTATATGTACCTATGCCTTGAAGCTTGAAGTCTAAAGCATTTGTGGGCGTTCAGAACCTGCAAGGACACACTAAATAGAGGCTCCCGTCCGGCAAATTTGCCTATCGGGACTTTCTCGCAGTTAGACGCCGCTGAGATGTTTAATGTGTCGGAACGTAGAACGTAGGGCAGGGAAAATAATACCGGAAAAAATAAGTGCAGGGAATCCTCAATTGTTGCATGATGAAACAATTGGACTTAATGAGCTTGGCATAAACCGCACACAATCCCACCGCTGGCAAGCAATAGCTTCTGTGCCGGAAGATGACTTTGAAGAACACATTGTGAAAACAAAAAAAGATTTGACATTGCCACGGAAAAGCGTATTCTGAAGATGTTTAAAATTCATTGCCGGGAGGCCAACCGTAACATGGCTATTTTTATTTGCAGCGTAAACTTTAACTTTTGGTCATGGAATCCGTCACCCGCAAGGGCCGGGAGGTCTGTAATGAGCCTTAAACATTCCATGGCCTTTTTTTATTTATGGAGGTGAAGAAATGAAGAGAATTATTGACGGGAAGGTGTATGATACAGAAACAGCGGAACTCATTGAAGAAGAGAGTTTTTCAAATCCGCGTGACTTTCACCACACTTTTCAATCGCTCTACAAAACCAAGAAGGGCGCTTATTTTTTCCACGGTGGAGGTGGGCCAATGACTGAGTATGCGATAGATCTGGGGAATAACAATACCGGCGGATCTTCAAACATATGGATTGTTGAGCAAGAGGACGCCCTGAAATGGCTGGGAAAAGTAAATCCAGAAAAGGCGCTTGAACTCTTTCCTGATGCTTTTGAGGATGCTTAGTATACTTCAGGGGGCGTTTGTTCAACAGCGGCAATCCTACAGGGCGGGGGCGGGTGTCCTAGCCCCTACTTAAAAGGCTCCCGAGAGATCGGGGGCCTTTCTTATGCTACCAAAAGCGGTCTATAGTCTACATAAGCACCATTTCGATCCTATGGGATCTTGACAATATCGCCTAAAACCAATTTTTTGAAAAAGTCCCTCTGAATGGATGTTGCCATTCTTAATTTTAGCTTTCAAACATTTCAATCTTGTATTGTCCCATGCGTGTTGAATCGCGTATCGCAATAGCTTGCCTCCGATACCACTCTTTTGATGTTCAGGAGCTACGACTATTTCGATTTCAGCCTCGCTGTTTTCGGACATAAGGGGCGTTTCGCTATGCAAGCGCAAATATGCGATTGTGTCGTTACTCTGCTTCGCAATGAATGTTATAGAATAATTATTAGCTGCAATTTCAACAGGATCAGAGGGGGGGATTGGATGAAAGTATATATTAGAACTTTTGTTATGGCTATGAATGACTTGAATGATTCCAAGAAAATCACTTTCCTTCGCGATTTGAATTTCGACTTTATCCACAGTCATTCTCCATAAGATAGCGGGCTTTAAGTCCTATATTTTTTGTACTTCAAGCACCTATCGAAATAGTCCGCATATAGTCCGGCAATGATAATGTCTCTTTTTTGACCCTCCAAATACTTTATAACTTATTGATTTTATTGGTCGGGGCGGCAGGATTTGAACCTGCGACATCCTGCTCCCAAAGCAGGCGCGCTGCCAGGCTGCGCTACGCCCCGAATGGTGGGAAAAGTTGATACTTTTTAGATTATCTGACTTGTTCCTGCAAGCTTTTTTTGAGTTTGGCAAAGGCTATCGCCCTGTGGCTGATCCTGTTTTTTATCTCAGGATCAAGCTGGGCAACTGTTTTGCCGTATTCCGGTACGATAAATACCGGATCATAGCCGAAACCTTCGCTGCCGGTTGGTTTCAGGGCTATTATTCCCTCCAGTTTGCCTTCAAAGGTTTCGAATGTTCCGTCTGTCCGGTATAAAACCAGCGCGCACCTGAAGGCCGCCCCCCTTTTTTCTGTGGGAACACCGTCCAGTTCCTCCAGGAGCTTGCGAATGTTTCTTTCATCCGTCGCTCCTGCTCCCGAATATCTGGCCGAATGAATACCGGGCGCTCCTTCAAGGTAGTCTACCTCCAGCCCCGAATCGTCGGCTATAATTGTCCCGCCGGTATATTCGGAGATAACGCGGGCTTTTTTCAACGCGTTTTCAAGAAAAGTATTGCCGTCTTCTACGATGCTTGGAACATCGGGATAGTCATGCAGTGATAAAAGGTTGACATTCATTCCCTCAAGCAATGCATTAAGTTCTCTTATTTTGCCTCTGTTTTTTGAGGCAAAAACGATCTTATGATTTTCAGGTTCAGTCACTGATGAAGCCTCGAATGCCGTTATATTTCTCCGAGAATATCTTTTTGCTTTTTTGTAAGTTCGGAGATTCCCGCGGTCGCGACGTCGATCATCCTGTCCAGCATATCACGACTGAAGGGCTCTGCCTCAGCGGTTCCCTGGACTTCAACAATTCCCCCGCTTCCGGTCATTACGAAATTCATATCAACATCGGCGCCTGAATCTTCTACGTAATCGAGATCAAGAAGGACTTCGCCGTTAACAATCCCGACGCTGATCGCGGATATAAAGTCCGTTACAGGAAACCCTTCTATTTCGCCCTCTTCTCTCAACCTGCGGAGAGCATCCACCAGTGCTATAAATCCACCGGTTATCGACGCGGTTCTCGTGCCTCCGTCGGCCTGTATTACATCGCAGTCAATAAAGATCGTTCTTTCACCGAAGGCGCTCAGGTCTGTTACCGCGCGCAGCGACCTTCCTATCAATCTCTGGATCTCATGCGTTCTCCCCTTGACCTTGCCGCTGGACGACTCTCTTCTGCTTCTCGAGGATGTGGACATTGGAAGCATGGCATATTCTGCCGTCAGCCACCCCTTTCCGGAATTTCTTAAAAAGGGTGGTACCCTGTCTTCCAGAGAGGCTGTGCATATTACACGTGTATCACCCATTTCTATAAGCGTCGATCCCTCTGCGCTTGGCAGGAAATCCCTGGTTATCTTTATCTGCCGCATTTCATTCCATTTGCGGCCGGTTATTCTTTTCATGATGTCCCATCTGTCGAAAAATATTTTTTTATACTCTTGGTCAGCGCGTCGGCAACAGCTTCCTGAATTTTCTTATTTTTCAGTTTCTTTTTGTTTTCAAGATTTGTTGCAAAACCCATTTCCAGAAGAATAGCAGGAGATGTCAGAGACTGAAGGACAAGAACCGGAGCGTTTATCAATCCCCTCCCCTCACGCGGGAACACCCTTCCCATATTTTTCTGGACTATCTGGGCAAACCGGACACAGCTATTCAGGCGTCTGGTTTGATTCATGTCTTTAAGTATTTCTCCGGAATTGCTCTTTTTAACGGATGGAACATCAGAGACGGGATAATAAA
Organism: Deltaproteobacteria bacterium; assembly: GCA_019313905.1. Lineage (GTDB taxonomy): Bacteria > Desulfobacterota > Syntrophia > Syntrophales > UBA2210 > UBA2210. The sequence goes on along the minus strand of JAFDAI010000025.1, from coordinate 4,198 downwards.
TTTCATATCCCTTTGCATTCAGTCCGAAACCGGCATTGACGTGGAGGCTTATAAAGAGATCCGCATTCGATTTTCCGGCAAGCTTTCTCCGGTTTGCCGGAGAGACATTTTTATCGTCCGATCGCGTGAGTCTGACCTCTATGCCATCAGCGCCGGATAGATTTTTCCTTACAAGTTTCGCGATGGCGAGGGTTACATCCTTTTCATAAACACTTTTGGACAGTTTTACACCCATGTCACTGCCCCCATGACCCGGATCAATCACTACAACATGGTTCGCGGCAGCCGCGGATAGGGGGAAAATCAGCAACATAAATAAGATTACAATGCGTATCAGTCTTTTCGATTTTACAATCATTTCATCCTCTGTCGTAAGATTCTTTGAGCGAGCTTAGTACAGCAAATTAATGCCGGATGTCAATATTTTTGCGTGATTTGTTCTCTCCGGTACTGCGAAAGGGCTCTTTTATCCTTTCAACGGATAAAACGCTCTTTAATTTCTTCAGCTCGGAAACAATCATATTAAGCTGCTTAAGATCCTTTATATCCAATTGAAAGTTACAGATCGTGTTATTGCCAGGACTTGTATTAATATTGACATAGGTCATATTTACCCCCATAGAATAAATAGCATTGCTCAGCTCGGAAGCAAGTCCCTTCTTATCTCTGCAGGTTACTATAATACCAACCGAGAAGGTCTGTTTTTCACTTACATTCCACTGCGCGTCAATTATCCTTTCAGGGTCCATCTCTTTTACCATGGGACAGTCAGACCCATGGACTGTTATGCCCCTTCCCCGCGTTACGCAGCCGACTATATCATCCCCGGGAAGAGGACTGCAACACTTGGCAAATCTCACCATGACATTATCAATCCCTGTGATTGATATGCCCGCATCGGATGGAGTTTTTCTGAACTTCTCCCTGATTTTTTCCAGAACCCCCTTCTTCTCTTCCGCTTTCTCTTTCTCCTCCACATCCTCATCATGCAACAACTGGTGAGTCACATGCTTTGCCGATGTCTTCCCATAACCTATAAGGGCCAACAGGTCATTGACGGTGTTCAAAGAGTGTTCTTCCAATATGGCGCTGAATTCGTTCTCCTTGATCAGTTTGCTGAACCTCAAGTGGTGTTTCTTGAGTTCTTTTTCGAGGATGTTTTTGCCCAACAGGATGCTTTCTTCACGCTCCTCTGTCTTGATCCACTGCTTTATCTTGGATACAGCCCTTGATGTCACCGCATATTTCAACCAGTCTTTGCCGGGATAATGCCCGGCCTGGGTCATAACCTCCACGGTATCGCCGTTTTGAAGCTTGTACTTCAGGGGAACTATGCTTCTGTTTACCTTTGCTCCTATGCATTGGTTACCCACATCGGTATGGACGCTGTAGGCAAAATCAATCGGAGTGGCACCCTTTGGAAAAGATTTTACGTCTCCCCTTGGGGTAAATACGTAAACTTCATCCGGATAAAGCGCCAGCTTCAGGCTTTTCATAAACTCCCGGGCGTCCTTGTGTTCAGTCTGCATCTCAAGCAATTCTCTGAGTTTGTCGATCTGGTCTTCATCTTCACCGGAAAAGACCTTGCCCTCTTTATACCTCCAGTGAGCCGCGATGCCTTTCTCCGCCCACTCATTCATCTCCCCTGTTCTTATCTGTATCTCCACCCGTTCCCCGTACGGGCCGATAACCGTTGTGTGCAGGGAGCGGTAGTTGTTCGTCTTGGGCATTGCTATATAGTCCTTGAAACGTCCGGGAACGGGCTTCCAGAGTGCATGAATGACACTGAGTACCTCGTAGCACTTTCTTTCCTCGTCTGAATCAAGGATTATCCTGAATGCCGTGAGATCGTAAACCTCATCAAAATTTATGCGCTGTTCGTGCATCTTCTTGAAAATACTGTAGAAATGCTTGGCTCTTCCTCTGACATCTCCCTTCAAACCAAAACTTTCTATCTGCCGCTGGATTATATTCCTTACTTCTTTTGTGTATTGGTCACGCTCTTCTTTGTTTTTGTCTACACGTTCCATCAGTTCATAATATCCATCCGGATGGAGGTATTTCAGCGACAGGTCCTCCAATTCATCCTTTATCTGGTTTATTCCCAGGCGGGCGGCCAGCGGCGCATATACCTCAAGAGTTTCCTGCGCTGTGAACTTCTGCTTGTCCGGAGGATGAAAATCAAGCGTGCGCATGTTATGGAGTCTGTCAGCCAGTTTTATGAGGAGTATCCTGATATCAGAAGACATCGCCAGTATCATTTTTCTGAAGTTCTCCGCCTGACGTTCCATCTGATCTCCAAAGGTTATCTTGCTTATTTTGGTCAAACCGTCCACGAGAAAAGCGACATCTTTACCGAAAGCATCTTCCACTTGCTCAAGGGTGGCCAGTGTGTCCTCAACGGTGTCATGCAGCATACCCGTTATCAGCGTGGCGGCGTCAAGCCTCATTTCAACCAGCATCCCCGTCACCTCCAGGGGATGGATAAGATAGGGTTCTCCCGACAGGCGAAGCTGTCCCTGGTGCACAGACGCGGAAAATATGTAGGCCTTCTCTATCATCTCAAGGTCTTTCTCAGAGAGATACTTCTGGCTTTCTTCCAGTATGTCGGTTATTCGTATCATATTCTACCATCTACCCTGAGCTAACGCCCGGAGACCTTTGCAAAACATCCCCTTTCGCCCGATTACTGCGTCAGGCTCAAATTCCAATCCTCGAAATATTCAATATATTCCTCCGGTTGAAATCTTCGCCTTCCTTGTACTCGAACAAAATTGAACATTTTTCAAAGCTCTCGTCCGATCACGCGCACTCAAGACCGTCATTTATCGTCTTGATTATAAAATCCCTGACTGTTTCAAGGGCTATTTTTTCGACCTCTCCGGATTTTCTGAATCTCACTTCCACCTTTCCCTCTGCGAGGCTTTTTGCGCCTATTGTGACCCTGATGGGTATGCCTGTCAGGTCGGCATCCTTGAATTTTACACCCGCTCTTTCATTCCTGTCATCCAGTATAACCTCTATTCCATCCGCGACAAGACTGTTGTACAGCTCTTCAGCAGTACTGGATAGATTCTCATCCTTCATGTTCACCGGCGTGATTATCACCTGGAATGGCGCAATCGACATGGGCCATATAATCCCGTCATCATCATTGCTCTGCTCTATGCATGCGGCGGCCGTTCTACCTATGCCGATACCGTAGCATCCCATAATCATGTATTTTTCTTTGCCGTCCCTGTCAAGAAATGTGGCGTTCATAGCCTCGCTGTACTTTATGCCAAGCTTGAACACATGCCCCACTTCGATGCCTCTGACAATCCTGAGCTCTTTTCCGCAGCGCGGGCATACATCACCCTCTCTTACGATTCTCAGATCGGCATAATCACTTATCTCAAAATCTCTTCCGATATTACAGTTTTTTATATGGTGGTCTTCCCTGTTGGCCCCTGTAACAAAATTTTTCATGCCTGTAAGGGAATAATCCGCGATAATCCTGGATTTTATTCCTATGGGACCGGCAAATCCCCTGGGAGATCCTGTAACTTCCAGGATGGTATCGTCCATAGCGAGTTCGAGCGAGTCGCACCCGAGATAATTCCTGAGTTTTGCCTCATTTATATCTTCATTACCCCTTACCAGGACGGCTACGGGTTTACCGTCACACATGAATATCATCGTTTTTACGACATCCCCGGGCGCAACATCCAAAAACGCGCAGACCTCTTCGATGGTTCTCACATCGGGGGTATGCACCTCCTCCATCGAGGGATATCCCATGGCATGCTCTGCCTCTCCCTCCGGTCTGGAGATCTCCGCTTTCTCAAGGTTCGCGGCATAATCGCACGAGATGCAATGAACCATCGCATCCTCCCCGGTTTCAGCAGTAACCATGAATTCATGGGAGAAGCTTCCTCCTATATTGCCGCTGTCCGCTTCCACCGGCCTGAAGCTAAGTCCACACCGCGTGAATATCCTGGTGTAGGCATCAAACATTTTCCTGTAGCTTTCTTCCGCGCTCTCTTCGTCGGCGTCGAAACTGTAAGCATCTTTCATGCCGAATTCCCTGCACCTCATGATACCGAATCTCGGCCTTATCTCATCACGAAATTTCGTCTGAATCTGATAGAGATTCCTGGGAAGCTGGCGGTATGTCTGTATCTCATCGCGCACCAGCGCGGTTATCACCTCTTCATGC
>JAFDAI010000117.1 GCA_019313905.1 Deltaproteobacteria bacterium | reverse complement strand
GGCTGTTTCTTCTATGGTATAATCAAAAGGAACTGTAATGAGTTTATCTGACATAATCTCGCTCACCTTAACCTTGGACAGTATATAATTAAGCTCATGAACCGATAGTGTGGTAGCATCAGAAGCCGACGCCCTTTTTATATCCCTGTCGGTAATAACTCCAACAAGCTTATCTTTTTTCGTAACCGGCAGCATACGAATTTTATGTTTTTGTAACAGCTTCATGGCATCATGAATAGATTCATTTAAATCAATGGTGAAGACAGTTCTGCTCATCCAATTCTTAACTAACATGGCTAATACCTCCACAAAATGATGGCGTCGTAAAAAGTCCCATCTACTGCGTTACAGTGATTTTTCAGACTCTCAACATACTATATGTATGCCTTCGATCCTGAAAAATCACTATGCCAGGGGTGAATAATAAGATTAAAGTTATCAAACGAAAAGCCTATGGATTCCATGATCTACGCTACTTTACGCTGAAAATCTATCAGGCTTTCTACAACTAAATTGGAGAAGAACCACAATTAATTATTAATTATTTTTTCCTTAGATCTATTACCAGTTCATACTCGTTTGAATCAGGAACCCTTTTAATCTTGAAATTTAATTTTCGCCCCAATGCCACCATCTGGGTGTTTTCAGACAAAACATGCCCATATACGGTTTCAACATTCCGCTCTCCGGCAATAGACAAACAGCGCTGAAGAAGTTCCGCGCCAATACCTTTTCCCTGCCATGGGTCTCCTACAACGACAGAAAATTCCGCGTGTTTCTGGTCAATTTCATTTATCACACGGGCAACTCCCAATATCTTTTCACCGGTTTCTGTTTTGGAAAGAGCTACAAGACAAATTTCTCTATCATAATCAATTTGCGTGAATCGCGCAAGCATATTGTGAGAAAGAAATTTCAGCGGGCTGAAAAACCGGTTATAGATGCTGCGGGAAGAAAGTGATTCAAAAAGCTCCACTAAAAGGGGAGCATCATCGGGCTTTATGGGTCTGATGAATACATCACCTATCCCTTCACGCACTGTTTTTGTTTCATACTGGTTGGGATATGGACTTATTACCAGATGAAAGGGCGCCGGAATCTCGGAATATTTTAACATAATTCTGGCGTCAGCAACACATGTATTATTTACTGCAATAATTAAGGGGTTAATGTCAAGCTCATCTATTTCCGGAAAATCGGTTACAAGCTGAGACAGCCGGATTAATATTTCTTCCAGCAGCATTAAATCGGCAGCAGGCCTCTTCCTGTATCCTTTAAGCATGCGATAAACCTTTGTTTCTTCCATAAGCCTTCCGGCCAACAGGCGATTCAAAGGGGGAAGGGCAAGAGCTTGATCTCCAAGGATCTCGGTCATCGTACCCCCCATTCCAAAAAGAATCACCGGGCCAAAATCCCGATCCTTTTTCGACCCGATAATCAGCTCGCAATCGATCTGCTTTATCATGGGCTGAATCGTTACGCCTTCAATGCCGGCATCCGGATTATAATTTCGAGCGCTTTCAATTAATTTTATATAAGCATCACGCGCCTCGGACTCACTTTGCACATTGAGTATAACTCCATCAGCCTCTGTTTTGTGTGTAATCTCCCTTGAACATATTTTCATTGCCACGGGAAAACCTGATTCCCCAGCCTTTAGAGCTGCTTCTGTATCTGAAGCAACCAGCTCTGTTCGATTAACAGGAATCCCGTAAGCTGAAAGCAGGGCCTTGGATTCAACCTCGGTTAGAACATGTTTTTTTGATTCAAGCCCTCTGCTGATTATGGAGCCGGCCTTTTTGCGATCAAACTCCATCTTGCCGGGCAGCTTGGACGGAATCTCCTGCAACAGTTCAATATTTTTTGAATAGCGGTAAAGGTCCATAAATGCCCTGACCGCCAGTTCAGGTGTATCAAAAGTTGGAATGCCGGACAGGTTAAAAATCTCCCGTGCCTTTTCCGCATCCGGTCCTCCCATACATGAAGCAAAAACAGGATATGGCCTTTTTCGAAGGAGATTGACAAGCGGTTTGGCCATATCGGCCATATTTCTCAAAGCAACAGGCGCAAACATAATTAAAAGCCCGTCCACTTTGGTATCTTCGAGACAGATTTCTACTGCTTTTTTATATAATTCCGGAGAAACATCTCCTAACAGGTCAACAGGGTTTGCGCGGCTCCAGTAAGGAGGAAGTATTTTGTCTAATTTTGATAGGGTTTCAGGGCTTAGTTTGACAGGCTCGACACCATAGTCGGAAAGCGCATCCGCAGCCATTACTCCGGGGCCGCCTGCATTGGTTATGATAGCCAGGCCATTACTCGAAACCGGCGGCTGCTTGGCAAGAAGTTCCGCACAGTCAAAAAGCTCATCAAATGTTTTGACGCGAAGTATTCCGGCGCGTTTAAAAGCCGCATCATAAACTGCGTCTTCCCCGGCAAGAGCGCCTGTATGAGAAGCGGCGGCAACAGCCCCTGCACGTGTTCGCCCGGCCTTCAACACAATAACCGGCTTTATGCGCGATACAGCCCTCGCTGCGCTCATAAAATATCTAAACCGGTTTAAATTTTCAACATACATCACGATGCTGCTGACATCAGGTTCCCCGCCAAGGTAATCAATGATGTCACCAAAATTTACATCCAGCATGGAACCGAGGCTTACAAAGTAGCTGAACCCTATTTTTTCCCTTATAGAAAGATCGAGAATTGATGTGCAGATTGCGCCGCTTTGAGAAATAAAAGCCATTCTTCCCGGAAGGGGCATGTGGCTTGCGAAGCTTGCATTCAGCTTTGACCGGCTGCAAATAACTCCAAGACAATTCGGGCCGATAATGCGAAGACCTGAAGGCTCCGCCTCCTGTTTAATAGCCGCTTCCAGTTCTCTCCCCTTTGCCCCGCTCTCTTTTCCACCTGCAGAAATAATGACCGCTCCCTGTACTCCTG
>JAFDAI010000116.1 GCA_019313905.1 Deltaproteobacteria bacterium | reverse complement strand
AAATAACTTCCCAACGTAGGCGCATAGATTTGCTTCAAATTTGCCCGATCTTCTTCACGATGCCATCCTCTTCTTCCAGACGGCAGTTGAATTCTGCTCTATCCACTCGGCATAAGTTCAATTGCCATCGGTAATTGGCATCAGCCGCAATGATGCTATAGACTTTCAGATAATTAATTTCACAAGGCCAGAAGGAGGAAGGCGTATTAGTTTATACGTCGACAACTGATAACACAGTGAAATTAATTATCTGAAAGTCTATACATAGTTTTCTAACGGTAACGGTGATTCAAGAATTGTGTAAGTGCAAAAGTGTTTAGCGTCGCTAAGAGCTAACAATCGTTCCCTGATATTTCCATCATCTTTGAGGTTGAAGTTTCTGATGCCGCCAACTTTATAACCTGGCTCGTCATTTTCAATGTGGCTATCTGTAAAAGCAGGATGCCCCACAAATCGGGCAAGGCATTAAAGTCTCGTATTCTTGCCCACACTTCATCAATTGGCGCATTAATAACAGAACTCCTAAAGATTTTAGCCATAGCATCCCTCCTTTTGTGTTATTTAAAAGAGTTGTGGCTCGCAGGTTGGGTTTCGTTCCTCAACCCAACCTACCCGGCTGATTCACCTCAAAAGTGCCAAAGTCGAGCAACAAGGGTCAAAGGCAGACTTGACCCATTTCTGGCACTGTTAGCTTGTAGCGAGGAAGATAGTCTATCTTTTAGAAAATTCAAATTATCCTCCTAATATAGGTCATTCCATTTAGGCATAGCTTCCTTCTATCCTGAAAGAGTTGGTAAAAATGTTAAAATTTCTACTCCCATGCCAACAAATTCCAGAGGTAAAAGCATTACCACTCGGAATCCGTGAACCGTTTCTTCATTTACTGATTTGCAAGCTATATCCTACCACGCTCTATCAATCGGCGATAATGTTCCCCTAATACTGTAAGTTTACACGCCTTACTCTTCATTGCCGCGTGCCACATATGCGGAGCATCCACCGGAACAACTAGATTTACACGATTGAATTTCTGTAAAATAGCAAATGTGCGTGTGTTCTCAGGGTTGGGAACAGGCATACCCTCGCTTCTCCCCTTAAGTTCAGGCTCATAAGAGGGATCAAGAGGGTACTCAAACCCGGGGATTGGGAAAAATTCTATGATACGCTGGAGTTCAGTAAGTTCGATAGGCGGGTGAACTTTTCTCAGCGAAACAAAGCTTTTCACATTTGTCTTGAATACTGGCCTTTGTTCCCAAGGTCCTAGTGACTGATCAATATGCGCATAGACGCTACCTGGCGTTATATCCCCAACGAGATTAGCCGCAGCACCACTTAAAGCATCGACCAGCAAAGTTGTAAATACACCAGCGCCATTCTGCTCGGACGCATATTGTTCGGCTGTTGAGGCCGTCAAAATCGTGATTCCTTCAGACAACTCTGCTGACTGATGAGGCGAAGCGGGAGGCGACCCAGCCATTCCAGAGTGGCAACTATCCAGAATTATAACTTTGTTCCGCGCCTTAGATGCATTGACCAAAGTGAGTACTTCAGTAAGAGGGAGCCCATCGTCACCAGACTTACAATCACTGGTTACCAAGTAACCGCCTGTTGCTTCAATATATCCGTGCCCTGCAAAGTAGAGAAGTGCAGTATCTGAATCGCCCGAAAATAGGTCTCGAATGCTTTCTTTCAATTCTGTTCGGAACACTGACTCACTTGCCCCTGTTCCACACAGTAATTTTACTGAAAAATTTACAGTACCATCACTATTTCGCTCAAGAACACTCTTTACGGAATGTGCGTCATTGACACAACCGAAAAGCTGGGAGACGCCTGCATAGTTGTCAATGCCAACAACTAGCCCTTTTTTCATAAATAAACCTCCATGACAAATTAGAGTTTGTCCATGAATGCTGCAATAGTATCCCAGGTCCACAGCAATATGCGTTTCCCTTTTACGGGCTCCGGCAGATTACTTGGTCTGTCATCATTTCCGTAAATTAGAAGAACTGGGAGACCTTCTTCATATGCACAAGATAGTTCCCATAGTTGTCCTGTAGCCTTTGAAGTATTGTTGGTAATTATTCCAATTACACCATCACAGCCTCTTATTTTGGTACGACACTTGGTCTTCCACTCACTATCCCAAGATTCTTTAACGGACATATCCACAAACGAGAACGGAGTTTTTTTATTTCTGCCTTGGCCAACGAGAAAGGACCTGAGGTTTGCATCCTCAATTGCGAAACTAATAAACACACGAAATTTCTTTGCCATTTTGTCATCTCCTTCAATAGATAATTAGTTTGAGTATGATCGTTTACAGCCGAACGGCGAACTGACCTACGGCGGAAAACAGTCGATTTCATAAGGCTTTTACGAAAAGCGGCTCTGTAACTCCCGTTAGGTCAAGTGATTTGTTATGACCTCAGCAATTCGCAAATGTCACGGATGATTCTATCTATTTTCTTGTTTGACAACGACTTCATGGAATATTCTTGCATCAATTCCACGGCATTGGAGCTGCTGTTAAATGTTTCGACAACCCTTTTCTTAGTCCATCTTTTGAATGCAAAGCC
>JAFDAI010000115.1 GCA_019313905.1 Deltaproteobacteria bacterium | reverse complement strand
CCCGGATGGTATCCCCTTTATAGGGACGCTCCTGGATGTAGTCCCATTTTACGGGAACGCACATAGCAAATACTTCATGGTTCTCGCAGTAATTTGACCATTCACGCAAAGAATAACGAACTCTATCCAACTGTTCTTTGACAAGCTTCAAAGAAAGCTTGGCTCCAATAAGAAATTTATGGTGCTCCTTGTATAATTCATTGATGTTTTGGGCGCTGTAGAATCTTTGGGCGCTGTAGAATCCCCGATCCATGACCAGATGAACCTTTTGCAGGTTCAGGAAGTCCATGTCTGCCAACATGTTTCTGACGGTTTTGACATCGGTGACGTTTCCCGGCAACTTGCGGTAATAAAACGGCAAGCTTGATTCCTGGCCAAAAACAAGGGCCAGATTGAGTTGAGCAAGATGATCCTTTTCCTTGTTCAAACCGTACCTTATCTGTTTTAGGCACTCCGAGTAACTTGATACAGAAGTGATGTCGTAGGCCCAGTATTCCTTCTCACAGCGCCTGGCAGCCTGGAGTTGGAAGAATCGATAGCGATCCTCTTCTGTAATGGAGGCAAAAAGTTCACTGCTTCTCTGGGATGGAATATCTTGCCCGTACGGATGCTGATGCAACGAAGACCATTTTGAAAAGCGACTCAGAGGGCTGTATGATTCGAGGATAAGATAGTAGGCAAGAGAGATGATCTGCTTATAGCTGTGAGGAAAACATTGCTTCAAATCCGAAACCAGTCCAAGCCTTTTACCAAGAACATCGAGGAGGTAGGTGGCACCGTAGAATTTCCGGGAGGTTTCCGTGCTTGGAACAGGGCCTCTCTTGGCAGTCTTCGGAATGGAAAACCCTTTCGGCTTATTTGTTCCTTTGGTCGGCGTAATCTCTCCGGTGATATCATCTACTCGACCAATCAGGGTGCGTTTTGCCCGGGATTGTTTCTTTTCCTTATCCCAATGAGAGATTGATTCGTAGGCATAGGTTATGCCGGATCTTTTGTCATGCTGGTGCACAATGGCCATAGAGCCTCCTCAAACATCGTTATGTTATATTCTCACATAACGATGTTTGAGGCAAGGAGAAAACACATTTAATCCATAATTATTTGTTGTTTACGATGGCATGATAAAGATTTATCGTTATGATCTTCGGGAATCTAGGTTACAACCCTTGACCGGGCAGTACTGTAGCATATCCTGCCTCTCGCCCGGCCGTACATGAGGTACTCTTTCCACGGATCCCTTTCTCTCAGCCAGAGCTTCAATGCACTGATCGCATCGTCACTGAGATATACCGCTCTCCCCATCCGGTTCTTTTCCGCTTCATAAATCTCTATTCTGCGCTCACGGAGATGGACGTCTGCCATCTTCGTATTGAGTAGTTCTCCGATTCTCATCCCCGTTCTCAGCAACACCAGAATCATGGCACGGTCACGGGTATCGTCAATGACGGAAAGGAGTCTGGACACATCATCGGGGTCCATGGCCCGGGGCAATGTATCGGGCAGCTTCAGACGTATCCTTCTGCCAAAGACATCCGGCGAAACAATCTCTTCATCTACCAGATAGCGAAGAAACGCATGAACTCCCATAAGTCGTGTCCTGATGGTGGTAATCTTTATCCCACGATCCTGCTCATGCTCGATAAACGCCTCCACATCTCCTTTTGTGATATCTGCAAGAGAACTCTTGCCGTTGTCCCGTATCATTCCAAGGAATAGAGTAATGGACCCCATTATGCTATACAGTGTCCTGGGCCTGCGGTTACGACGAACCACATACCGAAGATACGCTTCAACATGCTCTTTCCCCGGCAGATCTATCCCTGCAAGGCGCCGCAAAATCGCGTGAAGCGCTTCTATGCTGCTGCCGGAATATGATTCAAACTGGAAACGGGTCGGACAACTCTCAAAAGAGTTGCTGGTGGGTAATGTACAATTTATAGTCATCTCTGCCTCCTCTTCCCGTAAATCAACAGGAAAAACAGACAGATGATGACTATTAACCTATATAATGTCAACTATCTTTTTGTTACGTATAGCAGGAAGAAATCCTTCGCTGAGTTCGATTCCTGCTTCCTGAAAACAACTATCTAATCCCACTATATCCATGTTTTATGCTAATTTTCGTTAACAGGATCCTGATAAACATCTTTCCTGTCCGCTATCCTCAATATCAAGATGACCAGAGACTCTCTATCTATGGCGTAAATTATGCGATAAGATCCATAGCGGTAGCGGTAAAGACCCTTAAAGATTCCTTTGAGCGGTTTGCCCAGGCTTAGAGGATCTTTTGAAAGATAGTCTTTTATCCGGGCTATGACCTTTTTTTGTTTCTGCCGGTCAATCTTTTTGAGATCACTTGTTGCCTCTTCATGCCATTGGATACTATAGGTCAAGGATCTTCTCCATGTCTTCTGTTGAGTGATACTTGGCGTTTCTGTCATTGAGGCGATCAAGGGCAAGATAGGCGTCCTCATACTCAGAAAGATACTGGGCAAGAATTTCTTTTATGTAGAAGCTTTTAGGACGTTTTGTTTTTTCGGCCAGAAAATCGAGCCGGGATGATATGTCGTCCGGAAGCCGGACATTTAATATTTTAGACATTACTTAACCTCGCTGTTTGTTCTACATGTATTATGTGTGTTACATACTAACACATGTCGGCATATGAGATCAAGCTATATTGTTAGCCTGTAGAAATCTTTATTCGGAAATAACTGATACATTACGTAGAAGTGCCCTCGCTGTTCAGTTCAATCTCATCAATTCTCGAACCTGATCTTTCCCGTATCTTTCAGGTTGTAGCCGGGGAGGTTTCTGGACAGGCTACAGTAAAACCCCCCCCATTCTAATGGCACTTATTTTTTTCCAC
>JAFDAI010000062.1 GCA_019313905.1 Deltaproteobacteria bacterium | reverse complement strand
ACATTTTTTTGTAAGATATTTTCGAGCTGCTTTTTCGCTGTAAACCAGCTTGTAGTAAGCTTTTAAGTCCATTTGACACCTCTAACATGGGTGCCAAAACTTAATCAATTACCAAACTTTATTATATCACTTTACGCACTATAATGGAAAGTAACCCGCAGCGATCTGAAGGCGGGGTTCAAGATTCACGGTTCAACGGTTTTCGAAGATCCCGATTCATCGGGACTGCATCAACATTCTCAACCTGAATTTGCACTCCTCATAGTTTGGTGTACTTGTAAAAAGTCAAGATTGGACGGCAAAGTAAAAAGCTCCAAATGGAGGTGCACTCCCTACAGGACGGTGCACCTCCCGGTAAGGAACATTACGTTTATATTGCATCCCTTCGGGATACCCCCGGTCAAGGCGCGCAAATCTTGAGGAATGAGGCGTGCTTTTATGGTACGCCGCAGTGACGAAGGATGCAGCGGAACGCAGAAGTTGGACTTTTTACGAAGCCGTCACAGTTTAAATCTCGCATCAACCTTAAACCTGCGTTTAACCGGCATATTAATAATATCGGTAATACCTGTTTCTCTCGAGATATCCGACAGCGACTTCTCAATTTTTTCGCCAGTGGGTGCTATAAATGTAAACCACACATTATACTCATGGTCTCTCAGGTAATTATGAGTAACCCCTCTGTACGAGTTGACAACACCCACAAATTGCTCCATCCTGTCGGCGGGCACCTTCGCGGCGCAAAGCGTGCTTGTAAACCCGAGATTCCCGGTATCAAAAACAGCTCCTATCCTGCGGACAATGCCGTTGTTTTTAAGCCGCCTGATACGTTCCAGAGCATCATCCTCATTGATGCCAACCTGTGCACCCAAAACCTTGAACGGCCTTGCATCAAGGGGCAATTCGCGCTGCATTATATTGAGAATTTTCCTGTCCAAGCGATCCATAATAATTTTGAGCTCCACCCTTTTATAACCCGCCATCTGGTGTTATATAAGCAGACTTATTTCACTGTCATTACATCCTTATTGACATCCAATGTCTTCGGCCCGATACCTTTTACCATCACGATATCCTCCACCCTGACAAAAGGACCGTTGGCTTCCCTGTACTGAACTATCCTCTCGGCATACTTTGGGCCGATTCTGTTCAACTTGACAAGTTCTTCCACCGTGGCAGTATTGATGTTGATCTTTCCCCCCTCTTCAGCGAGGGCAACGGGAACCACCGATATTACAAATAAAACAACAATCAGCAGGACAAATACTTTTCTTGATCTCTCCATACAAACTCCTCCTTAAATTAAATTCAGTGACGGGTTATAAAAAGAGCGAACACACCTTTATCGCTACCCCCTTTCAAGCATCTCTTCAATGATCTCGATGAAAGGGGAAAAATGGGGATAAAATCATAAAACCGGTGGTTGTTCCCGCTTATTCTTATTTCTTTCTCTCTTCGAAATCCTTGAGAGAGCCCTGTCTCTCCTTCGTGGAGACACAGGCCAAGCACGCCTCGACCTCATACTCCATAAGCGCCTCGAGGCTCACCTCTCCACGCGCCATATTAAGGCCCCTTTTGATCATCTTGATGGAGAATGATGAATTGGCCGCCATCTTTTTTGCCATTTCCATCGTCTCATCCATCAGTCGGTCAAGGGGAACCGCTTTATTGACCAGACCTATTCTCTCGGCTTCTTTGCCATCTATATACTCCGCCGTAAAGAGGAGTTCCTTGGCCTTCCCCGGTCCTATCAGATCCTGTACAAGTCTCATGGCGCCACCCGTGACAGAGGATGTAACCCTGGCCTCGGGAGAACCTATCTTTGCATCCTCTGCGGCAATTCTTACATCGCACGCGAGTCCCAGTTCATATCCCGAGCCAAGGGCATACCCGTTGATGGCAGCTATAGTCGGTTTCTCAAATCTGATAATCTTTCTTGATGCCTCTTGCAGTTCAACAAGATAGTCACGATATGCCTCGATGGCTCTGTCCTTTGAATCTTTGAGATCCGCCCCCGTGGAAAAGGCCCTTCCCTCTCCGGTAATGATCAGCACCTTGACCCCGGGATCATTTTTAACATCCTCCAGGGCCACCTGAAAATCGAGCCACAGCTGTTTGTTCATGGCATTCAAGACCTGTGGTCTATTCAATTTAATCGTGGCAATGCCATCCCCTTTTTCATAAATTATGCATTCAAATTTCATTCGTTCACCTCCCTGTATTTGACCAAGAAACTTACCTAATCAGTACCCTCGAATCCACAATGGATAAACCCTTTTCGTGGACAATCACCGGATTGAGATCGATCTCACTGATCTCCGGATTATCGATCACGATCTCGGACAGCTTTGCCAGAACGCTTTTTATCGCCTCAATGTCTTTCGGTTTCTCCCCTCTCACACCGGTCAGAATCTTGTAACCCTTTATCTCTCTGATCATCTCATCTATATCTTCATCAGCCAGCGGGGCTACCCTGAAGGAAACATCTTTCAGCACCTCTACAAATATTCCACCCAGACCGAACATGTTAACCGGACCAAACTGCGCATCCCGGATCATCCCGACAATACATTCCTGTCCGGGGGAAACCATCGGCGAAAGCAACGCCCCAACGATTCTTTCACGCGGAGCGAACTTCTCAGCGTTCTTCATAATTTCTTCGAACGCCGTCTTTATCTCATCTGCATTCGAGAGGTTCAGCTTGATTCCGCCCGCATCCGATTTATGAATAATGTCGGGACTGACTATCTTCATCGCCAGCGGATACCCCAGCCTGTCAGCCGCCTCCATCGCTTCTGCCGGGGTTTTTGCCAGCGCCGCATCCGGCAGGGAAACACCATATTCGACGAGAAGCTCTCTCGATTCCGTTTCAAGAAGGTTATGCCTCGACTCACCCTCTACTTTCTTGAATAGTTTTTTAACTCCTACCCGCTTCGTAATCTTTTCCTCGGGCATACACATCTCTTTGATTTTTTTCTGATTGACAGCAAAATGCATAAGCGAACTCATACACTGCGCGGCCCTGTCGGAAGACTCAATTACCGGAATCCCGGCTTCCTTCAATATGTCGAGAGATTTAATGGGATCTCTGGCATAGCTGGTATTGACAATAAGTGGTTTCTTATATTTTTTAACCAAATCGACCAGATCTCTTGATGTCTGTTCTTCCAGTTTCGCTATATGGGAAGCAATAATATCAGAGAATCCGCCGAAGAAACCTGTCATAAGTATTCCATCAACCTGGTCATCTTCCATACAGGCCTTGACACATTCGGTAATTACATGAGGATTTTCCTCTGCTGTTCCACCATAATCAACGGGATTATGAGCAGGCATACCCGCGAGCAGAACAGGTATCATCTTTTCCTGAGTTTTCTTGCTGAGAAGGGGGACCTGTATTCCGTACTTTTCGGCATTGTCCGCCGCTATGGAATTATCGCCGCCACCCTCTGACATGATAACCAGCCGGTTGCCTTTCGGGAGGGGACAATTGGAAAATACGTCTGCTATATCGACCAGTTCATCCGCATTGGATACCCTTACGATACCCGCCTGTTTAAAAGCCGCATCCAGAATAATGTCGTCACCAGCCAGTGAGCCCGTATGAGAGGCGGCAGCCCTTGCCCCGGCGCTTGATTTTCCCACCTTGAGGGCAATAATCGGTTTTGTCTTCGCCGCTTCCCGGGCAGCCCTGACCAGCTCGTTCCCCCCTCTGATGCCTTCAAGATAGGTCGCGATGACCTTCGTGTCAAGGTCATCTTTCAGGTACGTAATGTACTCATGTAATTGAACTCCCACGGCATTACCGACATTGATTATCTTGTTAAAACCGCACCCCTTCATCTTGGCAAAATGAGTCAATGAGTCGATTACATTGCCGCTCTGTGTAAGAACCGAAATCGAGCCCTTATTGATAGTGGGAATGCCCAGCATATTGATATCGGCCGAGGCGTTGAACATGCCGCTGCAATTAGGTCCGATGACATAGGCCCCTGTCTTTGCCGCCTCACTCAAAATCTCCGCTTCTATCTTTTTCCCCTCTTCTCCCGTTTCTCCAAGGCCCGCGGTAATAATGATGATACCTTTGGCGCCCATCTTGATGCTGTCTGCCACGGCGGAGGGAATAAACCTGGGGGCGATTACCACCATAACAAGGTCGATTTCCTTACCCACTTCCATAATGCTGTGATATGCCTTCATCCCGAAAAGCTCGTCACGTTTCGGGTTAATAAGATAAATATCCCCCTTGTATCCCCCCTGGATCAGACTTCTTGTCCTCCTTTCGGCGGCTTTTCCCGGGACCTCGGAGGCCCCTATAACAGCAATCGACCCTGGGTTAAAAACCTTTTCCAATGATTTCTGCATCTGTTTTCTCCCTTCGATCTCTTCGTCACTCTATTTTATGCGGCGGTTGTTGATGCCGCAATGCGTTTTCTTCTCATCCACTGCGAGCTGAAAGCCACGGCAAACAGGACAAAACCTGGTACATCCGTTATCAGACCAGGCTTTATCATAAGGAGCGCCACAGTCAGGAATATAACAACTTCGTACCATTTAGCCTTGACAAGCAGACAGGCCTGAACACCGGCCGCAAGACATACAATTCCGAAAGCCGCCGTCAGAAAACTCGTCAGGATGGCCCACGGGTTTCCTATCATCAGCAACTCGGGCGCGTAAACAAACATAAAGGGAATGATAAATCCCGCGATACCAAGCTGGAATGCGTTAACACCCGTCTTCCAGGGATCGGACTTGGCAATTCCCGCTCCGGCGTAAGCGGCTAATGCCACCGGCGGCGTGATGTCGGCCCTCGTGCCGTAATACAGGATAAATAGATGCGCGGCAATGGGCAGTACTCCCATCTGGACAAGGGCGGGCGCGACAAGGGATGAAATGATAATATACTGGGCGGTGGTGGGAACTCCCATACCAAGAAAAATACAGGCAATCATGGTAAAGGGCAGGGCCAGATAGAGATGTCCCATCGACGCGTCAACAATGAGAGAAGAAAATTTGATTCCCAGTCCCGACATCGTGATACAGCCTATGATGATACCGGCCGCGGCGCAGGCAGCGGCTACTTCAACGGCCCCCGTGGCGCCCTCCTTCAGACCCTCCAAGATCAACATTCCAAATTCCCTGGCAGATTTTCTTCTGACAATATTCATAATGAACGAGGACACGACAGTCGCGACAATCGCCCAGAATACCGCTCTTTCCGGAGAGAAATTCCTCATAAGGAAATAGATAAGAAGGAAGATGGAAAAGACGTGATGCCATCCCTCGGCAAAAGCCTCCCCGATTTTTGGCAGATCCGCCCTTGGCAGACCCGCCAGACCCATTGAAACAGCCCTGAAATGCACCTGCATGAAGGTTGAAAAAAAGGCAAGGGACGCGGGTATCGCGGCGGCAATACATACCTTGTAGTAGGGGATGGATAAAAATTCGGCCATAATAAAAGCGGCAGCACCCATAATTGGAGGCATAATCTGTCCCATGGTTGACGAGGATGCCTCAACACCCGCGGCAAAGTACCCCGGATAACCAGTTCTCTTCATAAGGGGTATCGTGAAAGAGCCGGTCGTTACGGTATTTGCCACGGAGCTTCCCGATATCATTCCAAAAAATGTACTGGAAGCAACAGCTGCCTTTGCCGGACCGCCTCTTGACCAGCCCGTCAGAGCGAAGGCAACATCTGTAAAGAACTGTCCCGCGCCCGTCTTCCTCAAAAGGGCGCCGTAAAGGATAAACAGTAGGATAAAGTTTGCGGAGACCCCGAGGGGGACACCGAACACCCCGTCCGTAGAAAGGGCCAGGTAGGTGGACAGCCTCTTGATGCTGTATCCCTTATGGCAAATAAAATCGGGCAGATAGGGGCCAAACAGCGCATAACATATAAAAATAATTGCAATAATTGGAACGGCCGGTCCCGTTGTTCTTCTCACCGCCTCCAGCACCAATATTATAAGAATGGTTCCCATTGCCACATCAACAGGCAAAAATGTGCCTGCACGATTCAATATCGGCGTTGAATAAATAAATATCCATACGCATATGCCAGCAGAAGCGGACAGGAAAATCCAGTCAAAGATAGACATCCTGTTTTCTGGAGACCTTTTTTGGGAAAAAGGGTAGAGGGCAAAGAGCAGGACAGACATCAACATCCAGTGTATCGCCCTGTGGTCAAGGGCAAAGAACGGGTGAAAATAGGCATAGGCCAGATGATAGCAGGAGGTCGCAACAGCAATAATTGTAATTGCCAGACCGGCTGCGCCCGTATATATCCTTTTTTTTTCAAACTTCTCTAGAATTTCCTGTGCGGCACCCTCCGCAACGCTGATTTCCTCCTCAAGTGACGGATCTATGCTCTTGTCATTTTTTTCTTCCATATTCATTCTTCCCTTCCTTTTTTCACCAGACGAATCCATACCGAATCCCCCCCCCTGGCAATGGACAACAGAGGAATCCGGTTGTCTTTGTATGTAATGACATGGCCCGCTACCCTTCCCACGCGAAGCAGAAACCTGGGACATTTCCGGTGCAGAAAGACCCTTGTCTTATTTCCCGAAAGGGAAACCCTTGCTCCAGCATTTGAGAGAGATTCCAGACCTGAGCCGTACCAGTCGAAATCTTCCTCAATAAGAACGATCCCACCTTCATCCATTCGAAAAATGTCATGAATCGGGGTGTGCTCAGAAGAATGGACATAATCGATATAAAAAAGATCTCCCGCCTCAACCTGAAACTCCAGCAGAATCCTGTCCTCAGGTTGCCCTACCACTTGAAGATACAGATCGCTTTTTTCTGCCGCAAAGACAGGGATATTCAACAAGTGAGTCAGCAGTAACAGGATATATATGATTCTCAATAGCATAGGAGTAAGTGCCCGGCCGGTTATGTTACCGGCCGGGCCGTTGGTCTTTATTTCATTACTTCCTTGAAGTATTTCGCCGCGCCGGGGTGAAGTGCTATCGGACTGTTAACCGCATTTGCAGGCGTCAACTGAGCGGCAATCGGATGAATGTTGATAAGGGCGTATTTGCCCTTGTTGACGTTGGTGTAAATCGCCTTGACGATCTTGTAGGCGATATCGTCAGGCATACTTTTGTTGGCGACCATCACGTTGGAGTCGCCGATACAGAGAACATCGTAATCAACGTCATCATAGCTTCCCTTGGGAATGGTTACTTTAAGATAGTAAGGATTCTCCTTGACAACCTTATTAGCAAGCTTCTTGCTGACGGGAACCATGACAATGTCCCTGGTAGCGGCAAGATCCATCACCGCGGATGCGGGATAGGCAAAGTTGAAAAAACAGGCATCGACAATACCGTCCTTCAGGGCCTGGACAGATTCCGACTGGGAAAGGTTGGCAAGTTTCAGGTCTTTTTTAAGATCAAAACCGGCCGCCTTCAGCATAGCCTTGGCCACGGTTGAACAACCGCTTCCCGGAACATCAATAGATACTTTCTTTCCCTTCAAATCAGCTATCGTCTTGATTCCGGACTGTTTGGTAGTCACAATATGCTCCGGGGCTGGATACATCTGAAACAGGGCCACAAGGGGATATTTCTTGTCGAAGGGTTTCAGTCCCCTGGTTGCCTTATAGGCAACACTCCCCATGACCATTCCCATATCGGTGTCTCCAATACCCACCAAGCGGCTGTTTTCCACCGATGCGCCCGTTGACTCGGCCGCACACCTGACCCCGTCGATAGTTTTCTGGATAATGACAGACATGCCACCGCCAAGGGGATAATAGCAGCCACCCGGACTACCGGTTCCTATGGTCAGAAATGTCTTCTTGGCTACAGCCGGACCGGCAAAAACCAGACCAACAGCTATGCAAATTACCAAAACTGCGTACAATGCTTTCTTCATCTTATCCTCCTTTTTTTAATCAAGTTTTCTCCTTAGAGCCAGATAGCCTATAAACATCAACCTCTTGTACTTATTTACACCTCCTTCCCGGATAAATTTTCAAGATATTACTTTATACTTCCCCTTTTCCTGCAGGTGTCGTCCAGTAGATCCCCTTTTCCTTCCATAAAGATTCCCGTTTTTTCAGTGCCTTCAATGTTTCCGGGGGATTTTGAACACTCAGGGCAGTAAGCAGCGCATTAATCAAACTCACAGCAGCGGTATACGACTCTATAAAGGAATCCAGCTGGTGCCTGACCGGAAGCACCCAATGGGCGTGATCCGCAAGAGGGGAAAACAGCGAATCTGTAATTGCCCCTACTTTTGCTCCCTGATCATTGGCATACGCCAAGGCATCTACGGTGATTTGGGGATATCGAGGAAAGCTGATACCCACTACCAAATCTTTCGCATCAACTTCGTGAAACGAATCCCAGATATCCCCATATCCCGGTTTTAATAAATATATTCCCTCTCTTAAAAAGCTGAGATATCTTGCAAGTACCAGTGCGGTTGAGTGACTTCCCTTTAATCCGATAACAAAAATCCTTCGGGCAGTTGCCATTTCTGCGACTGCCCGGCGAAAGGTCTTGATTGGAATAGACTCAAGGGTTTGAGTAAGATTACGGATGTCTTCCTGCACGACTTTTACCAGAATGTCTTCATCCGTTTTGGCATGTTTAACGGTTTGCTCGAGTCGCGCATCGGTGGAAAGACGATCCTGGAAATCCTCCCGCAACATTCTCTGCATTCCCCGATAACCGTGAAATCCAAGGGCCTGGGCAAGTCGTACAATAGTAGCCTCGCTGACACCTATACGCCGTGACAAGCTTGATGCCGTCAGGAAAACGGCATCCTCATAATTTTCCGTGATGTATTTCATTGCCCGCTGCTGGGCCGTGGTGAGATGATTTTTTTTCTCTGAGAGTAGTGAATCAAACGGCATGATGAAAAAACTCCTTCCATTATATTATAAAAAGAATCTTTTCCTCCTGAGCTTTAATTCACTACTATCGGTGACAATCTCTGTCAAGAAAAATCTTTAAAAAAAGAGAAATAAAAAAGCAATGCTCCAGACCCTGAATCACAATTACTGATGCGTATTCCGGTGAAAACTGCCACCTGTTCCGGAAATAACCTTACCACTTTTCAATCATCCAATTCCCTTGTAGACAGCAATACCAAAGTGGCAGGTTTGCGTCAATTATTTG
>JAFDAI010000024.1 GCA_019313905.1 Deltaproteobacteria bacterium | reverse complement strand
TGAGCTATGCGACCTATTTCAACCGTAAAACAGGCAGAAAGGGGCATCTTTTCCAGGGGCGCTTCAAATCGATTCTTATTGATGCGGATGAGTACCTGAAACATCTCTCTCGCTATATTCACCTTAATCCTGTTCGCGCAAAAATGGTTGAGACCCCTAATGAATATCGATGGAGCAGCTATCCATATTTTATAGGGGGAAAAGAAGCGCCGGAATGGCTGGAGGTGGATTGGCTTTTGTCCCAGTTTGGCAAGAACCGGAAAACTTCCTGGAAAAATTATAAGCGATTTGTAGAAGATATTGATATCAAAGAGCTTGGAAATCCTTCAGATGATATTACAGGAGGGTGTATTCTGGGAGCTCCTGAATTTGTCAATTGGGTGAAGGATACCTTTTTAAAATCACGCGAGACAATAAAAGAGATTCCACAGCTAAAGGCGTTAAAGTCTTTCACAACGGTTGAAAAGGTGATTGAAACAGTGAGCCGGGAATTTAAATGTGATGCCGAACTGATTATGCGAAAGGGGGGCAAAAAGAATCTGCCGCGAGATATGGCCATATATCTTGCTCGGGATTTAACCGGTGAAACAACGGTTATGCTGGGAAAAAAGTTCGGAAATATCTTGGGAGCTGCAATATCGCAAAGGTACATTGCTTTTGAGGAACAAATGAAGAAAACAAAACGCCTCAACCGACGGATGATGAGGATTCGCAATAAAATACCGGATAATTAGTATTTGAGATGTGACCCCTTTGAGACAATACCCACATAGGCCATCAATTTGGCGGCATATCAGGAGCAGCGGTGACGCTGACCTGTAACAAAGTTAACCGGTCCTTTAAGCAAGACAAGCAACTAAAAATTAAATTGGAAGAGATCAAAAGACAAATACTTAATATTTAAGATGTGACCCCAGTTCCCCCCAGGAAGAAAGATTCCATGGGAAATTCCTGGACAAATCACACGTTGACAAGCCGTTTCTCTGTGTGATAGGTGGTACCACAAAACCGCTTGGATCCGGAAGCGCTGGACTGAGACGGAATGGTCAGAGATAAAAAGAATATCAATATACATTAATGGGCCTTTCCGACGTCAGTCTGAAAGGCTTTTTTCGTTAAATGAAGAAAAACACAATCGCAATAATAGGGCTCGGCAAGGTGGGCGCCGCGGTGGGCTATCTCCTGCGGCTGTCCGGTTACGAGATAAGCGCGGTCGCGGATCAGTCCGCAGACGCGCTGGAAAAAGGTGTCAGTTACACCGGTGGAAAAGCCTGCAGCGATCCCGTTCAGGCCTCGTTGCTGGCGGATTCCATATTCATCACCACAACGGATGATTTCATAGAATCTGTATGTAATGAGATATCAGAAGGAGGCGGCGTGGGTCCCGGAAAGAGAGTTGTCCACATGAGCGGAGCCGGAGGGCTTGATCTTCTGGAATCTGCCCGCAGATCCGGGGCACAGGTGGCGAGTATTCATCCACTCCAGTCTTTTGTAGATGTGAAGGGGGTTATAGAAAACATCCCTGGAAGTACCTTCAGCATAACCGCCGAAGGAGAGATAAAAGACTGGGCAATTCGCATAGTAAGAGATCTGGGAGGCACGCCATTCTTTGTGTCGGAAAACGATAAGCCATTATACCATGCGGCGGCATGTATGGCCTCAAATTACCTTGTTACCCTTATGAACATGGTGGAAGACATCTACCGGCATCTGGGAATGGATGCCGATGAGGCAACCAGGGCGTTCTGGCCCCTTGTCAGGGGAACCATGAAGAACATGGAAGACCGGGGAATTGAGAAATCGCTGACCGGTCCCATAGCGCGTGGTGACAGTGGGACAATTCGCAGGCATCTGAAGATACTTAAAAGCAAAATGCCCGAACTCCTGGATGTGTACTGTGAAATGGGGTTATTTACCGTGGACATAGGTCTTAAGAACAACACCCTGTCCAAAGACAGGGCTGAGGAGATAAAATCACTGTTGAAAGGAGATTCAGATGAGTAAACAGGGCAAGATAAACAAGATCACAACCTCCGTAGTACAAAAAATGAAAATGGAGGGAGAAAAGATCTCAATGCTGACCGCTTACGATTATTCCACTGCCGCGGTGATGGATGAGGCCGGGGTAGATATAATCCTGATAGGAGATTCTCTGGGCATGGTAGTTCTCGGCTATGACAGCACGCTGCCTGTCACCATGGAAGATATGATACATCACACAAAAGCGGTGTCACGCGCGGCAAAACGCGCAATGATTATTGGAGACATGCCTTTCATGTCATACCAGATATCGGTTGAAGAAGCGCTTCGCAACGCGGGCCGTTTCATGAAAGAGGCCGGCGCCCACGGTGTGAAACTGGAAGGGGGCAAAGAGGTTGCCGAGGCTGTAATGAAAATAACCTCCTCGGGTATTCCACTCATGGGGCACCTCGGTCTTACACCGCAATCAGTGCATCAACTGGGAGGATACAAGGTTCAGGGCAAGGATGATAAGACCGCGAAAAAAATGATGGAAGATGCCAAAATCCTGGAAGAAGCGGGTGCATTTTCCATCGTTCTGGAATGCGTTCCGGCCCGGCTCGCGGAAAAAATCAGCAGGTCACTGACAATACCCACGATCGGCATCGGAGCCAGCGTCGGGTGTGACGGTCAGGTTCTTGTTGTGAATGACATGCTCGGGATGTTTGAGAAGTTCACACCGAAATTTGTAAAGAAATACGCCAATCTGAATATAGACATGCGCACCGCCATAGAGCAGTACATCGGTGAAGTCAAGGATAAAAAATTTCCGGATGAAGAGCATTCGTTCTGAAAAGCGGCATTGAATCTGGGGGCATTGCACCCCGTACATAGCCGGGATCAAACAAGATATATTTTCATCACGAAAGCACGAAGTTACGAAAACACGAAAAACAGGATTTGATTTCGTGCTTTCTTTCTTTTCGTGGTTTCTTGATTGTTTTTAATTCTTTTGCCATTTTTGTAAGAACTTTACAATTAAGGGCCTATTGCTTTCCATTCGGGAATGATCATGATCAACATAAACCCTGATCGCCTGTATCTGACTTCCACCGGAAGACTGGCGCGCAGTCTGCGTCGGCGTTTTCGCACCCGGTGCATGGATGAGGGAAAACGGGGATGGGAGTCTCTACAGGCGATGAGTCTCAATGCCTGGTTCGCTCGAATGTGGTCTGAATCGTGGCCCGAAGAAATACCCGCCCACGATCTCTACAGGATGAATCTCTGGAATGATCTGACCGGCAGGATTGTACCCCCTTCTCCCCTTAACACGGATGCAAATCTCTGCTCCATTCTCGATGAAAATTACGGCATTATGGTGAGCCATGGACTTGATCCCGCAGCCGGTTTTCCCTCCACGCCGCTCGTCGAATGGCGAAGAAAGATAAGCGGGGCATTCAGAAAAACACTTGATTCTAATGGTCTCTTCCATCCGTCACGCTACCCCGTTTTGTTACGCCGGGCCATAATTGAAGCCAGAATCACATGCCCGGACAGGATCTCTCTGGCCGGTTTTGAATCGCCCGCCCCTGTGGAGCATAAACTGTTCATGGCGCTTGAACAGAAATCCAACCTTGAATATGTGAATCTTCCCGCCGGAAAACCGGAAAAGGTCGAAGCCCTGGCCCTTCCCTCTCCCGAACAGGAGGTCATATATCTGGTTCATCGCCTCGCGCGGGACGCCCGGACAATGCCGCTTCACAGGATAGGGATCATTGTGCCGGATATGGACAAATACGCGAAGATGCTGGAGCGAAATCTCAGGGACGTCATGGCCGATGTCCCACCCCACGGCGCTCACTGGTTCAACATGACAAAGGGTATTCCACTCATTGAGACACACCTGATGAACGCGGCCCTGCTTCCGCTACGCTTCATCCTTGAAGGGCAGCCCCGCGAGTTGCTGCTTTCCTTTATCCTGTCCCCCTACTATGAATGCCGGCAGGGAAAACGTAATGAGATCGCGAGGGCCGATATCGTATGGAGAAAACGCTCCATTGAATATGGATTCGAAAATCTCCTGCGCGGGCTGGGAGAGGAAGCTCCTCATATACTCAATCTTATCCTCTCAAATGGAGCGAAGCATCTCTTTTCCCTCTGCAAGACATATACATCCAAAAAAAGAAGGGGCGCCTTCTGGATAAAACAGATGCAAGACCTGTGGAACCACTTTGGCTTTCCCGTTGTGTCGGGTGAAAAAGATGTCGTGGACAAAGGGCATCTTGATGAAATCATAGAAGAGATGAGCAGGTACCTGTCCGAAACTTTCATGAATGGGCATGAGTTTTCAGCATGGTTGACGCACCTCGCGTTTCGCAAGATGGTACAGATCGGCGCTCCGGAAGATGCGGGCATACAAATCATGGGAACTATCGAATCGCGCGGCCTCGATTTCGACAAGTTATACGTACTCGGTATGGACGACCGGTCTCTCCCGCAACCGGCAAGGCCTCTCCCCTTTCTTGACTCCGCGGAACGTAAACTGGTGCAGGGGGGCACAACGGAGAGTCAGTACGAATTCGCGAAAAGTGCCTTTGATCATCTGATGTCCCTCGCGCCGGACATTACCCTCCTCAGGGCGGAACAGGAAGAGCTGAAGCCTCTTACACCTTCGCCCTTCTGGCCCGGCAACGAAGAGAAAAAGTCCACAGACATCTGGAACGTCCCTGATCCGGCATGGCTGAGGGCCGGGTGGCTGCGGTCGGCTTACGACGGATTAAATGAAAGAGTGGTTCTGGAACCGCCTGAAGACCCCCTTCTTGATCCTGATATCATCCCTGAAACTGTTTCGGTAAGCCGGTTTCAAAAGGCGGTCACCTGCCCATATCTCTTTTTTGTAGAGAGCATCCTGAAAATAGAACCGCTGGAGAAAATCGAGCCTGATGCCTCCCCCCGGGAAAAGGGAGACCGGATTCATAGGACACTGGCCCTTTTCACGCAAAGATTGAGAGAGCGGGGAATGGACATGAACAGTGAAAAGGCGCTGACGCTCCTGTTGGAATGTGTGGACAAGGTACTCCGCGATGTAGCGGATAATCCCCACTGGGAAGTGGAACGCAGACGCTGGATAGGTACAGATGGTGATTCTGAAGGAGGCATTCTCATAGAATGGCTTGATCGCGAAATAGAGCGCGGCCTGGAGGGATGGCGGTGTATTGCCGAGGAGAGCGCATTTGAGAAGCTTGAAATCGAAGGCCTGCCATTCTCTCTGAAGGGACGGATAGACAGGATCGATTTCAGTGAAGACACGGGTATTATCCTCTGGGACTACAAGACGGGCAAATCCCCCACAGCGGCAGATATTGTAAAACACCTGAAGGAACCCCAGCTTGTCATCTATCTCCTGGCCCTTTTAAAAGGAAAAATTCCCGGTCTGGAGGCATATATCGGCTCGCACGCGGCACTCTCGGCGGGATATATTCAACTGAAGTCGGCCGGAGATATCAGGCTTTCTCCGGTAAAGGGCATCGAATCATCTTTAGACGAATGGACAATGGCCATGTCAAGACTGGGCGATATGCTCGGATCGGGTGACTTCCGCGCCGGGCCCTTCCCCGTTTCAAACGTCAGTGACAGGGAAAAACCCTGCGAAGAATGCCCTTTTATAACCATGTGCAGGATGGGGATTAGAGATCAAAGGTCAGAAACCGGAGATCCGGAGGCAGAAAATGCAGAAACTGAGTGATGACGGGCAGCGCACTGCCGCGCTTGACACAGGCCGGTCACATTATGTGGAATCGCCCGCTGGGTCCGGGAAAACACTTCTCCTCACCAAACGTTTTCTCAAACTTCTTGGAAGTGTCAAAGACCCGGCGGAAATCCTGGCCATTACCTTCACAGAGAAAGCGGCCGGAGAGATGCGCCAGCGTATAACCGGCTTTCTGAGCGGTAGGGCGTCCGCGAATGACCCCGACGGGGAGATGACAGCGCTCGCCGAAAAAGCACTTCGTGCACATAAGGACAAGGCGCATCTTCTCACCTCTTCCGACGCGCTTAACATCATGACTTTCCACGGTTTCTGCAGCCATATAGCACGGCGCGCTCCTCTTGAAGCCGGAGTTGCGCCCGATTTTGAAATCATTGACGATGACGCGCAGGCCATTCTGATAGAAGAAATCGTCCGGGGCGCCCTGAAAGACTTCTTCGTGTATCCTCAAGACGACGGGAGGAGGGTGGCATTCGAAAACAGGCTTCTCCACCACAACAATAACTGGAACGGCATCTCCGGAGAATTCAGGGACATAATAAAGAACAGGGGAAGGTTCAGAGACCTGACAGACATCATCAGGCAGGCAGGCGGACGGGGAATCTCGAAACTTCCATCAATACTGCGCGAAAGACTGCGCGGCTATGTGGAAAAACGTCTTCACGATCTTTCGAGCATCTTCACGGAAACAGAGTTGGGGTCCCGCTGGGTTGACTTTACAAATCACCTCTCAGAACAGGGTGCAGCAACGGGGACCGCCCTTCCCTCACACCTTCCAGAATATTTATGGGAAGAGCTTCCATCGTGGCAAACAATTGCGAATACGCTCACAACAAAGGCCGGAACGGCGTTGAAGAAATTCGGTCCCGCGAATGGCTTCTACAACAAGTTCAGCAAGACAGAATGGGGAGTAATGATAACATCGATGGGCGAGCCTTGCGCCGCCGCCCTCGCCGAAATTAAGATCCTCCCCTCCCCTCACGATATCGATTCGGATATGGATGTTCTCTCGGATTTTATCATCACTGCGGCAGACCTGATCGACCGTTACGAGACTGCATGCATGCAGCGACGAGTCCTTGACTTCGCTGGTCTGGAACAGGCCGCGCTCCGGGCACTGAACGATAGCGATCCTTCGGAGATTCAACTCTATCTTGATCACCGGATACAGCACCTGCTGGTGGATGAATTTCAGGACACAAACCGCATCCAGTGGGAGCTTGTACGCCGCATCTGCAGCGGTTGGGTTCCGGGAGATGGAAGAACCGTCTTTATTGTGGGAGATCCCAAACAGTCCATATACTCCTTTAGAAACGCGGAGGTAAGGCTGTTCATCGAGGCGAAGTCGGGAATCCCGATCCCGGGTGGAGACCTGCTACCCCTTGACGCTCACCTGCTGAAAACCAATTTTCGCTCTGTGAAAAAACTTATTGAGTGGACCAATAGCCTGTTCGGTGAAACTGTAATGAAAGAGCCCGATGCCGATGCAGACGAGGTACCCTTCGGTCCTTCGGAGACAGCCGCTGGAAAGGAGAACGGCGGCGCGATATCACTCAGCCTGTTTGCCGACAGTGATATTGAGAAGGCAAGGGACAACGAGGCCGCATGGCTTGCCGGAAAGGTCGGGGAAGTAATGAAAGAGACCGGCGAAGACAGATCTATCGCGATACTTCTCTTCACCCGAAACCGGATCAGCCGTTATCTCCAGGCCTTTAAAAATGAAGGCATCCCTCTTCAGGTAAGGGAAGGCCTCAGCCTCGCGCGGCGCCCCGAAGTCATGCACCTTATTAAAATCGCCGAACTGATGGCAACCCCGCACAATGATCTTGCCTGGGCGTCCATCCTGCGATCACCCTGGTCATGGTTCGACACGAATCTCCTGTACGAAACCGCCCGGCAGGAACCGGAAAGCTGGATGGGAAAGATTCTTCTGACCGCTCAACTCCATCCCGACATGGAGAAACTCACAAACGCTATAGACAACGCCTCCCGCAGAGTGGGACGTGATTCCCTGGGAACAACAGTGAGAAGGTTCTGGGAGGATCTCGACGGACCCAGGAGGACGGCATCCATGTATGGCATGGCTGGGGTCGCTAACTGCCTGCAATTCCTTGAAATACTGGAAGACGCGCGGCAGGGCACTCCACTGAACGACCTCTATTATGTAAAGGCCACTATAAGCTCCCGTTACGAGCCCGCCGATCCAGCCGCTTCCAGATCCCCGGTTCAAATGATGACTATTCATAAAGCCAAGGGACTCGAATTTGATATCGTGTTTCTTCCATTCATGGACTGGAAGCCCCTTTCAGGCGGATCTGGAGCATTGCCTCCCTATCTGCTGGAAAGAATTCCAGGGGCTGCCGGAGAGCATGTCGTCGCCATAGGGAGGGACAGACGAAGCAAACAATCCCCTCCGGTTTACGAACTTTTGAAAAAGTTTCAGAAAAATCGCAGATGGGGTGAGGCAAAACGGCTCTTCTATGTCGCAGCGACGCGGGCGAAGGAAACCCTCTTTATGAGCGGTATCGCAAAACTAAAGGATGACGATATACTCACAGCCGGCAAAGGAAATATCCTCGAATGGGTCATGGAACATGAGGGTATCGACGGCGCTGATATCAACAGTGTTCCCGCTGGAAAAAACATCGCTGTGGGAATCAATCCGGTTCCCCTTCACATGCCACCGGATGGGACAAAAGACAAGCCTGTTCTTCCCGAACCGTATGCCCTGTCACCGGAAAGACCCGCGTACACAATGGCAAAATCCCCCTCTTCAATGGTGGACGATGCGCTACTCGCAGAGGAAACACTCTCCGATGACGAAGCCCTGTTCAACCGGATGCGGGGAACTGTAATACATAACATCCTGAGCACTGCTATAAGTGGAAGACCGCTGCCCGCGACGCCGGCAGTGGCAAGCGCGTTATATGCCGGAGGTGCCCCGAAAGACCTTTCAAAGGAGACAGCTGCCGGAATCCTGGAAGAAGCCGGAAAAACGCTTGCCGACCCTTTTATCACCCGGCTGCTGGAATCGCCTGAAACAAAAAGCGAATGGGAGATAGAAGATATGCCCGGAGAGAAACGCGTACGCTCCGGCATCATCGATCTCGCGGCGCTTGATGGTGATACCTGGTGGATCTGCGACTTCAAGACATCAAGACCGGAAGACGGCCAGCCGGTGGAGGAATTCATCGCCCATGAAAAAGAATTGTATCGCCCACAGCTTGAGACCTACCACGAAATGCTGGCAAATCTTAAAAACGTTCCGAAATCACAGATCCGAACTGGAATTTATCTGACCGCATTGCAAAGATGGGAGGAGTTGTTATAGAAAATCCCATCAAGAAAAATTGGCACAGAGGGAAGCCTATCAATGGTGTTGAAAAAACGAGGATCGCTGCCTAATGGTCCCATACACAACATTTGACAATACTCGCAAAAGATAAATACGGAGGTGGAGGTTAGTCGGAAATGAAGGCAATGATACTGAAAGAGATTTCCAGTTTCCAAGACAATAAGACTCCCTTGGAAATGGCGGATCTGCCCGACCCAGTGCCGGGCGATGGGGAAATTTTAGTCAAGGTTTCGGTTTGCGGAGTCTGTCACACTGAACTCGATGAAATTGAAGGAAGAACCCCACCGCTACGATTTCCCGTCGTTCTGGGTCATGAAGTTGTGGGAAAGGTGGCAGGTGCCGGAAAAGATGCAAAACGGTTTCAACCCGGGGAAAGGGTCGGTATCGGCTGGATTCATTCGGCCTGTGGAAAATGCAAATACTGCCTCTCCGGTAATGAAAATGTTTGCGAACAGTTCCGGGCCACAGGAAGGGACGCAAACGGGGGATATGCCGAGTATCTGACCGTCCCGGAAGATTTCGCCTATCCTGTCCCTGATATCTTCTCCGATGCGGAAGCGGCCCCTCTCATGTGTGCCGGAGCCATAGGTTACAGATCTCTGAGATTAGCAGAAATGAAAGATGGAGAAAACCTCGGGTTGACCGGATTCGGAGCATCGGCTCACCTTGTACTTAAAATGGCACGACACATGTATCCGAATTCCAGTGTATTTGTATTTGCCAGAAGCGAAAAGGAACAAATCTTCGCCAGAGAGCTGGGGGCGGTCTGGGCCGGTGATACGGCAGATGAATCCCCCGAAAAATTGCACAGCATCATTGACACCACACCGGCATGGAAACCGATTGTAGAGAGCCTTAAAAACCTCGAATGCGGTGGACGATTGGTAATAAATGCCATAAGGAAAGAAGCTTTCGACAAGGAATATCTCTTAAAACTTGACTATCCTTCTCACCTGTGGCTTGAAAAGGAGATCAAAAGTGTGGCCAATGTAGCGAGGAGAGATATCAGTGAATTCTTGCATTTAGCAGCGGAGATTCCCATAAAGCCACATGTCCAGGAATTTCCCTTGGAAGAAGCCAACAAGGCATTGCTTGAACTCAAAGAGAGAAAAATTCGGGGAGGAAAGGTGCTAAAGATTGGCTGATTAGGAACTGAAGGTAGGTTCACCCATGATTTTCGAACAGATACATGTTGAATGTTACAGCGGCTATAAGGCAAATGAACGCCCCGTGGCCTTTACATTCCGTGATCAGCGGTGGGAAGTAGCGGAAATAGTTGATCGCTGGTACGAAGGCAGCCGTGAGGCTGGCCGCCCGGCGTTGGATTACTTCAAGGTTCGCACACGTGAGGGAGAAACTTTTCTTCTTCGCTACAATGCGCTTTTTAACGCATGGGCTATAGCCGTACCGGGCAGCAAAAATAAAGAGGTGTAAAAAAAGAAATCGGGAGATTACGTAATGATTGATCTTGTGAAAAAGTTTTTTGGAAAAACGACAGAGCATGGCCCCGCAGGGAGGGAAGAATCCTTTCATGATGTTCGTATCGCAACCTGCGCGCTCCTGCTTGAAATGTCTCAGATAGACGGTGATTTCAGCGAGTCCGAAAGAGAAGGTATTATTTCAATCGTCAAGAGGGAATACGAGGTGGACGATGAACATATCACCGAAATTATTGAAACTGCTGATAAAGAATTGAAAGGCAGTCTGGATCTGTGGCAATTTACCAATCTTATCAATCACAATTATACACAAGAAGAAAAGATCAAAATAATCGAAATGGTCTGGCGTATTGCCTACACGGACGGCACCCTCGACAAGCATGAGGATTTTCTTGTCCATAAACTGGCTAATTTGCTCCGCTTGACTCACCAGCAGCTCATTGACGCAAAGATAAAGATACGTGAAGTTATGGGAATCGGCAGCGGAAATCGGTGAGGATTATTGAGACCCCCGCTGTTCAGTTCAAGACCCCACGACCGGAAGACGGTCAGCCTGTAGACGTATTGCCCATAAGAGAGAATTATACCGCCCACAGCTTGAGGCCTACAGGGAAATGCTGGCAAATCTCAAAAACGTAGCGGAATCACGGATCCGCACAGGAATTTACCTGACCGCACTGCAAAGGTGGGAGGAGCTGTAACCAATAATTATCGACATAGATCTTCAACTATAGAAAATTCATCAGCAAGAATCTTACTTGACATAGCTTTCTTCCTGTTTTATCGTTTTTTCATGATCAGAAAGAATATACTATATTGAAAACAAGCAGATTTGCCTGTTTGTCAGTTCAATATCAGAATATCAGGCAAAATTGCCTTATATGTAAATGTTACCTGGCGCTACGCGCCCGGTAACGGCGAGGCTGAGCTAATGCTCTCATCCATTTGAACTCGGCGCGTAGCGCCTCGATAACAAATGGCTGGAGCTTCTTGCTCGCCCGATAATAGGCGCAAGCGCCATTATCACGCTGCGCGAGAGCTCAGCCTCGCCGTTATGCAGAGATAAAAATTATGGTTATCGGAATTGACAAAGGGAAAAAAGTATTGTCCATGAAGTTAATGAATATTGATTCGAAAGAAGAAATGCTGCTTTACGAACGAGAGGGCAGCAGCAGATGCCTTTTTAATGAAGATATATTGTTTGGTGAATATCTTATTACTCTGAGAGTAGATTGGGGTGACATTAGAAATGGTGATCCTGTTTTAGATGCTGACATATACAAAAATATTTCAGGAAGGAAGAAAAAGAAAATAAGGAATGGGCCTTGGCATCACACTAAAAAGGAATATGATAAACACTCAAACTGTTTAATTTACGAGTTCAATTTCCAAAAGCTTATTTTACGTCTTATGTCACAAACAACCTTTGGAATTGGGGTATCAATGGATGCAATATTAGTAAAACGAGAAGATAATATTGCATAACAAAGGCCTTGAGGTAGACTGAGAAAAGCTGGCGACTTTTTCTATTTAGCTGAGGCCTTCAAAAATAACCTTAATCAAAAGCCTTGTTGACTTTTTCCAGCCACTCAGGCCTAAACGTTATGCAACATCTGTAAGAAATGGAGGACAATATAATGAGTGATGATGACAATAAATCAGATAAGAGTACGTGGGCAATAGGTGGCGGGGTTTTGTTGGGTCTAGGCGTTGGTTTTTTCTTTCTACATCAATCTACTTTATATTTCATTGGTAGTTTGATAGCAGGTATAGGTGTTGGTTTGTTCGCGACGGCAATACTTTCCAAAATTAAGTAGTGAATAACTATGACCAAAATCACTTTAAAATAATCCGTCGTATTAGAGCTGTATGTATCATGCCTAAGCTCTTATATGATAGCTTTACTAGTAGCATGGAAAATTTGCTCGAATGCAAAGTTAATCAAAGGTGAAAATGCATAACCTTGCAGTCCAGGGGACAGCAAGGGTCGGGCCGCGACGAAAAATAGTGCGTTAATTCATTTATAATCATTTACAAAGGTCAGTGGAAGCCCTTGCTGCCCCTGACCGCACCGTTGGACAGCATAAGAACTATGATAGACTTACCCTTCATCGATCCAAAACAAATGGATGATATCAATTCTGGTCTGTTCATCACTTTCGGACGAGCCTTATACGTGGCTCAACATTTTGAGGCAAATTGCCGTGCTCTTGCAACACTGCTCGATGTAAGGGATGCTCATAGATCTGGAAAAATATCGCCCTCAAATGAAGACCCAGATTTCAATAAGTTTGTAGATAAGCTTTGGAAGCGATTACTTGCTCAGAACATTGGCCGTCTTGTCAACCAGTATATGCCTCATGAGCTAAAATATTTTCTATTCCCAATTCTTGATGAGGCAAGGAGAGCGAGGAATTACATTGCTCACAATCTAACTCCTGGTTGCGAAACGCTGGACTTTGAAACAGAAATCCAGGAAGGTTTGGTTGAGGAGGTTCACAAACTTGTGACGAAAGTTGCTGAAGCAGACAAACATATATGTTGCATCATGCAGGCCGTCACAAATGAACCGATACCTACTAGTGAATATCTAAAGCGATATCAAGAAGAAATAGCTTCCTGGGTTTGTGAACCAGCTTTAACTTGAGTAAAAGGGAACAAATTTATTTAATTCCCGCCGATCCCTTTATCGCCAGGCTAACGACCGCTACGCCTGACGCACAAAACGAATGGGAGATCGCAGACGCGCCGCAGAGGAACACGTGCGCTCCGGTGTTATAGACCTCGCGGCGCTCGGCAGAATAGCTTGGTCCGACTTCAGTTACCAAAAACAAAAGGGCAATAGGAAATTCGAATGTTTCATTGGTTTATCGATCGTCGCCGAAAAAAGCTCACCCAGACTCCCTTCCCTTCCTTATGGGAGAACATAATCCGCCGTAACGTTGCCCACTACCGCATGCTGGAAGATGACGAGCGTGCTCACCTGCGTGCCCTGATCCAGGTCTTTATCGCCGAAAAAAATTGGGAAGGAGCCGGTGGACTGGAACTTACCGACGAGATCCGCGTCACCATCTCCGCTCAGGCCTGTCTGCTTATTCTGGGCCTGCCCCATGACTATTACCGGAATGTCGAATCCATCATCGTCTATCCTTCTACCGTTGTTCCGCCTCAACGCAAGCCAGGTTTCTTTGAAAACACATTCGCACCAGTGGAACCTGAGCATCCCATTATCGGGCAGGCGTTCCGGCAGGGGCCGGTAATTATTATCTGGGATGCAGCCCTGCGCGGTGGCCGCCATCCTGAGTCCGGTTACAATGTTATTTACCACGAATTCGCCCACAAACTAGACATGCTCGACGGTGCGGCCGATGGTACACCTACACTGCGCGACCGGGCTGAATACCGTGACTGGGTCCTGACTTGTTCGCGTGAATATCTACGTCTCAAACACGACACCGAAAAGGGGAAGAAATCTTTTCTCAATGCCTACGGTGCGACTAACGAAGCTGAATTTTTCGCCGTCGCCACAGAGCAATTCTTCGATCAGCCGCGGTTAATGATTGAACATGCACCGGACCTTTATCGTGTTTTGCAGGAATACTACCGTCAGGATCCCTTCGAACGTGTGTCCCGGAATAACCGCACGGGGGAAAGTTAAAAGCAAGACTGAAGGGAGGGAATTTCGGGGACATGATACTTAATTCATTGTGTGTAATCGGGGATAGCCACTCATTTCTATACAAAAAAATTGAGAACAGCGATTATTTTTTAGGAATATGGCGACACTTCCCGTATTATATAACTGGTGTCATATGGGAAGAAACCCGTTATGGGTAACAAGTGTCCGCATAAAAAAGAAAAAAGGAAGCCAAAAAGAAAACGTAAGCCCTACTGTTTTTAGCGACCGTCACGGTTAACCCGGCGCGGTTTTTTTGTGCAATGTCAGGATCTTTAACGATGGACAAAAAGACGATTGATCTTATTGAGGCGGCTACTAGCAGGCGGAAGCCTCTGAGGAGAATAACGAATGCCCTGCGGCTCGTCAACGGGCTTGGCGATGCCTTGCCCGGGTTAGTGCTCGAACAGTATGATGGCCACTTTGTGATCCATCTGTTTGATAAGCGATGGATCGCCCACAAGGAAGCTCTGGCGGAATTTGTTAAAAGCCGTCTTGGCGCCCGTTACCTTATTATCAAAGAGAGATTGGACCCAAAAGCGCTCAAGTCAGAGCAGATCAACGCAAGCGTCTATATCGATCAGGCGCCGTCCCGGACGGTGGTTCAGGAGAACACTCTTCATTTCGGCGTCGATCTCAATGATGGTTTGAATAGCGGTTTGTTTCTGGATATGCGCCGCAACAGGAAGATCGTTGCCGGGTTGACAAAAGGGGTCAAAGTTCTGAATTGTTTTGCGTACACCTGTTCCTTTGGCGTGTATGCCCGGGCTTATGGCGCGTCGAGCGTTATCAATGTGGACATCAGCCGTAAGAGTCTGGAGCGTGGCCGCGAAAACTATAAACTTAATCAGCTGGATTGCGCCGAGAATGAATTTGTCCGGGCCGATGCCCTGACGTATATGAAGCTGGCTCTTAAGAAGGGCAACCGTTTTGGTTGTGTGATCCTTGATCCGCCTTCTTTTGCCCGGCATGATGGGAAAGTATTCAGCGTTAAAAAAGATTTTCCCGTTCTGATTGATGCGGCGATGAACATCCTGGAACCCGGCGGTGTTTTGCTGGCGGCGACGAATTTCAGCGGGCTTTCCCATAAGGCGTTGGAGAACATGGTGGTTGCCGGTGGCAGAGAAAAAGTGAAGTCGATCAAGTCTCTTGGGCAGGATACGGATTTCCGCGGTAGCGGGCGCATGCCCGAAAGTTATCTGGCGGCCCTGCTGGTCAAGACAAAATAAAGATGACTGCCACCTTTTGGGGGACGAGGGGAATGATGTATATGAACGGAACAAAGCGTGAACAGATACACCCCGGATCACAGGTATGCATCGAGGAAATACAGGGAAATAGAGAAATTCCGGTAATATAACACTTAATTCATTGTGTATGACCGGGAATAGCCACTCATTTCTATAATCTTCAATTATCAATACAAATTAATCGAATTTCTCAGAGGATTCAAATCGGCCTCTGGCTCATGACGCGAGAAAATATCTGGCTGTAGGCGCCGATTTGAACTATACAGACAGACAAAATGGTGAAAATCACCCAGGAGGATATCATGAATAGTTTTCAGGATCGTATCATTCGCGCTGCCAAGTTGGATGTCAACCTGTATGAAGAGGTTGAGGCTGACAAGGGGGCAATGCGCCAAGCTATGGCGGTTGTTGTCCTTTCCAGTCTGGCAGCCGGGATAGGCGCCATTGGGACAGGCGGGCTCGGCGGACTTGTGATGGGGACGATCGGGGCCCTTGCAGGGTGGTATGTCTGGGCATATCTCACGTACTTTATCGGCACAAAACTCCTTCCGGAACCGCAGACCCAGTCAGATCCCGGCGAACTGCTGCGCACAATCGGCTTTTCGAGTTCTCCCGGATTGATTCGCATATTAGGCATTATTCCGGGGCTGGGAGGGGTGATTTTTCTGGTGGCGTCACTCTGGATGCTGGTGGCAATGGTGATCGCGGTCAGGCAGGCCCTTGATTATACAAGCACACTGCGGGCTGTCGGGGTATGCGCCATCGGCTGGGCCATTCAACTGTTGATCTTCGCACTGTTGTTTTCTATCTTCGGCGGGGGCGCGCAACCGCTTTAAAAAAAACTTGCACAAGAAGCAAAAACAGAGTCAGACTCGAATTAATTCTGATTATTGAGCATGTACAGCTGTCACTATTTTGGGAGACTAGTTTTATGATTATTGACTGTCACGTTCATTGCGGTGAACTGGATGATTCAGCGCCGCAGGCTTATGAGGAGATCGCGCCGGAATTCGATGAAGCGGGGGTAGATGGCGCCGTCTGTTTTTCCCCGGTTATGGAAATTTACGACCGGTACAATTTGGACTCTCGCGACGATGAATACTGGCAGAACCGGCGCAGACATTCTCGTGAGTATCTGCGCTCCCTCAGGAACAGAGCCCACCGCATATATCCTTTCCATTTCGTCTGGAATGATTTTGACACGTCAGATCTCGAACAATACTGCGGGATTAAATGGCATCGCCACGGGAATGAGCCGGAATATCATTATGACGATCCGAAATGTGCCAAAATGATAGATGCTATCAGAGAACAGGGGTTCGCCATATTGCTCGAGGAAACGTACGAGAATACGCTTCGGCTTGTTGATGGAATGGGCAAGGGAATACCCTTCATCATTCCACACCTGGGTCACATGAACGGCGGATTCCACAGGTTTCTGGATGATAATTTCTGGAAAAGGGAGAATACCTATGCCGACATGTCTTCAGAGCTCCCCGACTTGAATGAAATCAGGGAATTTATTGACAGGTATGGTCCACACAGACTGCTGTATGGAAGCGATTATCCTTTCTCAACACCACTGGCACGCAAGAAAAAAATTATGGAGTTAAATCTACCGGCGGCGGACGAGGAACTCATCTTCTCCGGCAATATCATGAGGCTCCTGAAGAATGTCGAGGGAGAGGGCGTTGGGGGATATCATGGATTATAAGGAACATGAAAAGGAGAGCAGAAGGATAAAAGGAAATAATGGAGGCATGAAAAACGATACATCCGGTCCAAGTTTACCGGCAGCTCAGTCGCGCCTCGGGTGGCTCAAGCTTCTTGGAATCGTAGTGATCGCAACCATCATCACAATAGTGGCCACAGTATGGGTGATTACAGTTTATCTCTTTCCCTCCGAATTAAAACCGGTGACGCTGAGCGCCCGGGAAGAACAGACCCTTACTGCAAAGATAGAGCGACTGGATCCCCTGCAGAAAACGGATGTTACACGCAAACAGCAGTCACAATCGACCGGGGAAATACCCCTGAAACCTGAAAGTTATAGCGAAGATGCGTCCAGACGGGAAATTGTCTTAAGCGAAAGGGAACTCAACGCCCTGTTGGCGAAGAATACTGACCTTGCGAAGAGGTTGGCGATCGATCTCTCTGGTGATCTGGCCAGCATGAAGCTGCTCATACCCATGGATGAGGATGTCCCCGTTTTTGGCGGCAAGACACTTAAAGTGACCGCAGGTGTAGAGCTTACCTATGCCGGAGGTAAGCCGGTCGTGGCGTTAAAGGGGGTTAGTGTCTGGGGTGTCCCCCTCCCCAATGCCTGGTTGGGCAATCTCAAGAATGTGGATCTGGTGAAAGAATTTGGTGCCGGGGAAGGATTTTGGAATGCCTTCGCGGCCGGTATCGACGGAATCAAGATAGAAGAAGGGCACCTGCGAGTCAAACTAAAGGAATGAAGGTCGACGGAGCTTGTTACGGTAGCCTCTTTCCCCTGCCCTTCTTGAATATTATATACCCTCCCAGAAGTATCAGGAGCACCGGGAATACATATTTTCCCCAGTCTTCAATCTCCGGACAAAAATTCCTCATCACAAAAAACCCAACACCTACAACACCGATAAACCAGCCCCCGACATCTTTGGAACGCTGGGCAAGCATGGTGGCTGATATTACGATGAGAAGTATCGGCCAGCTTTTATCAAATCCATAGATATCACTACTGTTCAAAATGATAAGTATTCCCAAGGTAATAAGAATCGCTGCCCCTATAAACCCCCGTGTGTCTCTCTCGGTTTTCACATCAGCCTCCTTCGGCCTTTTTGGGTTTCGTTAACCTATTTATCCTTCTTTTTCGCAAGTTCCATAAATGGTCCAAACAGGTCAATCGGTATGGGGAAGAGGGTTGTCGAATTGTTTTCCGCGGCCACAAGAGCAAGCGTCTGAAGGTAGCGAAGCTGCAGGGATATTGGCTGTTCTGCCATCATTTTACCCGCTTGAGTAAGCTTCGTCGCGGCCTGGAATTCGCCCTCCGCGTTGATGACCTTTGCCCTTCTCTCTCTTTCGGCCTCCGCCTGTTTCGCCATCGCCCGCTGCATTTCCTGTGGAAGGTCAATGTGCTTCACCTCAACAGTCGACACCTTTATTCCCCACGGGTCGGTGCTTCGATCAAGTATTTCCTGCAGCTGAGCGTTTATCTTTTCCCTCTCGGCCAGGATTTCATCCAGTTCAACCTGTCCGCAGACACTCCTCAGCGTGGTCTGCGCGAGCTGGGAGGTAGCGTAGAGGAAGTTCTCAACCTCGACAACGGCATCGTTGGCCGCCATGACCCTGAAATAGATCACCGCGTTTACCTTGATGGATACATTGTCCCGCGTTATCACATCCTGCGGGGGAACATCCATCGTGATGATTCTCATGTCCACTTTTACCATCCTGTCTATTACGGGTATCAGGATGATAAGACCGGGCCCCTTGGTGGCTATGACCCTTCCCAGACGGAATATCACGCCCCTTTCATACTCGTTGAGTATTCTTATCGCGGCCGCCAGGAACATCACTACCAAGACAACTAATGTGATTATTGTGTACATGATATATCCTCCCGTATATTTCTCATATTTTTTTCACCTTGAGCCTCAAACCTTCTATGCCAACCACACTTACATCCGTCCCTTCCTCTATTAATTCCTTGCTGAAGGCATTCCAGCGCTCTCCCTTTACAAGAACCTTTCCATCGGTATATACGGGGGTTATTGTCTTGCCTTCCCGACCGACCATACCATCCACGCCCGTGAAAGGCTTTTTCATCTGCGCCTTCACGGCAAGCGATACAACCGCAATGAAAAAGAGTGACACTATAATGATTGTGGGAATCATTACGCCAAGCGATACCCTGACGGCCGGAGATGATGAAGTCTCAAATAACATAATAGAACCCAATACAAGTGAGATAATCCCCGCTACACTGAGCATGCCGTGGCTTACTATCTTTATCTCCGCGATAAATAGGATTATGCCGAAGATTATCAGCGCAATGCCGGCATAATTCACGGGAAGGGTCTGCATGGCGAAGAAGGCTAATATGAGTGAAATCCCCCCAACGACACCGGGCAGAATCGCCCCGGGATTGGCAAATTCAAAATAGAGACCGGCCAACCCTATCATCAGCAGAAGATAGGCTATATTGGGATTACTCAGGGTTACAAGAATCTTCTCCCGCAATCCCATCTCCATTTTATTTATAACGGCACTCTTTGTCTTAAGGATCACATCCCCGGAGGGGAGTGATATTGTCTTCCCGTCTATCTTTTTCAGCAGGTTTTCTACATCGGATGCGATTACATCAATAACATTCTGTTTGAGCGCTTCTTCAGCCATAATGGAGACACTCTCCTTCACGGCCTGTTTGACCCACCCGGCGTTGCGCCCTCTTTTCTTCGCTATTCCCATGGCGTAGGCAATCGCGTCATTTTCCACCTTTTTCGCCATTGTCTCGTCCATTTTGCCCCCGATCCCGATTGCCACCGGGTGGGCGGCTCCTATATTTGTGCCCGGGGCCATAGCGGCCACCGGTGCAGCCATGGTTATCATAACCCCCGCAGACGCCGCACGTGCTCCAGAGGGATAAACAAAAACGATGACTGGCAACGGAGGGTTCAAAAGTTTCTTGACTATATCTCTCATGGCCAGATCAAGCCCGCCCGGTGTGTCCAGAAGAATGATGATCCCGGCGGAATCATCTGCATACGACAGGTCTATACTCTTGATAACATAGTCCGCAACGGGAGGGGTAATGGCCGAATCGATTGTAATCACGTCAAAGACGCTCTTTTTCTCTTCACCAAAAGACTGTACTGCTCCACCGGCAAGAAGAAGCGCAACAACTGTCAATAAAACAACATATGCTCGTACTCTGTTTTTCATGAAGTTCACCCGATAATACCTGCTTTTCCGCTTTCGCGGGGATGGTATTTGATATTATCTCATGCCCTGATCTATGATTCTGTTGATTAATGGTCTTTTCGCCCAATCTCTGCGTTATCCTCAAAAAATAATCCTCGAAATATCAACTATATGTCTGTGATTATTTTTTTCGCACGCCTTGATCTTGAACGAAAATCTTCATAAATCAACTGAATCATTTATGATCATTGCTGTTTCAACTCTTCCATAATAATCTGCACATCCTCCCAGACCTGTTTTTTTGCGCCCGGATTTCTCAGAAGATAAGCCGGATGGTATGTAGGCATGAGTTTTATCCCGTGATAGGAATGGAATCTGCCCCGCAGCATGGAGATGGCTGTGCCTGTTTTGAGAAGGGTCTGGGCCGCAAATTTACCCATCGCGCAAATAACGCGTGGTTGTATGGCCTCAAGTTGCTTGATCAGAAAGGGTTCACACGCGGCGATCTCATCAGGCTCGGGGTTGCGATTTTCGGGGGGACGGCATTTTAATATATTGCATATATACACATCTTTTCTCTCCAGCCCCATAGCCTTTATAATGTCAGTAAGCAAC
This sequence comes from Deltaproteobacteria bacterium, assembly GCA_019313905.1. GTDB lineage: Bacteria > Desulfobacterota > Syntrophia > Syntrophales > UBA2210 > UBA2210. Next base: position 13,305 of record JAFDAI010000024.1, on the reverse strand, counting down.
TGCCCCGCTCGGCCCACAAAGGGTTTCCCCTGCCGGTCCTCGTCTCTTCCCGGGGCCTCGCCGACGAATACAAGGTCGGCGATGGGACTGCCTTCTCCAAAAACAATGTGGTTTCTCTTGTCGTGCAATTTGCACCTTTTGCAGTCTCCGAGTTCTTTTTCTATATCCTCCAACGTGATGGATGGAATGTGAACCACCCTGCTATTCGCCGCAGCATTAACAGGCGCGGATGATAACGCACCCGAATTTCCCTTTATGTACAGCTTACTGTAAAGACCATTTCTTGATTCTTTTTCGGATACTATCTGATTTTTCAAGGCGCTTGTCAGTTCCAGAAGCTCGTCTCTCATTTTCCACCCCTTCTGCCGGAAATTTCCAGAACCCTGTCCAGAACCCTGTCCGCCACATCTTTTTTGTCCATAAGGGGTAATTCTTCGATGCCGTTTGACCTGTCTATTATCTTCACAATATTTGTGTCGTGCTGAAATCCGGAGCCGGGACAGCCAAGTTCGTTCGCCACTATCAGGTCCATATCTCTGGCAAGCATCTTGCCTTTCGCATTTTCAACAAGATTTTCCGTTTCCATGGCAAATCCTACAAGTATGCGATCACCCTTCCTACCGCTGATCTCGGATATTATATCGGGCGTCCTCTCAAAGCGAACATCCAGCCCCCCATCTTTTTTCTTTATCTTGGAATCCGAGGCAATGGATGGACGGTAATCGGCTACCGCGGCAGCCTTGATAATGACTGTCGAATCTTCCAGACGCTCCATTACGGCATCTCTCATCTCCTCAGCGCTCAATACCCCGACAAATCTTACACCAGCCGGTACGGAAAGCGCGGTGGGCCCGCTGATTAATGTGACATTCGCACCCCTCCTCCTCGCCATAACGGCCAGGGCATATCCCATTTTCCCGGATGAATGATTGGATATATACCTCACCGGATCAAATGATTCTCTGGTCGGACCTGCTGTTATCAGTATCCTGTGTCCTTCCAGGTCTTTCTCTGTCAGAACCACCTCCACCTCTTCAGCAATATCTCCGGGGTCCGGCAATCTTCCGGGGCCTTGTGACTTACAGGCAAGTTCTCCATATCCGGCGTTCACAAAGAGATAGCCCAGCGAGGAAAGCTTATCAATATTGGATCTCAGGATGGGATTGTCATACATGTTTGAATTCATAGCCGGGCATATTAGCACGGGGGCTTTTGTGGCTATTATTGTCGTAGAGAGGAGATCGTCGGCAATGCCAGACGCGATCTTGCCGATTATATTGGCTGTTGCCGGAGCTACGACGATTATATCGGCCGTCTGTGCCAGAGATATATGAGGTATTTCAGCGTCGCCGGAGAGGGAAAACATGTCGCTGTAAACGGGGTTGCCGGAAAGGGTCTGCAGGGTAAGCGGAGCTATGAATCTGACCGCGTTCTCTGTCATGATAACCTTCACCTCCGCCCCTCGTTTCAGGAGCTCCCTCGTCAACTCCGCAGCCTTGTAAGCGGCAATACCACCTGTTATCCCGAGAACGACATTTTTATTTTTCAGCATGATAACATCCCTATATCCGCAGATTATACGGGAAAACAAATTTTCCTGTCAGCCCTTTTTTGAAAATCCAAAGTGCCGTCAAAATAGATTGAAAAACATAGCAGTTATTATATATAAGGTCAACTGTGAAAGGGTTGGATGAAATTGAGAAGATCTGGTGAAATCATGAAAGAGAGGATTATATGAAGAAGTATCTGAAGTATCTGTTTTTTGTTGTTTTAATTGCGATAGTGGGTGCAGGAATCTGGTCATTCATGATCTATTGCGAGGGAGAAAAACCGGAGGTAATATTAAACCGGAATATCAAGATGATAGGGCTGGAAACAACCTTCGATGTCATCTGCATCGACAGAAAAAGTGGTCTTCGCAATGTTTCCGTCGATATATCGCAGGACGGAAAGAAATACACATTAAACTCTCTGAACCTGCCCCAAAAGGGGGTAAATAAAGAAACCCTTACAGTCAATGTATTTCCGGAAGAACTGAAGCTCCACGATGGAACTGCTACGGTCGGCATATCCACTACTGATTATTCCCTTAGAAAAAATACAACGGTCAGGGCATTCGAAGTGGTTATAGATACCATACCGCCCAGGATATCCCCTGCCAGTTTTTCCAACTATATAAATCCCGGGGGTTCGTGTGTCGTAACTTACAACCTTTCAAAAGATGTGCCTCTAAGCGGCGTACAGGTCGACAATGATTTCTTTCCCTCGTATCCGGAGACCACAACGGACGGAATACGCTATATATCTTACTTTGCTATACCCATGGATGCCGCAAAGAAAAATCTGAAGATAAATATCCTGGCTGAAGACAATGCCGGAAACAGTTCACTCTGCCCGGTCTCTTTTCATATAAGAAACAAGAAGTTCCGCAGGGACAGGATGAATATTAGTCAGCGTTTCCTGGAAATGAAAATGCCGGAGTTTCAACGCAGATACAAAGATCTGAAAGAAACAACCCTGCTCGAAGCCTTCTCGCGCACAAACAGGGAGATGAGAGCGCACAACTTGACAAGCATTGAGACGATCTGCAAAGACACACGGCCGGAGCAACTCTGGGAAGGAACCTTCCTCCGGATGAAAAATGCCGCCACCATGGCAACCTTCGGCGACAGGAGAACCTATTATCATGATGGCAGGGAAATAAGCAAAAGCGTGCATATGGGAGTTGATCTCGCATCCACGAGAAACGCACCGGTAGAGGCGTCAAATGGGGGCATTGTCGTCTTTGCAGGATATCTTGGAATTTACGGCAATACAATAATCATAGATCACGGCATGGGAATCTTCAGCCTCTATGGTCATCTTTCGTCGGTGAGCGTAAATAAGGGGCAAGCAGTCGGGAAAGGAGAGATGATCGGTCGCACAGGTAACACCGGCATGGCAGGAGGCGATCATCTCCACTTCAGTATGATAGTGGGAGGAAAATTTGTAAACCCGGTGGAATGGTGGGACCCACACTGGATAAAGGATAATATAGCGAGAAAGCTGGCATCTCCATAAGGAGTAAGGAGTAAGGAGTAAACTCCCTCACGCCCTGTCTATATCCCGGTGGCTTACATTTGCCGTATAGCCCTTGTCCGAAAAATATCCGGTTAACTGGTTGAGTATGACCACGGAGCGGTGTCTCCCCCCTGTACACCCAATTGCGATATTGAGGTATGATTTCCCCTCTTTTTCGTACAGTGGCGTCAGGAATGTCATCATTTTGAACAGGTTCAGAAGAAACTTCTCTGTGTCACCCCACCGCATAACATATTCTTCCACGATTTTTTCATTACCGCTATGCTCCCTGAGATCACTAATAAAATAGGGATTGGGAAGAAATCTAACATCCATCACAATATCCGCGTCCGGAGGCAGACCGAAACGGTATCCAAACGATATCAGATTTATAAGGAGCTTTTTGGTCTTGCCGGGAGCAAGATAGAGTCCCTGGACATGTTCCTTCAGCTGGTGAACGCTGTAATTCGACGTGTCAATGACATTGCCAGCCATCCCCTTTAATTCTTGCAGTTTATCTCGTTCTAGCTTTATGCTTTCAAGAATGGTCTTGCCCTCCGACAGGGGATGCATTCTCCTCGTTTCACTGAACCTTCGCAGAAGGAGATCATCGTTCGTATCAAGGAAAAGTATCTCGATATTGTACTTCTTTTTTTTCAACTTGGAGAGGATGTCTATATGCTTTTCAAGAAAATGCTTCTCACGCAGGTCCATAACCAGAGCTATTTTCGAAACTTCGGATGAGGCTTCGGTCTGCAGGTCCAGAAATTTGGGGAGAAGCATGATCGGAAGATTATCCACACAAAAGAAGCCTATATCTTCCAGAGCCTTCAGGGCCGTACTCTTCCCGGAACCCGACAGGCCGGTCACAATGACGATACGAAGGTTTTTCATTGCTTTCCTGCCTTTCTTATCTTGTCGGAAACTTTCTTTATCAGGTCCATCGAAGCGTTATAGCCTCTTTTTTTAAGTATATGATTTCTTGCTACTATTTCTATGACAGTTGCCATATTCCCCCCCGATCTTACGGGCAGTCTAACCATTGGCAGGTCAACAGCAAGAATGCGGTAGTGTTGTTCTTCTGAACCCAATCTGTCCGGATCCTCCCAGTTTTCCCATCTGATCAGTTCGACAATGATATCCACCGATACACCGTCGCTTACGGCACCCGGGCCGAAGAGGCTTTTCACATTAACAACGCCGATTCCCCTGATCTCCATAAAATGTCTCGTCACATCAGGACATTCGCCGTAGAGTGTACCGTCAGGAACTTTTATTATATCCACTGAATCGTCAGCGACAAGCCTGTGACCCCTTGTTACCAACTCCAAGCCGCATTCACTCTTGCCTATACCGCTCCCGCCGGTTATGACAATCCCTACACCGAACAGCTCCACCAACACACCCTGTATGCTTGCTGTTTCCGCTGTATTATTCCGGTTCGACATGGCAACTCTGCCTTTAATATGCTTTCCGCAATTGGAATGAATTATCAAAAGAAAAGGGCGGATGCCCAAGACGGCAAATCCGCAACCCAAATGTTTAAAAAAACCGTCATGAGAACACGAGAGGGGGGATGGGAGAAGAAGGATGAAACAACGCTTAGATTTCTCGTATTTTCGTAAATTTTGTGATTAGTTTTTCGCGAAAAAACACAGATATTACAGACAGAGACTTTAAATATATGTCCCGTCCTTTTCAACTATAAGATTGTATGCATCTTCAGATGTTTCAGCCTTGACAAGAGACTCTCTAAAGGAGACATCTTTCAGCATTCGCGATATCCTGGCCAACGCTTTCAGATGCTGTCCCGCCGAATTCTCCGGAGCCAAAAGTAAAAAGAAGATGTGCACAGGCTTACCATCCAGGGAATCAAAATCAACTCCCGTCACGCTTCTTCCGAATGAGATGATAAGTTTCTCAAGACCTGCAAGTTTCCCATGAGGTATGGCAATACCATCACCTATCCCTGTGCTGCCAAGTTTTTCCCTCTCCAGCAATACCTCAATTACAGCATCACGGTCAATACCCGTATCGCCATGCGAAAAAGCATCCGATAATTCAACGAGAACCTCTTTTTTCGTCTTGGATTTCAGATTTTCAATGATAAATTCTTTTTTAAGCATATCCTGGATATTCATTGTGGTTCACCTTCTGTTTCAGCTGTTGGTCTCTATCAGGACATACTTCCCGTCATCACGACGATAAATAACACTCACACTCTCAGAGGAAGAATCCCTGTAAATGACAAACCTGTTCCTCGACTCATCCATTTCCAAGATCGCATCCTCCAGAGACATAGGTTTGAGTACGACCTTTCTGGTCTCCATCACTTCGGGGTTTTCATCGTATTCATCATACTCCTCAGCAGACAGATCCCCAGACCCCATACTTTCGCCCATGGATGCAGCATCCTTGTGATTCCTCGTTTTTCCCTTATATTTCTTCATCTGTCGTTCTATCTTATCTATGACATTGTCTACGGCAAGAGTCATTTCCTTCGCCTCTTCCTTGCCCTGAAGGGCTGTATTCCTGGCCGACAATTTTATTTCTGCAACATTCCTGAATTTTTCCACGGACAGTATCACATGGGCACTTACAGGCTTGTCTATATATCTTTCAATCCTGGCAAGTTTTTTACTAACATAATAAGTTTGCATGCGTGTTCCTCCTCTATAGTAGACTCGGTGTCAGGCACTAAGTCCTCCTGATTTCTCTATCAAATTCTTTAAAACGATTTCATCGATCAGCAACACGATGAACCTCCGCCTTATATTTGAGCCGATTATAAAAGTCAATCGGTATTTCATCAGATTAGAAATACTTCCTTCTCTTGGATGAGGACAATATTCCCAGCGATTCCCTGTATTTTGCCACCGTTCTCCTTGCTATGGATATATCCGAGTCTACAAGTATATCAACTATCTGATCGTCACTATATGGTTTCCTGTTATCCTCTTCACTTATTATCTGCCTTATTTTTTCCTTAACGCTCTGCGATGCTATCTGTTGGGTATTGCCTACCCTGTTTATTCCGCTGTTAAAGAAATATTTGAGTTCAAATATGCCCCTCGGCGTATGCATGTATTTATTCGTGGTAACCCTGCTTATCGTTGACTCGTGCATCTCAACATCATCAGCGATGTCCCTTAAGACCATGGGTTTTAAATAATTGATGCCCTTGTCAAAAAACTCAATCTGGTGCTCCACGATACTCTCAGATACCCTGTAAATTGTCCTTTGCCTTTGCTGAATGCTCTTTATCAACCAGGTCGCGGACTGCAATTTATCCTTGATATAGGTTTTGCATTCTTCCCCTTCGTTGTTTTTCATACCGCTCATGATTTCCTTGTAAAGATTGTTTATCCTCAGCCTTGGCATGCCGTCATCGTTCAGGGCAATCCTGTATACATCTCCAGCCTTGAAAACGAATACATCCGGGATTATATATTGGGGCCTCTCCTCGTTGTAGAGGAGCCCCGGTTTGGGGTTCAGTTTGCTTATCAGCAACACTGCCTGTTTGACGTCATCAATGGAAATCTTCTGTTTTCTGGCTATATTGTTGTAGTTTCTCGTCTCAAGATCCTTCAGATGATCTTCAACTATCTTTTCCGGAAGTGGTGAATCGATATCCAGAAGTCTGATCTGTATAAGCAGACATTCCTTCAAATCCCTCGCGGCGACACCTGGGGGATCGAATTTCTGCACCCTTTCAAGGACATCTTCAACAAGAGCCGGATCCACATCCTCTAAAAATGCAATCTCTTCAGGGGTTGCCATGATATATCCGTCGCTGTTTAAATTGCCTATGATCTGTTCACCCAAACGCCTTTCCACATCAGTGAAACGCGACAGGTTAAGCTGCCACAGCAGGTGATCTGAAAGAGAACTTGTTTTGGTAAGTGTGTTCTCGAAAGACGGCGCGTCCACATTCTCGCGGGAATAGGGAACGCCCATTGGACCAAAATCTTCGAGATAGCCGTCCCAGTCAAAATCCTCTTTTCCATCCCCCTCTCCGGTGATCTCCTTTGTCTTCGTTTCAACCTTCATATCATCAAGTTCCGGGACAACATCTGTCTCCGGATCACTATCGGCAGGCCGATCTTCGAGGAGAGGATTTTCTTCAAGCTCCTGATTTACGGTATCCACCAGTTCTAATCTCGAAAGCTGGAGGAGCTTGATCGACTGCTGAAGCTGCGGCGTCATGACCAATTGCTGCGTCAGTTTAAGAGTCTGTTTGAGTTCGAAAACCATCGTTTTCCCTATAGATCGAAATCTTTCCCGAGGTAAAATTTACGGGCAATTTCACTGCCTGCTATATAGTCCGGATCACCTTCAACCAGGACAGTGCCTTCGTTTACGATATATGCCCTGTCGCAAACCTTGAGAGTTTCCCTCACATTATGATCAGAAATCAGCACTCCTATTTCTCTTGATCGCAGTCTACGTATAATATCCTGAATATCCGCGACTGCTATTGGATCAATGCCCGCAAAGGGCTCGTCGAGGAGCATGTACTGTGGCGATGTAACCAACGCTCTTGTAATTTCCACCCTCCTGCGTTCGCCTCCCGAAAGTGAATATGCCATATTTTTTGAAAGGCCCGAAAGGTCCAGTTCTTCGAGGAGCTTGTGCAGTCTTTCCTCTCTCTCCCCTTTACTTATATTCAGTGTCTCCAGGATAGCCATTATGTTTTCTTCCACTGTAAGTTTTCTGAATATTGACGGTTCCTGCGGGAGATAATTTATCCCCTTCCGCGCCCTCATATACATCGGATAGTGGCTGATATCCTCACCATTCAACAAAACGCTCCCGCCATCCTGGCTTATCAGACCAACCATCATATAGAAGGTTGTCGTCTTGCCGGCACCGTTAGGCCCCAACAGTCCAACCACTTCCCCCCTGTTAACCTCCAGGTTGATCTTATCCACAACACGTCGCCCGTTGTAGGTTTTTACCAGTTCTGTCGCAAGCAACTTTTCCAAGAATTCAATTTACCCTGTTTTATAATAAATCGGTCTTAGTCCCTATTCAGTGTCACCCGGGTAGATAGTAGCTGTAACCCTCTCTCCGCCGGAACCATTCACAACTCCTCTGTTTTCCGTCAGGAAAACGGTAATCCTGTCCCCCCTGATCACGTTCGCCCCCTCCATCATCACAGCATTGCCGGTCATTATGATTTTTTGATCAGCATTATAGAAAACAGCCATGTCTCCGGTAACGGTCCTCTCGCCCCTTTTTATGGTTACATTGCCTTTCAGTTCGATTCTCTCTATCTTTCCCGCGCCTTCGGTTATGCCGGAGATGGTATTTCCTCCATTGCTTTTCTTGTCATAGTAGAGATACAGTTCGTCCGAATTTATTACCGTATCATTCTGGACAACTACGACATTTCCGGAAAACAGAACAAGGCTCTTGTCATCGTAAGCATCCAGACGATCTGATGTTATCTGTATCGGATTTTCCCCGCCGCACATGCCCTTTACTGATGAGACAAGGGGAAGAATCACTACAAACGCCAATATCAGGAAGATTTTTTTTCTCATATATTGCAAGTACCCGATCAAGGTTATTTTTTCTTTATTACTGCGCTGACATTGGACAACAGGGTTGCTTTTCTGTCCTTCAACGACAGAATCATACCAACTCCCTTTACATCGGTCCCGGGACGTGTCATCTCCACGGTATCCTTAGTGTGAACCTCTCTATTACTATGGGTGTAATACAGTCTGTCTGTCTCAAAGCGGTATCCACTATTCGAAACAGCAACCACATTTCCATATATATCCACATCCTTTGTATCGGTATGCAGAGATCCCTTTTCACCTGTTATCGTATATATTCCACCATTGGAAAAAACTAACTTTATCTCAACATTCTCAAAGAGGGTAATGTCATCCTTCCTGATGTATCTTGCGGTATCCGCGTTAATCTCCCATACCAGATCGGGATCTCCCACCTCGGTATAGTGAAAATCTTTTATCTGAAGATCAACCCGCTCTGAAATGACTTTCAGAACGCCTTTCTCCTCTTTGTGGACGATGCAAAGTACATACAGGAACAACGCACCAACAAGAAGAACGCATCCTCCAATGAGCAGTTTCTTCGTTGATATTTTCTTTAACAAAAGTTTAGTCCGGGGAGATTTTCAAAAGCTGAACAGTATGATTTTGAGCATGAAAAAATGCTCCGACTACCTGCGCTCATTCGCGCATAAACAGGATTAGTGGAAGTTCGTATCTTCAAAAACTCTCCCAAGTATTTTAGCAAGAAACGTACCATTTAACTGCCAATATGTAAAGGGAAAGTCTCATTTTTCAACCTTCATTCCATATCTCGACGTTACATCATTCCATTTTTCACGGGCGCTGAGGATCATTTCGCAGATTTCTCTCACCGCCCCGTTTCCCCCTTCTTTCACGGTAACATAATCGGCATTTGCCTTGACATAATCGAGCGCGTCCGCAACAGCAGCCGAGAACCCAACCATCCTGAACACAGGAATATCCACTATGTCATCCCCCACATACGCAACGCACTCACCAGACAATCCTTTTGCGGCAAGCATCTCGCCCAGCACCTTTGCCTTGTCTTTTACTCCTTGATAAACATCTTTGATTCCGAGTTCCTCTGCACGGTGTTTCACCACTTCCGACTCTCTACCCGTCAGGAAAGCAACATCAATACCGCTTCTCATCAAAAGTTTCAGACCGTGCCCGTCTCTGACGTTGAAGTTTTTAGATTCATTTCCAAGATCATCAATAATTATTTTCCCGTCGGTCAGCACACCATCAACATCCAATACCAGAAGGGTAACCATTTTCATCTTTTCAAAGAAAGGTTTTTCCATAATTTGTTCTTCTTTCAAGTTTTGTCGGTTTTAATGATCCTGTCTATTTCTTTAAGCATTCCGAGAAGACCTGGAAGTGAATCCAGATAAAGAGAATTGGGACCGTCGCACAGGGCGCATTCGGGATCGGGGTGAACCTCAAGAAACAATCCGTCAATTCCCGTGGCAACTGCCGCACGTGACAGATAAACCGCCATTCCCCTGTTGCCTCCGGACGAACTGCCGGCCCCACCCGGAAGCTGTACGCTGTGTGTGGCATCGAAGACCACCGGATACCCCATTCTCCTTAATATGGGAATTGATCTCATATCGGCAACAAGGTTGTTGTAACCGAAACTCACGCCCCTCTCTGTAACCATTATATTCTTATTCCCCGTGGATGTTATCTTGTCTAATATATTGGAGACGTCCCACGGAGCAATAAACTGACCCTTCTTGACATTGATTATCCCGGCAACTCTGGCAACTTCCACTACGAAATCCGTCTGCCGGCACAGAAATGCCGGAATCTGCATCACATCCAATACCTTCGATGCTTCTTCAATCTCCTCAAATCGATGGACATCAGAAAGGACGGGGATTGAAAGACCCTCCTTGATTCCCCTGAGTATATCAAGACCTTCTTTCAATCCGGGGCCCCTGAAAGAGTTCATGGAGCTTCGGTTCGCCTTGTCATAGGATGCCTTGAAGATAAAAGGGATATCAAGCTCTCCCGCCAGATCCTTCAGGTACAGAGCTATTTTCTCCGTCTTTACACCGTCCTCGATAACGCATGGACCTGAAATCAGAACAAAGGGAGCATCCCCGCCGATAACCATGTCCCCCAGAATAATCTGCTCCATTTTCACTACTCCCTCTATTTATTGGTGTTTTTTCTGTAATATCCGAATTTTCATATGTGGTATCTTGCGCGCCGCTTCGTTCGAATCGGGATTAACCTGATACGCATTTGTATATTCCCCGAGTGCCTCCTCATACATACCCTTCTTCTCATAGACCTCGCCTAACCGGCAGTACACCATATCATCTTCACTGTCATAACGGATAGAAGCCTTGTAGTTGGCAATCGCCTTGTCTGTATCCCCCTTCAGGCTATAGGCATACCCTATACCCGAATATAATCCTGCCTCCCGGGGATTAATCTTGATCATCTTTTTATAGGTGCTTATGGCCCGGTCATATTGTTTCTCTTCCATATAGTAATCCGCCAGTATGGTCAGTACCTCCATAGTAGGCTTGCGCGAAGCGAACTTTTCATATTCGGAGATTGCCTTTTTCTTCTTTCCGATCTTGTCATACGCGAAGGCAAGATTATAGTGGACATATTCGCTCTTCGCGCCATATTTTATGGCCTTTTCATAATTGGCGGCAGATTTTTTATACTTCTTTAATTCTCCATATGCAAAACCGGCCTTTTCGTATATGGATGCATTTTTGGGCTGGGCCTTTGCCAGTTTTTCGTACATACCCAGCGCGCTGCTATAATCTTTCCTCGCCAGGTAATGCTCGGCAAGACGTAGCCCGGCATCGGTATCACCGGGTTTGAGTTTCAGCACTTTTCGATATTCCAGGACTGCTTTATCGTAAAGTTTCCCCTTCTCGTACGCCATGGCAAGGTTGAAATGTACTACCGAATCTTTGGGCCTGAGGGAGATGGCCTTCTTGTAATTCGCTATCTCTTTTTCCGGAACCCCTTTGTTCCCGTATGCGAGTCCTATGTTGGCGTATGCGGAGGCATTTTTCGGCTGTTTTTTTATAACTCTTCTATACAGATTTATTGCATCATCATACCTGCCTACCCTGAGATAGGCATCCGAGAGAACAACCATAACATTCACATCACCCGGCATCTTTTTCAAAACTTGTTCATATTGCGCGATTGCATCCTTGTCCCTGCCCGTTTTTTCATAAGCTTCAGCCAGGTTATAACGAACTGTGGTGCTGCCGGGATTAAGTTTGAGCGAAGCCTTACAGTTGGCAACTGCCCTCTTCCAGTTTCCCAGTTTCGCATAGGAATAAGCGATATTCGCATAGGCAACATCGTCTTTGGGGTCGATCTTGATGATTTTCCGGTGAATGGCTAAGGCTTTCTCGTACTGTTTCCCACGTATGTATATCTTCGAAAGCTCGATAAGAGAGACCAGATCACCGGGTTTTTGTTTTAATATCCTTTTATATTCCAGAATCCCCTTATTGGTCATCCCGGATTTTACATACAGTTTCGCCAGCATCTTGCGCGCATTTATGTCATCCTTTTCCATGCGAATAGCACGTTCAAGATACTCTATTCTGGATTTTTCCGTTTTGGACCCTTTCGCAAATCTCAACCAGTCCTGGGGCATGATTTTTACATCTATCGGGATGGATGTAATGATCTTACCCCGATACATGACATTGATTCCGGAAGTCTTGCTGTCGTCCGCTATCTTTCTGTCAACCAGCTCAATTCCATTTAACAGCGCCTCCAAGTCGTTTGAGCTCCCTATTCCCTCAATATCAACCGTGATACCCCGGTTAAAGAGAGAGTTTGTCGTTACTTTCTTTATGACAAATTCATCACGATAAGAGATCTCAAACCGGTCTCCTTCCTTTAATATGTAGTCCTTTCCATTCTTTTCGATATCGATGTAGCGGGTTTGGGGAGTTCCTCCCGCGACAGCAACGAGAATAGTGTCTTTCATCCTTGACAACCAGGAGAAACTTCCAAGATTCGCCGCCAGTGAGCTGAATACAACTCCAACAATAAAAGACACCAGCACGACAAGAACTATCACCCAGAGGGGAAATCTGCTCTTTCCTGTCCGGGGTTCTCTGGTTTTTCTCTTCTTTTCTACAGAACTGCGATAGTAGTCCATCACTATCCCCTTGGATGATATTTCCTGTGAATTTCCTTCAATCTCTCACGAGTGACATGCGTATAGATCTGTGTGGTGGATATATCGGCGTGACCGAGCATTACCTGTACAGAACGCAAATCAGCTCCTCCCTCCAGAAGGTGTGTCGCGAAAGAATGCCTGAACGTATGAGGGTAAACCTTTTTTTGCAATCCGGCTTTCCTAACATATTTTTTTACAATCTTCCAGAACCCCTGACGTGTCAGACCTGTTCCCGATCTATTCAGGAAAATGGTGTTTACCGATTTTCCCTTGGACAACTTCCGCCTTGAGACTTCGACATATCGGTTCAGACAGTCAAAGGCCGCCCTTCCAATCGGAACGATCCTCTCCTTGTTTCCCTTTCCCACAACGATGAGATAACCCGCCTGCCAGTTTATGTTGCTCATGGACAGAGAAATCACTTCCGACACGCGAATCCCCGTCGCATACAGAAGCTCCAACATGGCAGTATCCCTGACAGCAAGCGGGGTCTTCGTGCCAGGCTGCTTTAAGAGAAGG